>PMMJ01000271.1 GCA_003162255.1 Acidobacteriaceae bacterium | reverse complement strand
TAACATGGAACGGAATCATGGCTGGTGCGCAGTGTCTGTGAGGCTTCTTCTGGTCCTGCTGGCGTCCGCCGCGGGCCTGTGGGCGGGCGCCGACTCCGCAGCCGCCGCCGAGGCCGGCCAAGCCCTGGCCCTGGCCCGCGAGGGCAAATACGAGNNCCCGGCCTGGATCTGAACCTCGGCCTGGCCTACTTCAAGCTGAACCGTTTCCTCGATGCCGCCTCCGCATTTGAGCGAGCCGCCAAAGCCGATCCGGCCAGCTTTCAAGTCCGGGTGCTGCTGGGGATGAGCTACTACGGCGGGCGCAAGTTCGAAGCCGCTGCGCCACAACTGAAACTGGCATCCGCCCAGCAGCCCGGCAATCTGGAACTGCGCTACAAGCTGGCTCAGAGCTACTTGTGGTCAAAGCACTATCCCGAGGCCATCGAAGAGTTCCGCTCGCTGCTCGCCAGGAACCCGGATTCCGCGCCCGTTCATATGCTCCTCGGCGAGGTGCTCGACGCCGCCAACCAGGAGGAGCAGGCGACGGCGGAGTTCGAGGCCGCGGCAAAGGCGGCTCCCCGCGAGCCCGACGTCCACTTCGATCTCGGATACCTCTACTGGAAGCAGAAGCGTTACGACGACGCTCGCCGCGAATTCCAGGCGGAGCTGGCGAATCAGCCCCAGCAGTCGCAGGCCCTGGCTTACCTGGGCGACGCGGAGATGCACGCCGGCGAAGACAAGGCGGCCGGCGAGCATTTGCGCCAGGCTCTCGAGGGCGTGCCCAATCTCAGGCTCGCGCACCTGGATCTGGGCATCGTTCTGGCGGATTCCGGCGACACCGCCGGAGCGGAGCGCCATTTTCGTGAGGCCATCCGCCTGGATCCTTCCCGGCCGGACGCGCACTACCGCCTGGGCCGGCTGTGGCGCTCTCTGGGCCGGGAGCGGGAAGCGGACGCCGAGTTCGCGAAGGTGAAGGAACTGGCGGCAGAAAAGGCTCCGCCGCCTCTGATCACGGTGCCGGGACGCGCCAGCGAGCCCGCGCCATGAACAGGGCCATCCTGGCGGCGGTGTTGGCGGCCACGCTCTGGGCGTTTGCCTCCGGCCAGCGCGGGGACTCCCCCATCCACTTCGTCTACCGGCCGATCGACTTCAAGCTCGACAGCTCGGAGACGCCTCAGCGCCACGCGCCTGAAACGATGGCCGGCGGGGTGGCCATCTTCGACTACAACAACGATGGGAAACTGGACATCTTCTTCACCAACGGCGCCGATATCGACACGCTTAAGAAGAGCTCTGCGAAATACTCGAACCGCCTTTTCGAAAATGACGGCAAAGGGCATTTCACCGACGTCACCGCCAAGGCGGGTCTGGCGGGAACTGGCTACGACACGGGCGTAGCTATTGGCGATTACGATAACGACGGCTACGAAGACATCTTTGTCGGTGGCGTGCACCACAATACGCTCTACCACAACAATGGAGACGGAACCTTCACCGATGTGACCGCCAAGGCGGGACTCGATAAGCCCGATCGTGAGTACGGCCCGCTCTGGTCGGTGGGTGGCGTTTGGGTGGATGTGAACAACGATGGCCTCCTGGATCTGGTGGTCATCAACTATCTCAAGTGGGACGGAGAGCACGAACCCGTCTGTCTGGACGAGGGCCATCGCGACTACTGTCATCCCAAGATGTACCCGCCGACCCCGAACCAGTTATTTATCAATAACGGCGACGGAACCTTCAGGGACGCTTCGGTCGAGTATGGATTGCGCGCGCATCCTGGAAAAGGCATGGGAGGGGCCGTGGCCGATTCTAGCCTTGATGGCCGCATGGATCTTTTCGTCACCAACGACAAGCTGTTCAATTGGTTCTTCCGGAACGTAAACGGTACGCGCTTTGAGGAAATTGGATTCGACGCCAATGTGGCGCTGCGCGAAGACGGCGTTTTCATTTCCGGAATGGGCGTCGATTTCCGCGATCTGGACAATGACGGCTATCCCGACATTTGCCTGGTCGCGCTCGACAATGAAACCTTCCCCATCTATCGCAATACCGGCAAGGGAGGTTTCGTCGAAGTGACGGAATCAAGTGGCATGGCCAGCCAGAGCCTGCCCATGGCCGGTTATTCTCCGACGATCGCCGATTTCGACAACGACGGATGGAAAGACATTTTTGTTTCGCGCGGGCACGTTCAGTCTCTCCTGTCCGCGCCTCGTATTACGGTAGAACAACCGAACACCGTTTTCCGCAACATTAGTGCGGCGAACAAGGGTGGGATGAAATTCGCCGCGTTGACGGCCGAGGCCGGACTCACCTCACGTCCCCCGGCACGGCATCGCGGATCCGCGATCGGTGACCTTAACGGGGATGGGCGGCTCGACGTAGTCGTGAGTGCCATCAATGCACCGGCGGAGATCTGGATCAATCAGAGCCCAGGCAACAACCATTGGCTGGAACTCAAGCTTCAAGGAACCAAGAGCAATCGCGATGGCATTGGAGCGCGCATCAAGGTGGTAACCAAGAGCGGCACGCAATACAACCATATGTCAACAGCCGCGGGCTATGCTTCGTCCAGCGCCGGACCGGTCCATTTTGGCTTGGGAACAAATGCCTCGGCGGATCTGGTCGAGATTCACTGGCCCTCCGGCATAGTCCAGCAACTGCGAGACGTGGCCGGCGATAGGATTGTTCCAATCAAGGAGCCGGCGCAGTAGGAACGTCGTCGCACGTCAGCGAGCAGATGCTGCGCTGATGCCGCGATAGCTTTCCGGCGGTCCGAGGTAGCTCGGTTTCACGCCGCCCGCATCGACAACCAACTTCTGCAGCACGACTCCCGGATCCACCATCCAGAACTTCAGAGCGTGATAGCCCGGTTCCGCAAGAGTGTGCTTGGACTTCACTTTACGCACGCTGTCTGCTACCGACTTCTCCCACTCAGCAAGCGAATTGGCCGCCAGCGCATCCACGATCTGGGGCGGTTGGTCATCGAACGAGATCGCGTATCTCAGACTCCGCCCGGGAACGAAGTTTAACGTCGGGGCGAGAATGGATTCAACTTCAATCGGTCCGGCGTGGAATAGATACATTTGATACTCGAGGCACGGGGAGTTCTCGGGAGGCGTCACGCTCCGGGAGGTAACGGGAAAGACCGACATGGACGATAGCGTCCGGCCGTAGTCCGCGATTTTCTCCCAGCGCACTGAATCCGCACCAATCTTCTTCGTGTAATGCTCAGCTTCGATGGACACGTAACCGTTCGCTTCAACAAAGCCGCGGACAGAAGCTCGGGCCGGCATTTCTGGATTGAATGCTTGCACTTTGATGGTGACTCGATCACCACTGGGTACTATGATCGTCACCGAGCCTTCCGACAAGCCCTTCGGCGACTTCCGCCAGTCCACGCTCACCCACAAGCGCCGCTCCTTTTCTATGGAACCCTGCGTTCTATTCAACACAATCCACGGCGCGCTTACCGTGGCGGTGAATTGAAAGGGAGTTCTTCCACGATTAAACAGGTCGATGTATCGTCGTTGCCGGTTGAATCCGTCAAATTGCGGAAGCTCAGGTTGGCCGGATGTCCCCGGCCAAGCCGCGGTCGAACCTTCTACAGCGACGCCCATGG
The DNA here is from genome assembly GCA_003162255.1 of Acidobacteriaceae bacterium. Classification (GTDB taxonomy): domain Bacteria; phylum Acidobacteriota; class Terriglobia; order Terriglobales; family Acidobacteriaceae; genus Acidiflorens. The sequence goes on along the minus strand of PMMJ01000271.1, from coordinate 13,762 downwards.
CGGCAGCAAGCGGGACTTCAATCTCAGCGACCTTGGGCATGACGTTCGACGATGGCTCGTTCCACGAGGAATATCCGATATGGGTCTGATCCATCATGTGGTCCCACTTGCCGTGTGCGAGAGTGTGGTTGTAGAAATCGGATAGCGCAGCATCAGCCTGAAACAGCGCGCGGGCCTGCGCCGCGAGGTCGTTCGTGCTGGCCCTTCCCTGGCTGGCATAGAGATGGTTCTTTCCCGCCGTCACATAGAGCTCGGCGACTTGAGCGGAGGCTTTCGCCGGATAGAGCACCAGTTCGAAGAAAGCATCGCGCGCGTTCTCTGGCAGGCTTCGATAAATTCGCTCAGCCTTCCCAACAACTGATTCCCACTCGGCGACGATGCGGTCCGCTTCCTCGTAGTCCACTAGACTGAAAGTAGTCGGGTCGAGAAGTTCAGGTTTTCGTCTTCCGTTGTATTTTGTGTACGCGGAAATGATGTCGGCAATCTCCGGGGCGTATCTCGGCCCAAACTCGCGCTCGGCCCAACTCCTGGTATATTCCCGGATCTTCTTCTGGGACCACTGATCAGGACTCCATGCCAAAGTCAGGAAGAACTCTATCGGAAACTCCATGGGCTTGAGGTCGCCCACATTGACAATCCAGATGCGATCCGCTCCGTAGTGATGCGCGAGGTTCATCTGCTCCCACACTTTTGTAATAGGAATCGTGTTGAGCCACTTGTAGGAGCGCGGATCTCCGACGTAATCGAAATGATAATAAATTCCGGCGCCCCCACTGCGCTTACGTTCGTCAGCGGTTGGCAGCCTGCGGAGATTGCCCCAATTGTCGTCGCACCAGAGCAAAGTCACATCGTCTGGAACCCTCATGCCGTTCTCGTAATACTCCTGCACTTCCTTGTAGAGCGCCCAGAGTTGGGGAACTTTAGACACGTCCGGATTCACATGATCGGCGATGATCTTCCGTTGGTCGGCCACGATCCGTTCCAGCAGATTCACGTTGGCCGGCATGTCGCCCCCTTCCACCATAGGCATGTCGCCATCGCCCCGCATGCCGATGGTCATCATGCTTTCATAGTTCTTGTTGCGCTCGGCACCCTCCGTCCAGAATTGGCGGAGAATTTCGGCATTGGTCGCGTAGTTCCAGGGTCCAGTGCCGTGACGCTTCCACTCCTGTTGCGCGCGCAGCATCGGCTCGTGGTGCGAGGTCCCCATCACGATGCCATATTCGTCGGCCAGCTTCGGGTTCAGCGGATCATCCTCGTTGAAAGCGTTGTTCCACATGGCCGGCCAAAGATAGTTGGCTTTTAGCCGCAGCAGGAGTTCGAAAACTCTCTCGTACATCTGGTGGTTGAGGTTTCCAAACTTCTCGTGCGCCCATCCAGACAGTGAGGGAGCCTCGTCGTTCAAGAAGACTCCGCGATACTTGACGGCGGGAGGTCCTTGTATGTACTTGCCGGCCTTCACGAACAGAGCGTCCTTGTGAGCTACAGGAACGTCCGCCCACCAATACCAGGGAGAAACTCCCATCTGCTCGGAGAGGTCATAGATACCATAGATGGTGCCGCGCTTGTCGCTTCCGGCAATAATCAACCCCATTTCAACTCCGGGCGAAGGCCGCGGAACAACTTGAATGAGGAATGCCTCCCACTGACCGGCTACGGCAGTTACATCTATCTTCCGTTGCCGGATGAGGCGATCGATAACTGCGTTCTTTCCAATCGTACCGATTACGATCGCGTTGGTTCCGAGAACGCTTTCGACGTCAGCAACTCTGGGGCTGCGACCAGTGACCCGAGCCACGTCCGCTTGCAGGTCATGCGCAGCGCGCGCCACGCCCGCATAATCGTTGGGGTCTATATAAATGCTGGCGAGAGTTTTCCCTTGGGCAATGGCAAAGCTGCCGGGCCGAGGAACGGCCTCCAGATAGCGCGCCTGGCCAAGAGCGAAGCTAGGTTGAGTAAAACTGAGAAGACACAGGAACAACGGAATCGTTTTGCCGAGCCACTTGGCGCGGTGGAAACACTTGCAGGAACTTACAGCGCGAGAGCAATGGTTGGCCGACAGAGAACGCATAGCCGCACCCGTCGCAAAAACATATGATGGCCGGTTTTCTAGCGGACGCCAAGAAGAATATCGATCGTGATTTGATCGAGCCGCTCGTAGGGCAGGCGCTTCTTCGCAATCGCGGCCTTGTCGAAGCTATATCCCAGCAGCGCGGCCGCAGCCTCTCGCGAGTACTTAATCGCCGGAGGAATAGCGTCCGTTTCGGCTTCGATTTGCTTTAGAATTTGCCGGATTTCCTTATCGGCATTCCACTGCTCCGCCTTCTCTTTTAGGATGAGGTAAGTACGCATGCAGCCACGAGCGAAGTCCTTCACGCCCTCGTAGTCTTCGGTGCGGTAGGCATGAGCGTCGAAGTGGCGCGCGCCTTCGTACCCGACCTCTTCCAGAAACTTCACCAGCCAAAAAGCGGATTTAGGGTTATTTGAGCCAAAGCGCAAATCCTGATCGAAGCGTCCCGGCTCCTGGTCATTCAGATCGATGTGGAAGAGTTTCCCCGCGTCCCAGGCCTGCGCCACGCCGTGCATGAAGTTCAGACCGGCCATTCGCTCGTGAGCGACCTCAGGATTGACGCCGACCATTTCAGGATGATCCAGGGTTGGGATCAGCGCCAGATAGTGCCCCGTGGTTGGGAAATAGATATCGCTCCGCGGTTCGTTGGGCTTAGCTTCCAGCGCAAGCTTGAAGCCGTACTTCTTGTCCGCGTTGTACTCGCAAAGATAGTTAATGGCGTCGCGCGCGCGCTGCACCGCAACGTCGGCGCGGCGGCATCCGTCAGTTTCCACGCCGTCTCTTCCCGCCCACAGGACGAAGACCTTCGCGCCTAATTCGGCCCCGAGGTCCATCGCGCGCATCGTCTTCTGCAACGCGTACGCGCGTACTTCCGGATCGTTCGCGGTGAAGGCCCCGTCCCGGAAAACGGGATGGAAGAACAGGTTCACAGTCGCCATGGGGACGACGATGTGATTCCGCTCGCAGGCCTTTTTGAAATCGCGCACAATCTGGTCGCGCTCCGCCGGCGTTGCATCGATCGGAACCAGGTCGTTGTCATGGAAATTCACGCCCCACGCGCCTACCTCACCCAGAAGATCAACGCGTTCCGGCGGAGACAACGGTTCCCGCACGGCATCACCAAACGGATCTCGTCCAAGGCTTCCCACGGTCCACATGCCAAAAGTAAATTTGTGTTCCGGCCTGGGTTCGTATTTTCCGTTTTTCGCCATATATGAGTGCCTTTCTCCAACATAAAAAATCTAGTAAGCAAAGATGTCGCGCGTCGCGCCGTATACACGGCGATAGGCCGCATAGTTCTTATTCAGCACAGCTATCGCATCCGCGTTCGGTGGGACGCGCTTGGCAACGCGTACGACCGAGGCGCACGCCTCATCCACCGAAGCCCACTCCCGAGCGCCTACTCCCGCCAGCAGAGCTGCGCCGTACGCGGCTCCCTCTTCTGCCTCGACAATCTCAACTTCGTGTCCGTAAACATCGGCCTGGATCTGCCGCCACAGCGGCGATCGAGCTCCGCCTCCGCCCAGGCGCACGCTTTTTACCGGCACATTCATTTCACCAAAAATGCTGAAGGTGTCGCGCAAGCTGAAGGCGACTCCCTCGAGAATTGCGCGAATCACATCCGCCCGAGTGTGGGAAGCGGTAATGCCCACGAGCGCGCCTCGGGCGCGAGGATCCAAGTGCGGTGTGCGCTCGCCCATCAGGTAAGGCGCCCACAAAAGTCCCTTACAGCCTGTTGGCGCAGTTTCCGCTTCTTCCGTCAAGCGCTCATAAGGATCTCGCCCATCGTCCGGGCCCGCCCCAAACTGATCGCGAAACCAACGCAGGGAGAGTCCCGCCGATTGGGTGACGCCCATCACGTGCCAGCGACCGGGAATCGCGTGGCAAAACGTGTGCAGTCGTCCTTGTCGATCGAGCGCTGGAGCATCGGTCGCCGCAAACACAACTCCGGACGTGCCGATCGTCGCGCTGACGGCGCCCGGCGTCACAATCCCCATCCCGGTCGCGCCCGCCGCCTGATCCCCGGCACCCGCGACCACTGGAGTTCCTGCTTTCAGGCCCGTGGCGGCAGCGGCGCGAGTGGACACTTTGCCGCAGACGTCGGGCGATTCATAAAGTGTGGGCAGCAAGTCGCGATTGATTTCGGCCGCTTCCAACATCTCGTTCGACCAGCGCCGGTTGGCAACATCCAGCAACAGAGTTCCGGCAGCATCCGCCATATCGGTAGCGCGCTCTCCCGTGAGCTGGAAGCGAACATAATCTTTCGGCAGCATGACCGAGCGAACTCGCTTCCAGTTCTCCGGTTCGTTTTCTCGCACCCACAGCAACTTGGTCAGTGTGAAGTTGGCCAGGGCCGGATTGCACGTCAACTGAATGATCCGTTCCGCTCCGATCTTTTCATTCAACTCGCGGCACTGGGCATCGGTGCGCACGTCGCACCAGATTAATGCCGGACGCACCACTCGCCCGCTTTCGTCAAGCATCACGGCGCCGTGCATTTGTCCGGAGAAACCGAGGCAAGCAATGTCGTCGCCACGCAGTCCCGCGATTTCCAAAGCGCGCGGAACGGCAATCGTGCAAGCAGCCCACCAATCGTCAGGCTGCTGCTCGGCCCAACCAATCTGCGGGGACACAAAAGGAGCATGCTCTTCGGTGGCAGAGGCAACCACATGCCCGTCCTCATCGACAACGAGGACGCGCGTTCCGCCAGTTCCGACGTCAATCCCTAGTAGGTAAATATGCCTTCTCCTTGGCGATCGCTAGGTGTCGAGGTGAATCGGGCTCACCGGTGCCGGTCACAATAGGGGAAAATCCATATCGTGTACGTTAACGGACCTGTCATGGTAACACCGATTCTCAGAAGTGCAAGTCCGCATTCCACAATCGGAATTGCCCACATTATTCTCACGATGTAGCCGCGGCTGGGTTTGGGGTTGCGTATTTCCGTCGCCGTTCGGTCAGTTCATCCTGGATGCGTAGGTTGAGCGCCTTGCCAATGGGGTAGATCGCCAAACACGCGAGACTGAGAACGAGGGCGACGCCGGGGTAGATACTTGCACCCAAGCGGATCCCTAGCAGGGCATGCTGGGTTTGCGCGACGTTAGGGACATAGCCATAGGCAGCGATTACCCATGCGCTGAGGGCTCCGCCGAGGCTCAGGCCGGCTTTCAGAGCGAAGAGAATACCCGCATACATGAAGCCAGTGGCGCGGCGCGAGTTTTTCCACTCCGAGAAATCGGCCACGTCGGCAATCATGACCCATAGCAGCGGCACGGTGGGCCCCCATCCGATGGGCCAGAGGATGCCGAGTACGACCAGCAGGGTCATGGAAGTCGGCGTAGCAAAGAAAACGAGCACCGTAGCGATGGTCGTAACCGACATGCCTGCGATGAAGACCGCCTTCTTGCCGAAGCGATCGGCGAGGGGTTTGGAAAAGATGATCCCAACAATCTGAATCACGCTGCCGCCCACAAAAAACAGGCTCAAACCAACGGCAGCGGCATTGGAGCCGTCAGGATTCACCAGCAGGCCGAGGGCGTTCAAGGCGGATTTCCAGCCGGTCACCGGGCCGGCCCCCACGGCTGCGAGACCGATCTTATCGAGGAATGCCTTGATCGTCCCTTGGTCAAGATAGTAGGCAAAGAGGTAATTCAACGAACTGCCGCGTACCACAAGCATGGTGAAGATAAGTAGTGTGAGGATGAACATCACGATCCACGGACCGCAGGTGAAGACGTCCTTCAGGTCGGCGCGCAGCGATGGTCTCTGTCCGGGAGCGGTCGGTACACGCTCGCGCGTGGTGGCGAACGTGATCAGGTTCAGAATGATGATCAGAGCTCCGAAGATCGCCATCGTTGTGGCCCAGCCCCTGGCGGAATCGCCGTGGCCCAGCTTAGCGACGAGTGGAAGCGGGAGCGCCTGGATGATGAACTGTCCGATCAAGGCACCGACAAAACGATAACTGGCGATACTGCTGCGTTCGCTGCTATCGGGTGTCATCACGCCCATGAGGGCCGAGTACGGCGTGTTGTTCGCCGAATAGAGCATCATCACCAGCGAGTAAGTGATGTAGGCGTAGACAAGCTTGCCGTGAGGTCCGAAGTTGGGAGTCACGTACACCAGCCAGAAAATCAATCCGAAGGGGACTGCGGTCCCAAGAATCCAGGGGCGGAACTTGCCCCAGCGGGTTTGCGTCCGGTCCGACAATGCGCCGATGACCGGATCGATGATGGCATCGCCGAGCCGGAGCAGGAGGAACATGGAGCCGACAGCCACTGCTGAAAGGCCCGCCGTGTCTGTATAAAAACGGGTCTGGTAGAGAATCATCGATTGGAAGAAGAAGTTGGTCGCGATGTCGCCGCAGGCGTAACCGATTTTTTCTCTGGCGGCGAGCCTATAAGTGCTGTCAGCCATCGATGGCCTCGTTTCTAAGAATCTTCACGCTCGAACCTTCACTCCTGAACCTTCACCCCTTAACTTCGAGAAGCACTTTCTTTAGATCTTCGTTCCGTGACGAGCTGCCCACCATGATTTCGAATTCGCCGGGCTCGACCTTGTATTTCATGTTCACATCGTAGAAGGCAAGTGACTCCGGAGTGATTTCCAGACTGACCGTTTTCGTCTCGCCCGGTTGCAATGACACTTTCTCAAAGGCTCTGAGTTCCTTGATGGGCCGCGTTACTGAACTCACCAGATCGCGGACGTACATTTGCACGACCTCCGTACCTGCGCGCTTGCCCGTGTTCGTGATGTCCACCAGAACACGCGTGGTCCCATTCGATTTAATCTTCGTTTTCTCTTTCTCGAAGCGCACGTTCTGAATGGCGAAGCTGGTGTAGCTCAGACCGTAACCAAAAGCGTAGAGAGGAGAGACGTCGTCGAACAGATAACCGCGTCGCGCCGAAGGCTTGTAGTTGTAGAACGCCGGCAGATGGCCAGCAGATCGAGGGATGGTGATCGGCAGCTTGCCCCCTGGATTGAAATCCCCAAACAGCACTTCCGCGACAGCCGCTCCCGTTTCCTGCCCCAGATACCAGCACTCGAAAATGACCGGCACGTTTTGGCTCACGTAGTTAATCGAAAGCGGGCGTCCGTTGAACAGAAAGACTATGACAGGTTTGCCGGTGGCCACCATCGCCTTGACCAGTTCTTCCTGTCTGCCGATGAGATCCAGACTGGTGCGGTCGCCCATGTGCACGAGCGACCACGCCTCGCGCGAGGTCTGCTCGTTGCCACCGATGGCGAGCACGATCACGTCCGCCTGCTTCGCGACGTCGACGGCCTCGGCAATTTGCTTGCGGTCCTCATCGGGATTAGCGGGGATGACTTCGTCCTGATTCCATGATCCGCCGATCGTGATCTTGCAGCCTTCGCTGTAGAGGACCTTGACACGATTGCCGACTCTGGCCTTGATGCCCTCGATCACCGTGCTGTTGTGCTTCGGCACTCCGCTGTAGCCGCCAAGCAAACTGCGGTCGGCATTCGGGCCGATGACCGCGATGGTTTTGATCCGATCCAGATTGAGCGGCGCAATGTTGTTTTCATTCTTCAGCAACGTGATCGCTTCCCGCGCTGCTTGCAAGGCCAGCTTACGATTGGTGTCGGAGCCGACAACTCGCGCGGCTTCGTCGGGATCGACGTAGGGATCTTCGAACAGGCCCATTTGAAATTTCCAGTACAGCATCGGGGCGACCAACTCATCGAGTTGTGACTCTTTGAGCACACGCTTGCGGACGAGTTCGACGAGATGCAAGTAGCAATCGGGGTCCGGCAGTTCGATGTTCACGCCGGCTTCGACCGCGAGCGCGCACGCCTCCTTCTTGTCCTTTGCCACGAAGTGGCCGTGCGTGTCGGGACGGTAGCTCAACTCCCAAACTGCGAAGTAGTCGGATACGACAAATCCTTTGAACCCCCACTCTTTGCGAAGCACGTCACGTAACAGCCACTTATTGGCGTGCGACGGCACGCCGTCGATTTCGTTATAAGAAGCCATCACGCTGATAGGTCCGGCTTCGTCCAGGACCGCTTTGAAGGGATAAAGGAAAGTCTCGCGGAGTACGCGCATCGACACATTCGCGGGCGCGCAGTTCATGCCCGATTCCGGCTGCCCGTGGCCGGCAAAGTGCTTAAGGGTTGCGACGACGCGCTTCTTGTCGCGGAACTTCGCATTACCTTGGAAGCCTCGCACGGCAGCGATGCCGAGCCGCGAAACCAAATACGGATCTTCGCCATAAGTTTCCTCCACGCGACCCCAACGCGGATCGCGCGCCACATCCACGACCGGCGTCAGGGCATGGTGGGTGCCGCGGAGCCGGGCCTCTTCGGCCGTCATCGTGAAAAGCGACTCGATCAGTTTCGGATTGAACGTCGCTCCCAGCGCGATGGGTTGGGGGAAACTCGTGCCATCAACGGCCGCATGGCCATGCAAACACTCCTCGTGAAAAATCACCGGGATTCCCAGGCGGCTGTTCTCGATGAAGAACTTCTGGATCGCGTTGGTGAGTTCCGCCATGCCGCGCGCGTCCTTGCCCTTGCCCGCGTCGCTGGGGCGGCCGACCTGGCCCAGTCCGCGGCGATCCTTAAATGCGGCCTTGGCCTTTTGCAGATCAAAATTGCCTTCGCTATCGACCAGGGTCTCTGGCTTCTTCTGCCAGATACAGAGCATCTGTGCGGCTTTTTCCTGCAGCGTCATGCGAGAGAGCAAATCTCTCACTCTGTTCGCAGCGGGCAGCGCGGCATTCTTGTAGGGAAGAGTACCCGACTTTGACTTTTTCCGGTTCGCAACTGGACCACGGTCTGTTTGTCTCATACGCTCCATGTTTGTCGGCTGGAATCTTGAAATCACTTGTGCCAAACGACGCGAAAAGCATACGCATATTTGCCGGATGCTTGCGCCGGAACTTGAATATGCAAACCGTCGGCCTGCTGCTCGAATCTGAGCTTCGCATCGGAACCAAGCAGCGCCACCCCTTCGACTCTCCCACCGCCAACCCCACTTCCCAGAGAACGGATGACCGCTTCCCCGCTGGATGGCCAGCCGAGTTCAATCGCGTACAGCGTGTCTCCCTTGGTCGTGAAGCGAAAGTCTTCGGCAGTATAGTCGCTGGTGTCGGCGTCGTGGAAAGCTCCGGTCACGACTTTAGTGGGACCTTCCCCATAAGTCCTCCACGGGCGCGTGCCGTAAATGGCTTCCCCGTTCACGCTCAGCCACGACCCTACGTCTCGCAGCACTTGCTGCACTTCGTCGGGTATGGTGCCGTCCGAGCGAGGGCCGACGTTCAACAGCAGGTTGCCGTTCTTGCTCACGATATCGATGAGTTGTTGAACTATGAACTTCGGTGACTTGAAAGTGTCGTTCCCGATGTAGCCCCACGATTTGTTGCTCACCGAAGTGTCCGTCTGCCAATAGAGTGGGCGAATGTCGCCGAGTTGGCCGCGTTCGATGTCGAGCACTGCGGAGTGCTCCTGCATCGCATAGTCCTTGTAGTCAATCACTCCGACGTGATCACCATATTTGAGCGACGAGTTGTAGTAGAACGCCGCAAAGCGAGCCAGGTTCGGACGAATCGATGCTTGTCCGATCCACCAGTCGAAGTACATCACGTCGGGGTGGTATTTCTCGACAATTTCGGAGGAACGGGCAAGCCAGTCGTCGGCCCACGCCGGGGAGACGTAAGTAAAGTCATCGGAAAGCGGTGTGCCCTCCGGTTTGTCCAGCCAATTGTGCGCTGGTCCGTAAAAATCCGCGTACTTCGGATCGTTGATGTCGGATGGAATGCTGCGGCCCACGCCCAGAAAAAAATTGTGCTCCACGCGGTGTGACGAAGCGCCAAAGTGAAGACCCTCGGCGCGCACCGCCTTTGCCAAATCGCCAATCACGTCGCGGCGCGGGCCCATCTTCGCCGCCGTCCAGTCGCTGAGGCCGCTGTCATACATCGCAAAACCGTCATGATGTTCAGCGACTGGAACGACATACTTCGCACCCGCCTCCTTAAAGAGCCGCGCCCAAGCCGCGGGATCATAGTGCTCGGCCTTGAACATCGGGATAAGGTCTTTGTAGCCAAACTTATCTTGCGGTCCGTAAGTGGCGATGTGGTGTTTGTACTCATCGGAACCTTCGCGATACATGTCTCGCGGATACCATTCGTTGGCAAAAGCGGGGACCGAGTAAACACCCCAGTGAATGAAGATTCCGAACTTAGCGTCCTTGTACCACGCGGGAACTTCGTATTTCTGGAGCGATTCCCAATCCGGTCGGTACGGGCCGATATCATCCACGCGGTCCACTTCTTTAAGGATGGTCGAGCGTTGGGCGTCATACTTCGCGCTGGCCTTCTGCCAAGCCTGGTCAATCACGGCCGGGGGTTCAGAGGCGGTAGGTGCAGTCGGAGAAGTTGCGCTCTGCCCAAACATCGAAGAAGAGTGAGCTATAAGCGCCAACAGAAGAACGCTGGCGCCAAGAAATCTGCGAATAGGGCCCATATAAGATGGTATTAGTGAGAACATGTGGTCCTTTCCTCATCAAAACCGCTGAACTTGAAAAATCGCTGCGTCCTTCTCCGCGTGTGGGCGGCGCGAGGCCCCTCTGCGGGGTGTCCCGCCTTTGCCCCGGCATAGGTCGCGACAACAATATACGCCACTAGCGGCACCAGATAAGCTGGAGCAATGCTGTGGTACGCTTCGGCAATCAGGCAAACGATCGGTAGTCAACACTGCTCTACCGACGATCGCCATTACAATCAGCGAGCCGCCAATTTTTGTGTTGGGCCCGAGTCTCTTCAACCCGCGCGCGAAAATGCGTCAAACGGATCGAGGAGCGGGCCGGCCTTGCGTTCGAGGCGCACGAGTCGATGCTCGAATCGCGCCTTGGTTCTGCGGTATGCTGCCGCCGCGATCGTCCCAACCTGGTTCGCCCGATGAAGTTGGGCAAGCGCCTCACGTGAGATCGCAAACGCCTGTCGCGGCTCTCGGGCCTCGTGCTCGTAGTAGATGGCCAACTGCTCGTAAGCTTGGTAGCCCTCGCGAGAGTTTCCTAGCGCGCTTTCCCAAAGCTCGCGTGCGCGGGCGAGGTCGCCGTCGCGCTTGGCTAGTCTTGCGAGCGCGACGCGAGCAGCGCGATCAGTTTCCATCGGAAGCACCGACCCAATCGACTGTTCGTACAGTTTGCGCGCACGCTTTACCTCACCGCGCCGCTCGCAAATGCGAGACACGCCGTACAACTCCAATCCATTCTGGGAAGTACCGTCCTCATCGCCGAGGAGTGACAGGATGCGCCCCGCGAGTCCGGCGAGCCCGCGCAGATCCATCTGGTTGTGCTGGAATACTGGAACCAGCGGCTCCGCGTGCCCGCCGCGTACAAAGTCGAGATAGATTCTCGGGATCAGCTCCGAGACCAGATCTGCGCCGCGGTCCCACCCCAGCACGTGGCGTTCGAGTTGCGACAATCTCACAGAGCCCAGCCGCAGGCGCCAGAGATTCCGCGCCGGATGCAGGAAATCGAGGTGGACGCGCGGGACTGGCGGAGCAATCGTTCGCGTCATGCGATAGCGAGTTTCGAGCAGCGGCCAGTCGAACGATTTCCCGTTGAACGTGACGAGTACCGGACGTTGGCTCAAGCGCTCGGCCAGCGCCGCGAGCAGCGAATGCTCTTCACTGTACTCACGCATGAACAACTGCTCGACCTCCAGGCCTCCGCCTTCCCACCATGCCAGGCCGACCAGAAACGGATACGTTCCCGTCCCGCCTGCGAGTCCTGTCGTCTCCGTATCAAGAAAAAGCCACTTCTGGGCGTCCGCGGCGTCTTCCGAAGCATCGGGTCCGAGCAACCGCAGTGCCGCGGCATTTGGAGCGCATGGGGCATGACCACCATGCCAACAGTGCAGTGACAGATGTTCGCCGTGGCAGTTCCGCTTTACCGTGGCACCGAGAATCAGCGCAAGCCTCTCTGCTCCGATGGCAACACCCGAAGCTCGGTCGAAGGTTTCTGCTGCAGCAGGATTCGGCACCGGCACGACCTCGCGTCCACCTAGGGGCATGGTTGGTGGGCGTTGCAGCGCCTTCAACCGGGCAAAGCGATCTGCTGTCGTGAGACTCATGCCTTCCTGCTTACTACTAGAACCGGTCTAATAAATGGTTCTCCGAGCACGCTGTTCGGCCCTCAGGGGCTAAAGCCCGCGTCTTTATTGGCCTTGAGCGGCACGGCTGAAGCCGTGCCCTACCAAAGCCATTTATGAGACCAGTTTTGGTGCCGTGCCCGCGTGATTGCTACTTCCGTCGATCCAAACTTGCTGGTGGAGAGCCGGGCGCGCCGCAGGCCTCAGGAACACATCCGCTCAAGGATCGCGAGAGCTACTTCCCTAGAGCGCTCACTCCTGTCACCGGCGGGGCCGACACACGACGGGCATCCGTTTTCACACGGACAAGCCGAGATGAGTTCGCGCGTGCGGGTCAAGAGCACGTCACAAATGCCGTGGAGCGGTTCGCTGAATCCAATCCCTCCGGGATACGCGTCGTACAGATACAGGTTTGGCTCGAAGAATTCCTTCTCGGCACCCGTCGCCGTCGCGAACTCCTGGCAGTCAATATCAGTGTCGGCGCCCGCACTCGCTGGCCGCTCGCCGACCGCGGCGCCAAGGTCGCGACGGTCGCACATCAGCAGCAGCGTCGCCATGGACCCGAGGGCGTAGAGCAATCCAAAGATGCCACTCTGTCGCTCCGAAAGCGTGAAGTGCAATCCCGCCAGCAGTTCGTGTTCGAGTGTCACCCAGAACGCAGTGGTGTGCATCTCGTTTTCCGGCAATTCGAGCTTCCCGGAGCCCACGTTCTCGTTGCTAAAGAATTTGATTTTCTTGAAGCCGACAACCTGCGATCGCACGAGCACATCGCCATGAACGCGTGCTGCCGGGCCGGGGATGCTCCGCTCTTCTGCGATTTCGAGTACCCGCACCTGCGTATAGCGGATGGCGTCGGTGAAATAGTCGACGTTCACCCGTTTCACGTACGCTTTGCGCTGGCTGAAATCAAGTCGCTCGACGTGATACTGCTGGCCTTGATGGATGTAGATCGCCTTCGGATGAACGGTAGTCAGAGCAGACGAAAAGTCTACCTCTCCGATCACCTCCGGCTCTCCATCATCGTCTCCGGTAATGTCGATGATGACGAAATTGTCGGACGTCACCGATCGCAGGCTGATCGTGTCCGCCGGGTAGCCCTCCTGAATCCAATGCCAATTGCCTCCGCTACGCTGCAGGAACCCTGCTTCAGCAAGCCGCTCGCAGAGTTCGGGCAATTCCACGTTGCCGAAGCGCTCACCTGGTGAGAGTGGCAGCTCGAACGCTGCACACTTCAAATGGTTCACGAGAATCTCAAGGTTGTCGGGCTGAATGTGCGCGTGTTCCGGCGAACTTCCGAAAAAATAGTCGGGATGCTGCACGATGAACTGGTCGAGCGGCGCGGAAGACGCAACGAACACCGCACAGGAGGTCCCGCTGCGCCGCCCAGCACGTCCGGCGCGCTGCCAAGTGGATGCGATCGAGCCCGCGTAACCCGCCATCACACAAGCGTCGAGCGACCCAATATCGATCCCCAACTCCAGCGCATTCGTGGTCACTACTCCACGGATCCGGCCCTCGCGCAGCCCACGTTCAATCTCGCGGCGTTCCCCCGGCAAGTAGCCGCCGCGATAGCCGCGAA
>PMMJ01000141.1 GCA_003162255.1 Acidobacteriaceae bacterium | reverse complement strand
ACCTGATCGCTGGGGAACGGCTTCGATCCCCAGACAAGCTGGGCGGCATACACTTCGAGTCCGGACAGGATACCGGTGATCAAACAAACCAAGACCGTGGCCAGAAGAATGTTGCGGCGGGGATTTTTAACCTCCTCCGACAGCGTGGACACGGCGTCAAAGCCGATGTAGGTGAGCACAGCTACGGAAGTACCGGAGAAGATACTCGGCAGATTGAAGGTGTCGGGTTGGTAGAAGGGATGGGTGAAGAACCCGGGATCGTGGTGAATGTGCCATACCGAGCGGAGGACGGCGCCAAGAAACAGGATGACCACCACTACCATGCCAGTACACAAAGCCTCATTCAACTGTGCCGAGGTCCGTATGCCGCGCAGGTTCAGCCAGGTAAAGAGGGCGGCGAAGATCAGAATCCAGACATAGAAAGAGGACAGCCCGGGGAGAATATTCATCGCCGCCTTGGCGCAAAACGCGATACAGATCAGCGGACCTAGGATGTAATCCATCACCATGCCCCAACCGACGATATAGCCAAGGGCAGAATGCATCTCCTGGCCCACATAGGTGTAAGCCGAGCCGGCGCTGGGATAGACGCGCGCCATTCGGCCATAGCTAATCGCCGTAAACAGCATGGCGATCATGGCGATAAGAACCGTGGTGACGACGTGGCCATGGCCTTTGTTGCTGATGACACCGTAAATCCCCATCGGCGCGGTCGGCTGGACCATCACCATTCCGATTATGACCAAGCTCCACAGACCCAGACTGCGTTTTAGGCGAACCGCCCCAGCGGGGGAGGATGGGGACACGACGTTCGTTGGATTCTTCTGCATCATGACTGCTCCTGGGGAAAATTACCCATTGAGATGATGGCGGTGCCGATCGCGAGGTTGGAAATCTTGCGAGTGCGAGATTGTAGATCTTTCATCGCCGCGGGGATTCCCATTGGCCTGACTTGGCGGAGTTGAAGATGGCTTCGATTACGGCCATGTTCTCGATGGCATCTTCGATGGAGACCGGAACTTCAGTGTTTTCCAAAACCGCTCTGGAGAAAGCGTCTCCCTGCAGCGTGTACTGATCGCACGCGGGGAAGGTTTCCGTAGTGATGCCGCCGCCGAACAGATCGCCGCTGTCGTCGATGAACAGGCGAGTGGGACGATCCATCGGTGCGTTGAAGGGAACTTCGATCTCGATGCGGCCACGGGTACCCAGGAAGTGGACGCGCTGGTAAGGGACCAACTGCGTACTGCAAGTGAAGATGGACTGGCCGCTGGGGAAGTCGAGAATCGCCGAGGTGAGCCGGTCGGTGTGCATCTGNNCCGATGTCCAGGAGAGCGCCTCCACCGCACTCGACTCGATTGTTGATGCTGGATGGGTCCATCTCGAAGTAGCTGAAGAAGCCGACGACGGAGCGAAGTTCTCCGATGCGGCCTTGGTTGAGCAGTTCGCGGAGGCGGAGCCATTGGGGATAGCTGCGAATCATGAAGGCCTCGCCGATCTTCACGCCAGTACGCGCGCGGACGGCGAGGAGAGTTTCGGCCTCCGCGACGGTGAGGCTGATGGGCTTTTCGCAGAGAACATGCTTGCCGGCTTCGGCGGCCTTAATGGTCCAGGGGACGTGGAGATGATTGGGAAGAGGATTGTAGATAGCGTCGATATCAGGATCGGCGAGAAGTTCCTCATATGAGCCGTACGCCGTCGGAATGCCCAGGACGGTGGCCGCCTGCTGGGCCTTCGCAAGACCGCGGGATGCGATGGCGGCGACGCTGGTGTATTGGCCTTGCTGCATTGCGGGGATAACTTTCTTGCCGATGCTGGCGGTGCTGAGAACTCCCCAGCGAAGCTTGTTGGACATATTTGGTTGTCCTCAATTTGTAACACCGAATAAGGCAGAGTAGGCAGCGGCTCCGGACCGCTTTGGAGATCGCGGCGGACCTGGGACCTGAACGCGTGCTGCCGGTCAGCTCCTCAATGCGCCTCAGAAATTCGGGGATCCGCCTTCGTCAATCCAGGGAGCGGGTCGATCGCAGCAATTCTGCGGGTCGAACACGCTCCCTATGCGGGCCCCGGCTAACTAGAAGAGAAGCTTCAGTGAGAGCTGCCCGATGCGCGCCTGCTGAGTTGATTGCGCGTCGCCGAAACCGAACTGCGTCGTGGTGCCGGCGCCGCTGATGTTGCCATTCACCGCACTGAACTGCGTATGGTTGAAGAGATTAAAGAACTCCGCACGGAACTCGAGCCTGGTTGTCTCGCTCAGCCGGGTATCTTTCAGCAGCGCCATATCCCAGTTGTTTTGGCCAGGCCCGTGAAAGAACCTCCGCGGGCTTCCCAGCGTTCCAATCGGTTCCGGGACAAACTGCGATGCGTCGAAGAAGGACGCAGTGGCGCTGCTACGTGGGTTCTGCCGATGAATCGAAGTGCCGGTAAACAGCGGAGTATCCATGCCGATCGGCAAGGGGCCGGAATTCGCGGTACCCAGCAAGGAATTGTCGTCCGTCTCATACAGCGTGACAGGAAGCCCGGTGGCAAATCGCGTAATGCCGCTTAGCTGCCAGCCCGCGGTCAGCCGTTTTGGACCTCCAAGTTTTTCAAAAGGCAGGTTGTACGCGTAACTCAAAACGAAGTTGTGAGTTTGGTCAAAAGCCGAAAGTGCCCGGCTCAACTTGTGGTTGAACGGGTTTACCTGCTCGCCATACGCGGACGAGTCGTCCAGTGATTTGCTATACGTGTAACCCGCCAAGAAAGTGAATGACTTCGCCGTGTGCCGCACATTTACTTGCAACGAATTGTAGGCGGATACACCGTTGGTGATGAAATAGCCGTCGCTGGTGAAGTTCATCGTTCCGGTAGCAAGGTTCGGAACCAGACCGGTACGGGTACCGACCACTTCATTGCAGGTGCCCGAACCGGACGCACATGGGGCAGTGGTAACGATACCTGCGGCTACGGCTGCGGCTGGAGCAGCCACTCCAGCGGGCAATAGGTAGTTATTGTTCTCGCCGTTAGGACCGCACCCATACTGCTGCAGAGCGAGACAGATCGCCGGACTTCCGGGATTGGCTTCCTGATCAGAAAGTAGCCGGTGTGCTTGCGTTCCCACATAACTTAACGTTAAGAGGGTGGACGAGGAGAATTGGCGCTGAATGGAAAGCTCATACTCCTCGGCGTAGGGTAACCGGTTCTTGTGGTAGAAGCCTGGTGACGCTCCGATCGGAAGAAAACCTTTCGCTGCGAAATCGAGGTCTTGCTGTACCGGAAGCTGGATGGGGAACGGGGACACCGAAGTAGCACCGCTCGGGCGACTTACAAAGGGATTCGCAAAGGTCGGGGTGCTGGGGGCGTAATAGTCCCCGTAGGGAGCGTCTCCAATCTCGTTGAAGTCCGTGGCACCTTCAAAGGACGTGTAGAACAATCCGTAACCCGCGCGAATGCTGGTTTGTCCGGCTCCGAACAGCTTGCCGAGCCATCCATCGCCACCGCTTGGCGAGTAAGCGAGGCCGATCCGCGGGGCAAAATTGTTATAGCGTGTGGGCGCCAAAGTGCGAGGGATTCCAGGATCGCCGGGGAACACCCAACCGACGGGCGAGTTCGGAAGCACCTTGGATTGCAGACCGGGGACTATGGTCTCGATTTCGTTATGCTGTTCGTACCAGGGAGTGGCGAATTCCCAGCGCAACCCGTAGTTCAAGGTCAAGTTGGAAGTGGTCCGCCAGCTGTCCTGTCCGTAGAGACCCATGTACCGGTTGCGGCCGTTGGATGCGGGGGTCTGTCCCTGGTTGTAACCGGACGGCGCTCCCAGCAGGAAATCCGCTATGTCAATCCCCGTCTCGCTGCCGGTATTAAATTGGAAATTGCCGTTCTCAATGTTGATGAGCGCTTCCTGAAGTTGAGTGTAATGATAGGTGCCCCCGAACGACAGCGTATGCTTGCCCACCACTTTGCGATAGTTATCCAGCCACTGGAACGTATTCTCGGTCAGTCCAAAGACACGGCTCAGAACCCCTAGATCGAAGTTGTTGAAATCGAGTTCCGGAACACCTTGAATGCCGGGATCGAGCGGGTCGATGCCGGTGAAACCGAGCGAGGCTAACGTAACTCCAGTCCCTCCCGAGGGGGTGGTTACATTCTTGCTGCGAACAAACTGGAAGCGGAACTCGTTGACCGACGAATTGCCGAAGGCTTTAGTATCACCCAGGTTGATGACTTGCGATCTGCCTTTGGACAGCGAACCAAAGCCGGGCACCGAGGAAGCCACGGTATACGGGTTCTGCAAATTGTATTGATCAAAAAAATAGTAGGCGGAGAGCATGCCGAAGTGCGAGTTGGCGTCCACGCGGCCGCTGGTTTTATCGTCGCGCAGCCGGGTGGAAAATGCTGAAGTGCTGAAAGACCCGCTCTCGCTGTTTGGAATGTATTCGAGGAGATTTGTCGCGATCGGCGAAATCGCCGTACTGGGAATCTGAGCATTGGGGAAAACGCAGCCCGTGATGGGATCCGTAGTGGTACAGCCCGGATTGCCACTCGTTGGAGCGTAGTAGTAAAGCTCTCCCGAGTTTATTTGCTGCCCCCCCAGTTCGGCAGAAAGCGTGCTGGCCCAACTGCCCGCGGTCGTACTGTCTCCGACACTATTGACGTGCTTAGTCATCTGACTGCTAACTGCTGAAAAGTCGCCGCCAAGTTCCTCGGGCGTGGGGACCGAAAAAGATGAACTTACCCCTTGCACAACCCGGTTTCCCTGATAATCCCCGAAGAAAAACATCTTGTCGCGTTTAATGGGCCCGCCGAAGGTGCCGCCAAATTGATTCTGGTGGTACGCTCCCCGCGTCGGAACAAAATAATCGCGTCCATCCAGGTTGGTATTGCGGAGAAACTCGAACAAATCGCCGTGATACCCGTTGCTTCCCGATTTCGTGATGACGTTGATCTGACCGCCGCTATAGTTACCGTATTCGGCGTCGAAGTTGTTGGTGATGATACGAAACTCCGCGATCGAGTCCAGGTTGGGAATGACCGCCGTGCCGCCGAAACCGGATTCCTGCACGGTCGCGCCATTGAGAAGGAATCCGTTGTTCGCCTCCCTCATGCCGTTTACCGAAAGATTTCCCGCGTTCAGGTCGCCCGACACCGGGGTCACAGCGAATCCCGCGGCTATGAAATTCGACCCGGTGTTAGCCGTCCCACCCCCGCCTCCGCCAATTCCCGAGGAAGCCGAGCCGACGCCCGGTTGCAACGCCAGCAAATCGGTGTAGCTCCGCGACACCAGCGGTACGCCCGTCATCTCCTGCGAACTGATCACCTCACCCAACTGCGTGGTGGAGGTTTCCACGTGCACGGAAGTGCTCGTCACCGTCACCGCCTCCTTGACGTCTCCCACATTCAGGACAACGTCAACCGTTAAGGCGGAGTTCACGTCCAGCAACAGTCCAGTCTCGCGGAAGGGCCTGAATCCAGATTGCTGCACGCTGACTTCGTAATGACCCAGCGATAACGACGGGAAGGTGAAGAAACCTTGTTGGTTCGTGTGCAGTGTTTGGGCGATACCGGTCTCGACGTTAGTGGCCGTGACAGCCGCTCCCACAATCGCCGCACCGCTTGAATCCGTCACGGTACCGGAAATGCTCGCCGTCACCGAACCCAGGGCGGCTCCGCCGAACAAAAGCACGACTGCGAGGAGCGCCAGCACCAACGGCATCACGCTCCGGCGCTGGTCGGATGGAACTCGTCTTCCGCTGCCCATTGCACGGCCAGCATGACGGCTGGTCTCGATCTGTGTCGGTGAAAAAACGAACATGCCAAACGAGCGCCCGTCCCTAATCTGCCTTGCATCCATGTCACTTCTCCTTGCCCGCGAACATTTATTAAACATCTATTAAAACGTCTTAATAGCCAATAAATACCGAATCCATGACGACTGTCAAGCGGAAAGTGGGGGCGGACAAAGGCAGGGTGCAACAGGTTGCGCGGTCGCGATCAAACTGTGATTCTGCTATCTGCAGCTGACTGTGAGGCATGTTTCCGGCGTCCTGGAACCCGAGCGCCCCGTGGATGGGAATCGCCAGCCGCCGCAGCGCTCCGATGTGCGCGCACCCACAAACCCCGCGCCAATCGCCGCTGGTGGCAAATTTACGTAGAAGACCTCGACTGAATTCACATCAAGGCGCGGGATGCTATACAGACTTGTATGCCTTTTGACTAGCAGATTCTGCTTCCTTAAGATGAAGCGTCTCGAAAGCTACACATCTTCTGTCATCGCCGACATCGTCGCGCTCAACACCGGCCACCCCGCCTCCACTGGATGCTCTGAGAGGTTACAGCCGGGCGGAGAGGGCTGAAGCGGAGCAAGGGTTTCAATGACACCGTCAATTTATCAAGCTGCACACAAGCCGACCATATATTTCATTGGCGTCACCACGTCGAAATCGTCAATTATGAAAGTCTTTCCCGAATGGGCGAAGTATTTACGGTTGGGCGACTGTCAGATAAGAGGGATGGATTTCAAGTGGCATGATGAGCCTGAAAAGTATCGCCGCGCTGTGCAGTTTATCAAAGAAGATCCGCTTTCACTAGGTTCACTGGTTACCACACATAAAATTGATCTGCTGAAGGCTTGCGCCGATCAGTTTGACGTTTTGGACGAATACGCCCAACTCATGGGGGAAATCAGTTGTATCTCAAAACAGGGGCATAACTCAGTAGGACATGCAAAAGACCCGATCACCAGCGGTTTGTCTTTGGAAGCTTTTCTGCCTCCGGGCTATTGGAAAGAAACGGGGGCTGAAGTCCTCGTTCTGGGCGCCGGCGGCTCATCCGTAGCCATCACATGGTACCTGATGAAGGAAGCGCACAGTGATAATCGTCCTTCGAGAATCATTGTGACTAACCGGACAGTACCGCGTCTTGAACAAATAGAAGAAATCCACCGAAGGCTGGGAACCAGCATCCCGGTTGAATACCATCACGCTCCTAATCCGGAGACGAGTGACGATATTTGTCGTAGGTTGAAACCCGGTTCCCTCGTGATCAACGCGACAGGGCTTGGAAAGGACGCTCCAGGGTCCCCCCTCACGGATGCTGCACAATTTCCTGAAAACGGCATGGCATGGGATTTTAACTATCGCGGCAACCTGTTGTTCTTAGACCAGGCGCGGGCGCAGGAAAGAGTACGAGACCTGAAGATCGAAGATGGGTGGATCTATTTTCTTCATGGATGGACGCGCGTAATTGCTGAGGTGTTTCATATTCATATCCCCACAGCGGGTCCCGTATTTGATGAATTGTCGCGTATCGCGGCGTGCGTCCGATAGAGAGAGAAGCTAAACAACCGTAAGAGTAAGGTTTGAGGGAGAATCAACACGTAGCAAATACTTGTTACGCCGAGATCGGTAACACAGAACGGGCATCCATGTTTGTCAAAGTGAGCTAGCCGGTTACACAGTCGTTTTTTCTGCTGGGAGGGAGATGCATACGGAAAATAAGCTTGCGCAATTAGTAACCGATAATCTATTAATCAGCTTGGACGA
The DNA here is from genome assembly GCA_003162255.1 of Acidobacteriaceae bacterium. GTDB lineage: Bacteria > Acidobacteriota > Terriglobia > Terriglobales > Acidobacteriaceae > Acidiflorens. The sequence continues at coordinate 1,227 of PMMJ01000141.1, read as the reverse complement.
CAAATGATCTGCCTATGATAAAAATTCATCAAACGAAGTGTGATACTGCGGGATGTTTGCTGTCGTATGAAAAATCGACTGTCCTCTCTTTTTGGTGGTTAGGACAAGCTGGATTCGCGTTTCAATTTATGGATACGCTTAACTTGATAGATCCTTATTTGTCGGATTGTCTGGCTGAAAAATATAGAGGGAAGGAATTTCCGCACATTCGCATGGCACCGCCGCCTGTCCGGCCTGATGAGATTAGTAAACTGGAGTTTGTACTGTGCACCCATCGTCATTCGGATCATATGGACCCCGGCACACTGCCGGTATTGGCGGAGAACAATCGTAAGTGCCGGTTTATTATCCCTCGCGCCGAAAATAAAACCGCAGTCGAGATGGGAATTCCTCGAACCCAAATCCAACCAATTAATGCTGGTGAGTCCATTCAAATCAGTTCCGAAATACAGGTTCATGCCATTCCCTCCGCTCACGTGAACATTGAAACAAATCAAAACAACGACCATCTTTATTTAGGGTATATCGTCAACTTCGGTAACATCACCATCTACCACAGCGGAGACTGCGTTCCATATCCACAATTGGTTCGCAATCTTGAAAAGTACAAAGTCGACATCGCATTCTTGCCCATTAATGGACGCGATGCACTTAGGCAAAGTCGTGGTGTGCCCGGCAATTTTACATTTGAAGAGGCGGTCGATATCTGTCGACACGCGCATATTCCTGTACTGCTGGTGCATCATTTTGGGATGTTTGATTTTAATACAGTTGATCCGGCGAAACTTCGAGAGAAGATTCGTAACCTGGGCATTGATTTGAACTGTGTATTGCCAGAAATGAACGTGAAATATTCAGTTGACAATTAAGGGTGGGCTGACGCGCTTGCCATGTGGAGTTGTGTGCCAGGTCTTGTCCAAGGGACAATGGTAGCCGACGCATGAAATCCAGAGGAATGTGTGTTAGCTCCACTTAGCCAACTTGCCGCGGCAGGTTATGCCGAAGGTATCATTGTTCGTAGGCTATGATATGAACTCTCTTGAGCGAGTAAGAACGGTCCTGGCGGGCGGGATCCCCGATCGCGTGCCCGTCTCCCTGCCCAATTTTCTGATGGCGGCGCGCGAAGCGGGTGTCCGCCTGGAAGACTACCGCATCAACCCTGAAGTCATTGCGCGCGTCCATCTTCAGGCGCTCGAAAAATACGAGCACGACTGCATTATGGTGGAT
>PMMJ01000189.1:4279-8023 GCA_003162255.1 Acidobacteriaceae bacterium | reverse complement strand
CCCGCGCCGTGCGAAGCGTCCTGTGTGCTCGGGATCAATCAGCCTCCGGTGACGATCAAGCAAATTGAAAAAAATATCGTGGAGCGCGGGTTTGCCGAAGGCTGGATTCATCCCGAGCCGCCNNCCGCATCGGCGGCTTGCTGCGCTACGGGATCCCGCAGTTCAAACTAGAGAAGGAAATCATCGATCGCCGCCTGGAACAGATGTCCGCCGAGGGTGTGAAATTCGTTACCGGAGCGGAGGTGGGCAAGAATGTCGCGGTAGAAGATCTGCGACAAGAATTCGATGTGATTGTGCTCGCCGGCGGAGCAGAGTGGCCGCGCGATTTGAACGTCCCGGGACGCGAACTGAAAGGAATTCATTTCGCGATGGAGTTCTTGCCGCAGTCGAACCGGCGATGTCTGGGCGACAGCATCGAGCCCGAAGCGGAGATTTTGGCGACCGGCAAGCGCGTAGTCATCATTGGAGGCGGCGATACCGGCGCCGATTGTCTCGGAACCTGCCATCGGCAAAAGCCTCATTCCGTGCACCAGTTCGAGATCATGCCCAAGCCTCCCGACGAGCGCTCGCCGCTTACGCCTTGGCCGCTCTGGCCGATGCAACTGCGCACCGAAGGCGCACACGAAGAAGGTGGCGTGCGCGACTGGAGCCTGGCGACCACTAAGTTCACCGGCTCTAACGACGGTCAAGTTCAGCAACTGCATGCCGTGAGGGTTGGGCCGCCGCCAAAATTCGAGCCGATTTCTGGCACTGAATTCACGATGGAAGCGGATCTGGTACTGATCGCGATGGGCTTTGTCGGACCGGTCCGCAATGGGATGATCGACCAGTTGGGAGTGAAGGTCGATGCGCGCGGCAACGTGTCCACGGACCAGAACAATATGTCATCGGTGCCGGGAGTTTTCGCGGCAGGCGATATGCGGCGGGGGCAGTCGTTAGTTGTATGGGCAATCGCCGAAGGCCGAAAGACGGCGGCGAGCGTGGATGCTTACTTGCGGACAAAGGCGATGCCGCTGACCGCTCCGCTGGTCTCCAAAGAACAACCGATCGCTTCGTGACAGCACAGGGCCGGGTGCCCCAGGTCTCGCGCTTTTCGAGACCTGGGAGCAATCGCAACAATGCCTGGCGCCTCACGTCGAAACTCCAGAGCCTTCCGCAGTGCGGGTTGACAGGATCTCACTCGGTCACTAGACTGCCGCCTATCCCGGGGTCCCACATCTGCTTTTATTTCAATTTGAGGTGTTTTCATGATCGAGCGTCATCGGATCGCGCGTAGTCTGGTTTGGCTTCTGCTGCTGGTCGCGCCTTTTGCCCAGTCACAGCCGGATGCAAAGAAGAAAGTCAGCAGCCAGGCTGACCTGCCTCGCTTCAGCTATCCGGTAACTGGCTCGGCTTCCGCGTTGGTGCAAGCGGACGATGCCACCTTCAATGGCTTCGCGGCCAAAGTTCGCGCCGACCTCGACAGCGTCTTTCGTGATTATGCGATCGACGATAAATCTACCCTGCGGACCCTGCTTTCGGCCAAGCTCGATTTACAGGAACTAGCCGGCGACTACCCGGGCGCGCTGGAGACCATCGAAACCCTGCGTGCTTTGACCGAGAAGCCATCCGCGAAGCTGATCACCGGCCTCTTTGCGCGCGCCAGGCTGCAGGCGGCAATCGACGTCAAAGCGACCCATGGCGCTGCCTTCATGGCGGCTTTCAAGAAGCATTATCACAAAGCGATCGACCCGCTGCCATGGGATGTGGTTCAGGACTCGATCAAGGGATCTTATGCCAGCAGCCGGCTCTACACGAAATCGGTTGCTATCGGCGATGTGGAGACCGAACTCGATCCTGCGGTCAAGAAGTCCGGCGCGCTGGACAACACCGAAGCCTGGGGTCTGATCTCGACACGAAATGCCTTGCAGAACGCCATCCAGTTGCTCCCTGCCCGCGGCGAAGTTCTAAAGAAGTACATCGCGGCCCACAATGTAGTGAAACCCGATATCTGGGCCATGCGTGAAGTCACCCTTACCAATGATCAGAATCTATCTCCGGTATTGGTCGCGATTTGGGACTCCGGCGTCGACGTTTCGACCTTCCCCGATCAAGTGTTCACCGACCCAAAACCGACGGCCAGCGGCACGCATGGTTTGGCATTCGATGATCGCGGAGACCCGTCTACAACCTGGCTGTATCCCCTCACCGCCGAGCAACAGAAAGCGTATCCGGAATTCCGCGAGCGGATCCAAGGGCGACTGGACATTGAAAATGGCATCGACTCGCCCGAAGCGGATGCGCTGGAAAAGACTTTCGCTACGCTATCACCGGACCAGATACATCAGCTCTTTGAGTGGGAGAAGGTGCTCGATTTTTATGTGCACGGAACGCACTGTGCCGGGATCGCGGTGCGAGGCAATGCCGCCGCCCGCCTGGTGGTCGCCCGCTTTAACGATCAATTGCCCGACTTGCCGTTTCCTCCCACGCCCGAATGGGCTCGCCATCTGGGCGCTGCATTTCAGCAGATGTCCGATTACTTCCGCACGCGCAACGTGCGCGTGGTCAACATGAGCTGGGGAGACGAGCCGCAGGAGTTTGAAACCTGGATTTCCAAGACCGGCGGCGGAGCCGATCCTGCAGCGCGCAAGAAGCGGGCCGCTGAGTTGTACGCGATCTGGCGCGATGCCGTCGAGACGGCCATCAAGAATGCGCCGAACACTCTATTCGTGACCGCCGCTGGAAACAGCGACAGCGACGCCGGCTTTCTTGCCGATGTCCCGGCCTCGCTGCATCTCCCGAACCTCATTGCGGTGGGCGCAGTGAATCAGGCCGGAGACGAAACTTCATTCACCAGCTACGGAGACACGGTGGTCGTCGACGCGGACGGCTACAACGTGGAAAGCTATGTCCCTGGCGGGGCGAAGGTTCGGCTGTCCGGCACTTCCATGGCTTCTCCGAACGTGGTGAATCTCGCGGCCAAGCTATTCGCGCTCGATCCTTCGCTCACACCCGCGCAGGTGATCGAACTCATCAAGCAGGGGGCGACCACCAGCGAAGATGGCCGACGACACCTGATCGACGAAAAGCGGTCGGTCGCTCTTTTGCAGACGAAGAAGTGATTCGGCGCCGACGTTTAATCGGCCAAACCACGATGGGATCCGCCCGTCATCCCAGCGGCTATGCCCGTCTGAGCGGTATCGTGGAGGCACTTTGCCCGGTGACTTGGCGCCGGCATCACTTCGGCTCCAGTTCGCCCAAAGATGCTAAATTGGAGGGTTCATGTCTGCCCCCAACTCTCTGTTTGTTCGCGCCGCCAAGGCTCAGGCCACGGAGCGCACGCCGGTCTGGTTCATGCGCCAGGCTGGACGCTATATGCCTGAGTACCGCGCCATCCGCAAGCAATATTCCCTGATTGAGATCTGTAAGAAGCCGGAGGTCGCGGCCCAGGTCACCATTGAAGCGGCCGAGATTCTCAGGGTCGATGCGGCCATCATCTTCGCCGATCTTCTTCTCCCGCTCGAAGTCATGGGACTGCCCTTTCACTTCTCGGCCGGCGAGGGACCGAAAATTGAAAAGCCGGTGCGCACTTCCGAGGACGTTGGCCGCCTGCGCACCGATCACGCCGCCGACCTCGGCTACGTTTCTGAAGCCGTGAAACTCGTGTGCAAGCACTTTGGTGACACACTGCCCGTCATCGGCTTCTGCGGTGCGCCCTTCACGCTCGCCAGCTACATGATCGAAGGCGGAGGCTCGCGCAACTAT
>PMMJ01000189.1:0-4128 GCA_003162255.1 Acidobacteriaceae bacterium | reverse complement strand
TGCAGGGCAATCTCGATCCGGTGCTGCTCTTCGCCGACTGGAAAGAACTCGAGGCGCGGGCCGGGGACATTCTGCGACGCGCCGGAGGACGAACTGGCCACATCTTTAATCTCGGCCACGGTATTCTTCCCGAAACTCCGGTGGAGAATGTGAAGGCGCTCTGTGATTTCATCCGCGAGCATTCGGCGGAGTTTAAAACGGGGCCCAAGACCGAGCGCAAGATGGTGTTGAAGACGGGGTCAAGGAAATGACGGCCTGCCCGCTGGGCCTTGCTGGCCAGTGCTATTGCGCCAATCAGGTCAGTTCGTTTGCCGCTGCGGAACAGTCTTCGCAACTATCCGCGAAAACCGCCGTGCTTCTACTGGCCCACGGCAGTCCCGAGAACCCCGGCCAGGTTCCCGAATTCCTAGGTTATGTCACCGGCGGACGTCCCTTGCCGCCAGTGGTGACCGAAGAAATTTGTCGTCGTTATTCGCTGATCGGGTTTTCGCCGCTCCCCTGCTGGACCCTCTTGCAAGCCGATCAACTCTCGCAGTCGTTGAAGATGCCAGTCTTCGCCGGCATGCGCAACTGGAAGCCCTTCATTGCCGATGCGGTAAAGGCAATTGCGAGCCAACGCTACGAGCGTGCTATTGCCATCTGTCTCGCGCCGCAGAATTCGCGGACCAGCGTCGGCCTCTATCGTAGCGCCGTTGTCGGCTACGGGAATCTTCCTTTTGAATTGGACTTCATCGAGGAGTGGCACGATGAGCTGCTGCTCGCCAAAGCGTTCGCGGAAAAATTACGCGCGGGCTGGGGAAAAGCCAGCGCCGAAAACGGAGCCAAGCTGCCCGTAATCTTCACCGCGCACAGCGTCCCGCAGCGCACAATCACTGAAGGCGATCCCTACGAGAGGCAAGCCAAGGAAACCGCCCAGTGGGTGGCGAAAGAAGCAGACCTTGCAGCCGACGACTGGACTTTCGCCTTCCAGAGCCAGGGCATGTCCGGCGGCCCGTGGATCGGACCCACGGTAGAGGAAACGATCAGGAATTTAAAGGCGGCAGGCCATCGCGGTGTCTTCCTGCAGCCCATAGGATTTGTGTGCGACCACGTCGAAGTGCTCTACGATATCGACATCGCCTTCAAACAGTTCGCGGAAAAAGAAGGCATGCGATTGTGGCGAGCCGAGTCGCTCAACGGCTCGCGGATTTTAACCGAGGCGCTTGCAGGATTAGTTCGCAGTCGCAAGCCCGACAGCTCGTAGCACAGAATGAAACAGAATGAAACACATTGCCATCATCGGCGGTGGAATTTCCGGCCTCTCGGCCGCGTTCACGATTGAAGAGAAGCGGCAGTCCGGCACGGATGTCCGCTACGTATTATTCGAGTCCGGCCCGCGCCTGGGTGGTGTGCTCGTCACCGACCGCGTCGATGACTGCCTGGTCGAAGCTGGGCCCGATTCGTTTCTCACCGAGAAACCCTGGGCTGCCGACCTCTGCCGCAAGCTTGGATTGGGCGACCAACTCATCGGCTCCAACGACTCTGAGCGCAAGACCTACATTGTGGCCAAGGGAAAGCTGCGTGTGATGCCTGACGGGCTCATGTTCATGGTGCCCACCAAGATCATGCCGACGGTGCTCTCGCCGCTTTTTTCCCTGCGCACTAAACTGCGCATGGCTGCCGAATGGTTTTATCCGCCGCGTGTTCATCCGCCAAACCAGGCTCCCGAGGACGAAACCGTTGCCGACCTGGTGAAACGACATTACGGTCCCGAGATGGTCGAGATGCTTGCCGATCCGCTGCTCTCCGGAGTTTATGGCGGTGAAGCTTCGCAGTTGAGCGTGCGCGCCGTGTTGCCGCGCTTCGCCGACATGGAAAAGAAACACGGCAGTCTGGGCCGCGCCATGCTCGACTCGCGCAAAAAAATGGGCGCAGTGGCAAACGTTCCAGCGCGTCCGCTGTTCACTTCGCTGAGAGACGGCATGCAGCAGATGGTCGATGCCCTGGTTGCGCGGTTGGATGCTAACTCGCTGAAGACGTCGTCGCTCGTGCAATCTGTGATTCGTCAGAATGACAGCTGGATTGTCAGCGCCGGATACCAGAGCGACCAATTCGACGCAGTGATCGTCGCGACCCCGGCGCACGTCGCTTCGACCGTGTTGCAAAGTGCGGATGAGAATCTCTCCCGCGAATTGGGCGAGATTGCGTACAGCTCTTCGGTGACGGTCACGATTGGTTACGACGACAAAGTGCGGCGCTCGCTTCCACCGGGCTTTGGATTTCTGGTGCCTCGCAGTGAAGGCCACCGCATGCTCGCGGCCACGTTCGTCCACAATAAATTTCCGCATCGCGCGCCGGACAATCGCGCTCTCGTCCGCTGCTTTCTCGGCGGCGCGCGCGACGAGCAAATCCTCGACAGCAGCGAGGAAGAAATTCTGCAGATCGTTCGGGCCGAACTCCGGCAGATTATTTCCCTCAATGCCGAACCACTGTTCGCGCGCGTCTACAAATGGAAGGCCTCGATGGCGCAATATTCCGTCGGCCATCTGGAACGCTTGCAGCGCATCGAATCTCTCCGCCAGAAACTTCCGGGGCTGGCGCTCGCGGGCAATGGTTACAACGGCATCGGCGTTCCCGACTGCGTTCGATCCGGCGCGGAAGCGGCCGGCAGGATACTTGGCGAGATGGGGATGTGGTCGGCAGCGTGAAAATCGGCTGCGGGCCTTGAGCCGCGGGCAAACAAAGTCTCGGTTCGGTAGTAGCTCACAGCCTGCAGCCCGTCGCCTCTTTGCCGCACTCTGATATTCTGAATTTTTCGCACTACTACTCTCATGATTGCTGCCGCTACCGCTAGCCGATGGAAGATCGTTGTTGCCTTCGCGCTGGTCTATGTTTTCTGGGGCTCGACTTATCTTGGCATCGGCATCGCCGTCGAGCAGATTCCTCCGGGCGTCATGTGCGCGGCGCGTTTCTTGATCGCGGGCACGGTGATGCTCGCTTACTGTGCGCTGACTGGACGCCGCGTTCGTTTTTCGGCGCGCCAGTTTGGCCATCTGGCGGCGGTCGGTATTCTGCTGTTGATGGGCGGCAATCTCACGCTTTCGTACGCGGAGCGGGTCGTTCCCACTGGCCTTTCGGCCCTGCTGATTGCGGTAACGCCGCTGTGGTTTCTCGTGCTCGACAGTCTGCTGCTGGGCGATCATCACATCGCGCGGCGGGGCAAGATCGGGCTGGCGATCGGGATCGCCGGAGTGGTCGTGCTCATCTGGCCCGATCTTTCGTCTGGCTTGGGGCATCCCAATGCGCTTGGCCACCGCGAACTCTGGTGGTCGCTGGCGTTGCAGCTCAGTTCATTGAGTTGGGCGTTCGGTTCGGTTCTCTCGAAAAAATGGCAGACGGTAGCGACCGATCCGTTCAGCGCCATATCGTGGCAGGTGACTTTCGCGGGGATTGCGAATCTGATTTTCGCGCTGCTGGTCGAGAAGCCTTCCAACGTGACTTGGACTTTCCGCGGAGTGGCCGCGATTCTGTACTTGGTGGTGTTCGGTTCCATCATCGGCTACACCGCTTACATCTGGCTGCTGCAGCACGTTCCGACCTCGAAGGTTTCTACCTACGCTTATGTCAATCCCGTGGTTGCGCTCTTTCTGGGATGGCTGGTTCTGCACGAACGCATCGACCGCTACATCCTGATGGGGAGCTCGATCATCGTGGCTTCGGTGGTGCTGGTGACGAGCGCGAAGGTGTCGACTCGGGCAGCGGCGGAAGAGCTGCCGACGGTTGAAGCTGCGGGAGACTGAAGTCGCACAAAACCATCCTAGCTTATTAGAGGCGCGCTGCTGAGCCGCGCTCGGCTTGGACGGGCGAGGACGCCCGTCCCTCCACGAGCATTTACTTGTTCTGATCCATGACGATGTTGCCGCCGCTGCCGGGCTGCTTTTCTGCCTTGGCTTTCTTGGTGGCCATGGTTTTGTCGACCCAATCGTCGGCGGTCTTCAGATCGGCCGCGCGGGCTGCCGGGTCATCGCACTGGATATCGGCGCGTTCCCGGTACATCAGGTTCAAGTAGGCCATGGCGTCGTCGTAGTCGGGACGAAGCTGGAGCGCCTTGTTCAGGTTATCGATGCCTTCCTGAACGTTGGCGGTATT
>PMMJ01000310.1 GCA_003162255.1 Acidobacteriaceae bacterium | reverse complement strand
ATGGTGCCAGGCACGGCGGCTGCCTTCACGTCACCATCCGGGATTCCGTGTTCCATGTACCAGGCGATCGCTTTGGGATCGCGAGGGGCCTCCCCTTGTCCCTCCAGCAGCTTCACATTTTCGTGGTCAGCGCTGTAAACCAGAATGGGAATCTCTCCTCCGACGCAGAACGCACCTACATAGGTTACGGACAGTGCCAGCAGAGTGGCGGCGCCTGCGTCNNAAGTGATCTTGTGCATAAGAGGCGAACTCCGTTGTAGTGGCGGGCATTATGCCCGGCATGATCAAGGCTATATCAACCTTCTTATTCTGCACCCCTCCGCCGTCCCTGCCGAGGCGCAGCGCGACCGGAGCGAAGCAACTCAGTCATCGGAGTCGACCGATCGGCCGTTAGTCACTCCATTCTCGTTGATCCTTATTTCTTCATTGCACCACCAATGTGTCGCTTGAATATTGTCCGGGTGGTCATCTCTCCCGGCTCCTCCCATTCCTTTGGGATTCTTATAGTCTGGCACTATGTCGTAATAGTCGGTGAACTCTTTCTCGCAGGCCTTTTCGGAAGAAGCTCCCGGCCACAGCAGGTGAGCGAATTGTGTACTGGAGACGGCGAGCAATCCACGGGAGGCGGGGTGCATGTTTGTACCTCAACTCCTTGTTGATCCGCGAAGCAGGTTGCCTGTTTTCTCGCAGTGCGCTTCGATTTCAAAAGTGTTCTTCATCAAATTCGTCCCAAAGAGCTAAGCTTGAATCAGCATCGTCCAATTGTCAGCACCGGACACCGCAGAAAGGTTGGTCGTGCGCAGTACCTTCGTCGTTCTTTGGGTCTTGTTCTTAAGCTATGTTGCAGTCGGCGCGGGTTGCTTCCCGGCCCGCGCCGACGATCTCAAACCGCGGGTGATCGTGTTTGTCCATGGCATTCATGGCGCTCGTGACACGTGGCGTGCATCGAACGGAGCCTATTGGCCGCAACTCATTCAGACCGATCCACATTTCCAAAAGTCCGATGTCGTGGTCGCCGAATATCCAACGCCCTCACGCCACGGACAGCTTTCCACGGTCCAACTCTCTGAGATTCTCTGGCAGGGGCTGAAGCGGCAAGGAGTCTGGGAGCACAGAGAAGTTGTATTCATTGCCCACAGTCTGGGCGGAATCCTCACCGAGGAGATGCTGCTCATGCATCCCGCCGATGCCGCACACGTCCCGTTCATTGTTTCCTACGCCACCCCGCATCAGGGATCGTTTGTCGCTAACCTGGCAGAAATTTACGATAGCGATCCTCTCCTCACCGATCTTCGGGAAAGTAACGACAATAGCTTTTTGATGGACCTCGAAGAGCGCTGGAGAAGCACGCAATTCGTGTCCAGGATCCATCGTTTTTGCGCCTGCGAGACGCTCGACACCGCCGCTGGAGCCGGCGTCGGCCACTACCTGCGTGCCCACACGCGAGTCGTCACTTATTACAGCGCGACTTACGGGTGCGACGTGGATACGCCGCCGCAGAGAATCGTCGCCGACCACCTCGATATCGTGAAGCCCACCAACCGCTCGGCCGCTCCCTACACCTTCTTCGCCCAGGTCTACCGCGCCCACCCCATCCTCGACGTGGTCGAATCGGTTCGAGACAACAAACTGTCCGGCCTAAGTGTCGCCTGCAACCGCACGAATTCCGCCGATGACCTGCAAGTTCCGATCGCGCTCGATCCTTCGCTGCATGAGCAACTCCTGTCCGCCACCGCCGAATTCGTCGATACGGATAAGACCCGCGACCCAGTCCCGCCGGAAGTGAAGAGGATTGATCCGGCCGGAATCGCGCATGTTTTCTACTCGTTCAAAGGACAAGGAAGAGGCCTCCTGCTGGGATGCCCTGTCGGACATGCGTCGATTCTGGTGCACTTCAAAATCCGGAGCGAGATACCCGTCAGGGAGTGAGTTTCCCAGTCGCGGCTGGTGTCGAAGCCGGTTTCGAGACAGCGGCGAGCACATGCGGTCAATGGTTCTGTGTCGCCTGGCCCAGTTACATCAATCGATTGACAGCCTTTAACGCCGCAACACATTCGGCATGCCACACTTGGTGGCGACCTTGCGGAGGATTGTCATCGCCGCCGCTCTGGCCGTACTTGCGAATCGCTCCGCTGGTTTATCGGCGAGTGGGTGTTCGGACACAGCAGCGATGGCCAGGATTTGCCCGGCGCGATCGAACTGCACGTCCACGGCTAATCCGGGCTTGGGAGGTACTTCCGACGTCCAGACGGCTTCAAGGTAAAACCGGTACTGCCGACCCTCGATCATCAGCAGACCGGGGTTCGCGCCCGGATCGCGCAGGATTTTGCCTCGCTTCTTCATGCTTTTTCCGGTGGGTCGGGGAAAACGAACATACTTGTACGAGCGCTCGCGAGGTGTGCTAAGCTCGTGTGCATTGGAAGCCCAATTTTTGTTCTACCCTCCTCCGACTGGCTTCCCGGGGCCTTCATCTCGCATTGCGCAAAGGGTGAGGAACAACCGTCATGCCGCTTCGAAATTCTCTGAGCGCACGCTCGTTCGCACGGGTGCAACCGGATCAGACCGCTAAGGAAAGACAAGCTCTCGACCAACTCTTCAGCTTGGCCTACGAGGAGTTGCGCCGTCTGGCCTCGAGCGTCAAGCGTGGCGATCCGAGCAATACTCTCAGTCCCACGGCGTTGGTGAATGAGGCGTGGCTGAAGCTGGCGAAGCAGCCGGGTATCGCAGCCACTTCTCGTCTGCACTTCAAGCGCATCGCGGCCCGCGCTATGCGCCAGTTGCTGGTCGAAGCAGCGCGGCGGCGCAACGCGCATAAGCGGGGCGGACAAGGGGAAGCAGTCTTCGTCTCCTTTGACGATTCTTTGGACCGCACAGCCACTCGCCAGGAGAGCCTGTTAGCGCTGGACACGGCCTTGACCGAACTCGCTTGCCTGGACCCGCGGCAGGCGCAGATCGTGGAGAGCCGGTTTTTCGGCGGGCTTGAAATCAGCGAGATTTCAGGTCTGCTTGGCGTGTCGGAGGCCACGGTCCTGCGCGACTGGCGAGCGGCCAAGGCGTGGTTGGGGCAAGCGCTTCGCCGGGCCGGGTGATTTCGCACTCCGCCATAGGCAGGAACTGCAGTATGGACAGTACACGTTGGCGCCGAATCCAGAGTCTTTTTCACGGCGCGGCAGGCGTGCCGCAAGCCGAGCAGAAAGAACTCCTGGAGGCGGCATGTGGTAACGACGAGGAACTCATCGGCGAGGTTCTGGCCATGCTGGATCAGGACGCGAGCGGTTCCTCGCTGCTCGACCGCCAATTAGCTGACATCGCTCAGGAGACGCTTGCGGAATCCCTCCCCGCTCCTCTGATTCCTAAAGAATTTGGCCCGTACCGAATCCTGCGATTGCTGGGCGAAGGCGGAATGGGAATCGTCTACCTTGCGGAACGCAAGGACCTGGGCACCCAAGTCGCAGTCAAAATCCTGCGCGACGCCTGGCTATCCCCGGCCCGCCGCGAACGCTTCGCCAGCGAACAACGGACCCTGGCGCAACTGAATCACCCATCCATCGCGCGACTCTACGACGCCGACACACTGGAGGACGGAACTCCGTGGTTTGTCATGGAGTACGTCGATGGCATTCCACTAACTCACTATTGCCGAACCCATGCGTGCTCGGTGGAGCAGCGTCTCCAGCTCTTTCGGTCGGTGTGTGAGGCGGTGCAACACGCGCACAGTCACGCCGTCATCCACCGCGATCTCAAGCCGTCCAACATCCTTGTCAAAAGCGATGGCTCGGTCCGTCTGCTCGATTTCGGTATTGCCAAAGAATTGGAGAGTCTGGACCTGCAAGTGGACCAGACGATGACTGGGCTACGACTGATGACGCCGGCATACGCGTCACCGGAACAAATTCGCGGCGATCGAGTCGGAATCAGTACCGATGTTTATTCCCTTGGAGTGGTTCTTTACGAGCTTCTGACGGGGCAACTCCCGTTCGATCTTTCCGATCTGACTCCGGCTGAAGCTGCCACCATCATTACGGAGCACGAACCTGGCAAGCCGTCAGCGGCAGTCAAGCGGGGCAACGATCCGGAGGCGATCTCCTGCTCGTTAGCAGTACACAAGACCGCTTGGGCGGATCTGGATGTGCTCTGTCTCAGCGCGATGCATAAGGATCCTCGCCGCCGCTACCGGTCAGTGGAAGCGCTGATGCGGGATATTGACCATTACCTCGAAGGTGAGCCCCTGGAAGCGCAACCAGACACATTGCGCTACCGGACCGCCAAGTTCGTCCGCCGCAACCGACGAGCGGTGTCGGCCGCCGCGGTAGTCTTGGCGGTGATCGTCGGATTGGTCGCCTTCTTTACTGTGCGGGTGGCGAAGGCACGCGATGCGGCGCTCGCGCAAGCGGCCCGCACGCAACGCATTCAGCAATTCATGACCAACCTCTTCCAGGGTGGAGACGCGGCGGCCGGCCCCTCCGATTCCTTGCGCGTGGTCACAATCGTTGACCGCGGCGTTCAGGAAGCAAAGACCCTCACCCGTGACCCCAAGGTGCAAACCGATCTCTATCAGAACCTAGGCGTCATTTACGAGAAACTGGGCAAGTTCGAGCAAGCAGACGCGCTGTTACGGTCGGCGCTCGATCAGCGCAAGATGCTGTTCGGAGCCGACAGCCCGGAAGTAGCGGAAGGCCTTACGGCGCTAGGCTTGCTGCGATCGGATCAGGCACATCTCGAAGGAGGCCGAGCAACTGACCCGGCAGGGCCTGGCAATGGCCAAGCGGCACTTGCCGCCAAACCATCCAGAGCTTGCGAAAGCGACTCTTGCGTTCGGAAAAGTGCTGGCCGAACGCGGCTCCTACAATCCAGCGATCGACGCTTTGAACGAGGCCCAGCGGCTGCAGTCGGCTCCCGGCGGGGCGGCCGCCGATCTGGCCACCAGTCTTTCCGCCTTGGCGGACGCACACTACTCCGCCGGTCACTACGATGTCTGCAAATCCTTGTATGTTCGCGTACTGGAAATGCACCGCCAGATCTACGGTGAACGCCACCCGCTAGTCGCCGACGATCTCGGAAGTCTCGCCGCCGCCCAGCGCGACTTGGGCTATTACAGTGAAGCGGAACGGCTGGACCGGCAAGCACTCGATATCGCGCGATCCTACTACGGCAACGACCACCCCAAGACGGCTGGTTTCCTGACCGCCCTGGCGGAATCCCTGACGTATCAGAATAAGTTCGCCGAGGCTGTCTCTGCGCTNNAACGTGTGTATGGTCCGGTGCATCCCTCGGTGGCGGAAACACTCAACGAGTTGGGGAACGTAGCTTCCATGCGCGACCAACTCGATGAAGCGGAAGTTCGATTCCGCCGCTCGGCTGATATCTATCGCGCAGTTTATGGCGATCACCACTATCTAGTGGCAATCGCCCTGTCCAACCTAGCGGGCATCTATATGGACAAGAAGGACTATCCTCGCGCGGAGCAGCTCTTTCGCGACGTGGTCCGACGCTACCAAGAAACGCTGCCCGGCGACAACGTAAACCTCGGCATCGTGCATATTAAGCTGGGCCGAACGCTGCTCCGCCAAAATCGATACAGAGACGCGGAACCCGAGACCCTGGCCGGTTATGAAATCCTGATCAAGCAAAGCAGCCCCTCGACCAGTTTCATTCGTGCCGCGCGAAAAGACCTCGCGGCTGAGTATGGCGCTTTGAATCAACCACAGCAGGCCGCGCGATTTCGCGCTGAGCTGGAGACTGCCGCGGCAAATCCCTCCCAACGCTAAACGGTGAGCGGCACACGCCGATTCACCCGCCGGAGGGGTGCGCGTCTCGTCCGTCCAACCGGGCGAGGACGCGCGGCGCCCCACCGTCTTCCCTCCCTACCCATCATGGGCGGTCGGCTTCCAACAGCATTTTTTCGCGGTTCTTGAAAGTGCATGACGGTTTTGCACGCCGATTTGCGCAATGCGAAGTGCGTACAGACAGGTGTTGGGGTCGAGGCGGAGCAGGGGGCTCCCCTCCGGGCTGTTCTGCAACGCAAATCGCCAGGAAATGGAGCATTCAAATGAGTAATCGTGTCTCGGAATCCGTTTCGTTGCGTGTTTTCTTCGTCGCTATCGCGTTGGCTTTGATCATTGGCCTGCCGAGCGCGCTCCACGCGCAGACGTTCCAAACGGTGCCCGCACTGGCGTTCACCAAAGCGTTCGCCGGGGCCGACCCTCTGCCCCAGGTCCTGACGATAGCGTATACCAACCAATCTACGGTTCGTTTCAGCACGGCCGCGTCAACCAACAGCGGCGGCAGTTGGCTATCCGTTTCTCCCTCGGGCAACGCCTGCTGCTACACGCCGCTTGCGGTTTCGGTCATTGTGACCGCCGGCAATCTGTCGGCTGGGACTTATACGGGGCAAGTCGTCATTACGAACTACTCCAACTCCAGCATCAATATGACCATCCCGGTGACGCTAACGGTCGCGGCGTCGGGCGCAACGTTCTTCGACGATCTTCCGGGGAAGCTCAGCTTCTCTTTCAAGACGGGGGGAAGCGAAACCTCGCAATCCGTCCAGATTCGGAACGCCGGGTCGGGCACGTTGAACTGGACCCTGACGACGAGCACTGCGGATAATGGAAACTGGTTGAGCGCGTCCGCGTCGAGCGGGACGGCACCGTCCACCGTCACCATCGGCATTAACAAAAACAACCTGCCTGGAGGAGGTGCCTCCGCTGGCACGTTCCTGGGCCAGTTGCTATTGCACACGTCAGGGGACAGCGTCAGCGTTCCGGTGGCAGTCACCGTCGGTCCTGCGGTGTTTACCCAGATAAACCCACTCAACTTCACCATAGCGTTCGCAGGAACCAATCCTCTAGCTCAGGTCCTCAACGTCGCGATGAACGATAACTCCACCATCCGCTACAGTGCATCGGTCGCGACCGCGAAGGGTGGCAACTGGTTGTCGATTACCCCGAGTGGGAATGCCTGCTGCTATACGCCACTCGCGAACACGGTCAGTGTGAGCGCGAGTTCGCTTGCGGCGGGAGCTTACACCGGAGAGATCATCCTCACCGAGTACGCAAATCCCGGCCGGGCGATGGTTGTGCCGGTCACACTGACGGTCGTTGCGTCCGGGGCGTTCTTTGCCGATCTTCCTGGGCAGCTGAGCTTCTCAGTCAAAACCAACGCCACGACTTCAACCTCGCAGACCGTTCAGGTCGGGAACGGAGGTTCGGGCACGCTGAACTGGACTCTGGCCACCAGCACCGCCGACGGCGGAAATTGGCTCAGTGGCACTCCGACTAGCGGAACTGCGCCCTCGCCCGTTTCGGTAGGGGTGAATGTCAGTCAACTGCCCGGAGGAGGAGCCGTGGCAGGCGAATATATCGGCCAGCTCGTCTTCCAAACCAGTGGAGATACCACCACCATTCCAGTGACGGTCACCGTTGGAGCGGCGCCATTTACCCAGCTGAACCCGATCAGCCTCACCATACCGTTCGGGGGAGCGAATCCGCTACCGCAGATTCTGAACGTAGCCACCATCGATAACTCGACCATGCGATTCAGTGCTTCCGTCGCGACGGCCAAGGGCGGCAACTGGCTATCAGGCTCTCCCTCGGGCAACGCCTGCTGCTACACGCCGCTAGCCATTGCTGCCAGCGTGAACGCCAGTACGCTGGCGGGGGGAACCTACACAGCCGAGATTATTTTTACGGAGTACGCCAACCCTGGACGATCAATGGTCGTGCCGGTAAGCCTGACCGTCGTCGCCAGCGGTTCGTTCTTTGACAATCTGCCGGGCGGATTGAGCTTCTCCTTCAAGACGGGCGGAGCTGCCACTTCGCAGATCGTACAAATCGGGAACGGCGGGACCGGCACATTGAGCTGGAGCGTTGCATCCAGCACCGCCGATGGCGGAGCCTGGCTTGCCGCGACGCCGTCGAGTGGAACTGCTCCTTCCATTGCGACAATCTCGGTCACGGCCGCAAATCTGCCGGGAGGCGGAGAGGTCGCGGGAACGTTCTCGGGTCAACTGGTTTTCCAGACAACCGGGGACACGACCACCATCCCGGTCACGGTCACGGTGGGCACGGCTGCGTTCACGCAGATGAATCCCATCAGCTTCACCATGCCGTTCGGCGGCGCAAATGCACTGCCGCAGGTCCTCAACATCTCCACCACCGACGAATCCACGATCCGCTTCAGTGCCAGTGCAGCAACCGCGAAGGGCGGCTCTTGGCTGAGCGTATCTCCGAGTGGCAATGCCTGCTGCTACACGCCGCTGGCCGTTACTGCGAGCGTGAACGCGAGTACGCTGGCGGCGGGAACCTACACCGGAGAAATCATCATCACCGAGTATGCCAACCCCGGCCGCTCGATGACCGTTCCCGTGAGCCTGACTATCGCCGCTTCAGGCGCATTCTTCGACAGTGTGCCCGGCGAATTGAGTTTCTCGGTCCAGTCCGGCAAGAAGGCGACTCCCCAGACGCTGCTCGTCGGAGACGGCGGCACCGGCAAGTTGAAATTCACCGTGACTCCGTCCACCGCCGACGGCGGCCTCTGGCTAACTGCCACTCCGCTGAGCACAACGGCTCCCAAGGCAATCACCGTCTCAGTCAACGTCCTCAATTTGCCGGGAGGAGGAGTCCTGGCGGGGACCTTCACTGGTCAGCTGCTGCTTCAGGCTCCAGGGAGCATCGCCACTGTTCCAGTGACGGTCACGGTGGGCAAGGCAGTCTTCGCGCAAGTGAATCCGATCAGCTTCGTCATGCCATTCGGAGGAGCCAATCCGCTGCCTCAGGTCCTAACCATACCGGCCGCTGATAGCTCCACGATTCGCTTTAGCGCGAGTGCGGCGACAAGTAAGGGCGGTAGCTGGCTCAGCGTCTCTCCGTCCGGTAATGCCTGCTGCTATACGTCGCTGCCTGTCAGGGTCAGTGTCAACGGCAGTTCGCTGGCAGCCGGGAACTACACCGGAGAAATCAACATCATCGAGTACGCCAACCCTGGCAGATCCATGACCGTGCCCGTCAATTTGGCGGTCGTGGCTTCGAGCAAGGCATTATTCGACAACCTCCCCGGCCAGACTAGTTTCTCCTTCAAGCCGAGCAGCGCTAATCCGCCATCCCAAACGATCCAAGTAGGCAATGGCGGCGCGGGGACGCTGAGTTGGTCCGTCGCGCCCACCACCGCCGATCCTGGCAAGTGGATCAAGGTGCTTCCGGTCAAGGGTGTGAATGCGGGAACGTACACCGTGTCCGTGACGACCTCGAAGCTACCCGGAAAAGGGCTGATTGCAGGCACGTACATCGGCCAGCAGGTGCTCAAAGCGACCACGGGCAATGTGACCATTCCGGTGAGCGTCACGGTGGGCGATCCGGTCTTCGTTCAGCTCCCCACCGTCACCTTCAACACCACCGTCGGCGTGAACCCAACGCCGCAGGTGATATCCGTTGCCAGCACAAGCACAGCTATCCGTTACACACCTATCGCAGCGGCGAGCAAGGGCGGCAGTTGGCTGAGCGTCTCTCCTTCCGGCAACGCTTGTTGTTACACGCCCACCAACGAAACGGTCAGCGTCAACGCGAGCACGCTGGCGGCGGGAACCTACGTTGGAGAGATCGACGTCATCGAGTACGCCAACCCTGGGAAGTCGATGACGATCCCGGTGGTTCTCAATGTTACGTCTGCAAACGAGAACACATCAGCCACGACCGCAAATGGGGAAGCGCCTTAGTTAGGGCTCAATCAGCTATGGCGAACTAAAAATTGACGGAGTCGGTCCAAACCCGACTCCGTCATCGCAAAATCCGCACCGCGAACTAAAGATCGGAACGACTGCGGGAACTGTCTCATGCAGCGCAGGTTCCTCTTTGGTGATTCTCATAGTTGGCGTTTGTTGCGCTGCGAAAGGATCGAGGACCAGTTTCCGAAGTGTGTTCGGGCCAGAAGTCTTCTTGGAGGAAAGGTCGCGCCACGGAGTGCTGTTCGCTCTGCCGATCTCCGCCAACCCATTTATGGATAGTTTCGGGGTGGTTGACCACCCGCCCAGAATTGTTTGGACCGCTACCCAGTCGCTGCGGGCGGCGCAGGATATTTGCTATGCGGGTTTGCCTTGGCGGTACTAGAGATCTGATCGCCGACGCCGTTGATGATTACCTCGGCCCAGATAATAAAGTCACGGCAGGTCCAGCCATTTGACCCACTGGGAGAATCCTCGTGATTCACTGTTTTTTCGATGACAGCGGAAAAGAGAGCGACCTAGGCAGCCGCTTCGTTTGCATCGCTGGATACATGGCGGTAGTCGACGGGTAGGCGCTGCCTCCTTGGTGTAAGTTCCGACTTCGGATTGCCGACGATTCCGGGAACTGCCTCATTCTTGGGCGGAAGGGCGTTTATCAAGGACTAGCGTCTCAGACCGGCCATGCGCGTGAGAGCTCACCAAGCCGGCGGCTGGACATATCTACAGCTACACTTGACAGTTTACCTGTATATATGAGATATTGATCTGGTGAGCAGTCGAAAGTCTTCTACTCAGTCCGGGCTCGCTTCGACGCT
This sequence comes from Acidobacteriaceae bacterium, assembly GCA_003162255.1. Classification (GTDB taxonomy): domain Bacteria; phylum Acidobacteriota; class Terriglobia; order Terriglobales; family Acidobacteriaceae; genus Acidiflorens. Next base: position 405 of record PMMJ01000310.1, on the reverse strand, counting down.
TGCTGCCGAAATTCGTACGGTAGGCGGCAAGCTCAAGCGGCGTTTACGCGAGCATGGAGGACGCAGCGACCTGACCCCGTCCCAGGTCTCTGTTCTTCTTCGACTCGAAAAGGATGGTTCGGCAACGGTTTCAAGTCTGGCGCGAGCGGAAGGGATGCGTCCGCAGTCCATGAGCGCCATCGTTACACCGCTGCAAGAGGCTGGTCTGGTCAGTGGTGCACCTGACCCGAGCGACGGACGGCAAACACTGATGTCTCTCACGCCTAAATGCCTGAAGCGGCTTCAGGAGGGCAGGGCCGCGAGACAGGACTGGCTCACCACGACCATCTCGCAGAAGCTTTCTGCGCACGAGCAGGAGAAGCTTCAGGCGGCACTCGATCTGCTTACGCGGCTTGTTGAGGATTG
>PMMJ01000454.1 GCA_003162255.1 Acidobacteriaceae bacterium | reverse complement strand
GCACATCCAACCGAAAACCTCCGGTAAGCGGTGGCTACCGGCGATCGGTCGAGATCTTGTCGCATTCGGCTGGGGTCGAAGTGATACCGGCCAAATGGGTTGATGTACGTGCGCATGAGCGGAGTGATATGGCTCAGCGCTTCGTCCTCAATCTGGTGTCCTTCGGCCCGCGTATCCAGGGTGGTGTTTGCGTCAGAGCCGCGTGGTGTCCCGACCGACATCGCTGAACCACTCGGCGAATTGCGTATTCGTCTGTTGACCACGCACTGTGGGCTGTTTTGCACGGCTTCGGTCCGGCATGCGGCCTCCTGTGACCGGGAAAAGTGCGCAGTAACGATATGCTGCGCAGTGTGATTGTGGGGTTACTCGGGCAGGAAAGACAGCGGAATCCAGGGAGAACGCGCCTTGCCTTAACGGAGGTTTTCGGTTGGATGTGCTTAGTACCCCCATTTGGGAGGCGGTATCAACCAGCGGCGGAGCCCTCCCCCTCGATCCCGCCTCACGAACCCTCGGCTCCGGTGCTCCCGCTGCGCGGTGGTCCATCCGACCGGTCGGAGTCCCTCCGAATTCTCGGGCCTTTCCCGCCGGTCCACCGGCGCACGACGCCGCACCAGATCACCCGGAGGCCGGCGATTCGAAAGGGCTGCGCCGGCGCCAGGCCCCCGACCTGCGGGGTGGTGCTGACTTTGCATAGTCACTTCCAAGTGTACTCCCTGCTGCCCAGGGGATGACGGGCGCACGGGGGTGGCGGTGGCGCGAGCGCAAAGAGTGGGCCGCCCCGGTCCTGGACGGACTCGGCCCGGACGCGACCGTCCCGTGAGACGGGGCCGGGTGCGATCCCCCGTACCATGACACGGGGGGTGCGCGGGTGGCGCGAAACGACAGCCATCGAGTTGGCTCATCACCAGTCAGGAAAGGGTCGGGGAAAGGGGGCCTCCCATGTCGGCAGAGAGCAGGGGCCTGGGGAAATCGGTCAAGGAGAGTATCGTCGCCACCGTGCAGGGGGTTGGCGAGATCACGGACGCCGTCGTCAACACGGTGAGCGGGAGCCTGGTCCACGCGGTCCAGCGCACCGGTAAGATGGGCGTGGCGCTCACCGGGGCGATCGCGGAGGTGGTGCGCGGCGTGGTCCAGGGCGTGACCGAGATCGGTGCCGACCTCGGGAGCGCGGCCAAGGGGATCGTGATCGGCGTGCTGCGCGGTACCCAGGAGGTCGGCGGCGAGGCGCTCGAGGCCGCGCGTGCAACCGCCGCCGCCGTGGTCAAGAGTACGGCCGAGGTCGGCGGGGACCTGGGTGCGGCAGCGAAGGGCGCCATCGAGGGCGCGATCGTTGGTGCCAAAGCCCTTGGCTTGAGCGCGGAGGAGACCGCTTCAGCTGCGGCGACGGGTGCGCTCAAGGCCGCGGGCGAGATTGGCGCGGCAGCTGCGGCGCGGGTGCGCACCGCCGTGACGGGCACGATCGCCGGCGTGAGGGTGGTGCTGAAGGAGCCGTTCCGGAGCCGAAAGGAGAAGTAGCGGCCGGGACCAGTCGGGTGACCAAGGGAGCCGCCGGGGTACGTGGGGTGCTGGGGGGCGCTGGCAGAGGAAAGAGTGCCGACCTACGAGTAGCGATACCGCTCCTGGAAGCGTCGGCTCGAGGCCTTCCAGAGCATCACGGCGTCCCCGCGCACGCGGTGCGGGCACTGCAGGAAGAAGGTGGACCGCTTGATCAGCCCAGGCGCCGGGTTCCTTGTCAAGGGATCGGGCTTCTACTCCACAGACCAGTGCTCCAAACCCAATCAGGAGGCGGCGTAGAAAGACAGCGCCCAGGAGGGCGGCGGCAGGGTACCTGTCGTTCCCGACAACGCAACACCGACGACTCGGCGAGACCCGAAGTGATTCTCCAAGGCAAGCAGCGTGAGGCAACGCGCCGAGAAAATCAAGTGGCCTGATGACGACGCGTTCTCGGGAGGCACCGGAGGTAATCTGGCGGGCTGGCTGTCACGAACAAGCTGGTAACCAAGAAGGGGAGACTTGCCATGCCGACCACGAATCCATGGGGGGACTTGGATGCCTTGCGGCAGGAGATTGATCGGACGTTCCGGACATTCTCGTCCGATCGCGGGCCACAACACTGGCGCGTAGCGTTCTTGCCGGGACATGGCGCTCGCCAGTACCCGCTGGTGAACCTCAGCGAAGACGAGGGGAATCTATACGTCGAAGCCTTGGCACCGGGCGTGGATCCCAAGTCGCTGGAGCTCTCGGTTCTCCAGGGCACGCTGACGATCAAGGGAGAGAAGCCCGGCCTGGCCCAGGTGACCGCGGACGCGTACCATCGCAATGAGCGAGCAGCCGGCCGCTTCACGCGGACAATCGAATTACCCGTGCAAGTCGATGCAGGGAAGGTGCAGGCGGACTACCGGAACGGGCTGCTCCTGGTGACCATCGCCAAGAGCGAGGCGGCGAAGCCCAAGCAGATCCAGGTCAACGTGGCCGGATAAGGGAGGGAACGACCATGCCAGAGAAGACGGTCCCCAGCGTGCCGGCCGAGACGGCTGCTCGACGGGAAGAAACCCGTGCGCAAGAGCGGTACATCACCCCGCCGGTCGACATCTTCGAGACCAAGGACGGGCTAACCGTGATCGCGGATTTTCCCGGGGTGGAGCAGCACGCGCTCGATGTGCGGGTGGCCGACGGCGTGTTGACATTGCACGGCAAGACAAATCACATTGCTCCTGGGACACCTATCGTGCAGGAGTACGAGTTGCTGAATTTCTATCGGCAATTCGAGTTGCCCGAGGCGGTGGATGCGGACCGCATTTCGGCGCAGCTGAAACACGGCATCCTTACGCTGCAGCTCCCCAAGAAGGAGAAGGCAACGCCGCGGCAGATCGAAGTCAAAGTCAGTTAACGCCTGCCGTATTGCCCGGTGTTGCCTTTGCCCGCGGTTTGAAATGCGCTCCCAGTCTTGGGAGATCCGTTGTAGGTGAAGGAGATGGAACGTATGGCTGATACGATGACTAAAGGGAAGTTGAACACCATCAAAGGCATAGCCAGGAAACAGTCCGCTAAATTGGCCACTAGAACATCACTGGGAACTATAGGTAAAGGTGAGCATAGGGGCGGAAACGTACAGGGACCGAACGGCAAATCTAACAGTTCGTATGAAATGTTATCCTGGCAACTTAAAACGCTGCTGGGGCAAATTCAACAAATCGAATTGCATGAGAGTGGCGATTGTCCCTGCATTTTAAATACCCAAGATCCACCGGAAAGATGTCTAGGAAAGCATTTACTAAATATAAGCACCCTCAGCCGAGAAACGGCAAATATGAGCAGCCAGAATAAAGATTGGTTGCTTAAACTGTCGGGGGAAGCTAACGAACGGCATGAGCAATTTAAGCGGTTCATCTGTCATACCGAAGATTTACCTAAACTGACAGATTGGGCGAGGAATTGGCGGAAACAATATATTGAACCTATTTATTATACTTGCGAAGTTAAACCTCCCAAAGAAACCACGTTGAATGATTTGCCCGTAAAAACTGGAAAAGTGGCCGATGGTTTGAACACTACCGCTTGTAAATTACCGGTAGACCGGAACGTGCCAGCCGGTAGTTGTAATAGAGTTGACCCGAAGAATTGATTAAGCGTCAGGATATATTTACCAATTGAATGTTTATTAAAGTAATCGTCGGAATTTTGTTGGGCTAATTATGCTTCAGCGATAAAATGTTTCAGTCAGATTTCGCTCCATATTAAATATCATAAATATGAGAAGAGGCAATAATGATGAAAACTAATGAAGAACTGAAGCGAGATGTTATAGATGAACTTAATTGGGAGCCAACTGTTATTGATGGTAGTGTAACTCAAAACGACAATTTTAAAATAGAGGTTTCTGTTGTAAATGGTGTTGTTACTTTGGATGGTGAAGTTGATAGCTATGCGAAGAAATGGTCTGCCTATCGTGCTGTCGGGCGGATTGTCGGTGTTAAAGAAGTAGTAGATAATACTAAGGTTAAACTACCTGATTATTTTAAGCTGGCGGACGAGGAAATTCGTCGCGAAGCTTTGCACGCAATCGAGTTGAATGTATCGATCCCGCACGACCGCGTTGATGTGAAAGTCTTGAATGGTTCACTTACCCTGACCGGCGAGGTAGATTGGGCGTATCAAAGGGAGGCTGCCAAGGAAATAATATACCACCTTAAGGGAGTTGGTTGGGTTGATGATCAGATAACCATTAAGCCAGTTGAACCCGTGGATCTCAAAGCGAAAATTGAAAGCGCGTTTCGGCGTAATGCTTTGGTAGATTCAAACAGGATCGGAGTTGAGATTCAAGGTGGCGAAGTGATTCTAAGAGGTAGTGTCCAGTCCTGGGCAGAGAAAGAGGAAGCTCTTAGAATAGTTTGGGCAGCCCGAGGTGTATCTCAGATCGATGACCACATCCTTATTAATTCTCTAGCAGAAGCATGAAATGAGATTTACTCTGGAGGTGTACCATGGACGATAATGAGGGAAATTCTGAACGGGAAGAGTCCCTTGGAGCTAAAATCCAAATCTTGGGCACTAATCCAGATGATCCAGATAAGGGAAGAATATTCGTCTGGACCAAAATGGGTTGGTTCGAGCGTCTTGAAGGAGAGTCAGGAGATATTGCCTTTACTCCTATTGCCGAATCTGAAAAAGAATTACGGGAAGT
>PMMJ01000192.1 GCA_003162255.1 Acidobacteriaceae bacterium | reverse complement strand
GATGGCGCGAATGCCGCGCAGGATGGTCGTCGCCTCGACCCGCAATGCGTAGTCCACCGTGAGGCCCTCGAAAGTGTCCACCGAGACGTTGTCAAACCCCGAGGTCATCGCCTCCAGCATCTTGCGGCGGTCGGCGAGGCTGAACAGCGGGTCTTTCTCGGGATTCCGAAGAATGGCAACGACCAGTTCGTCGAAGATCTTGCTGCCGCGCTCGATCAGGTCAAGATGCCCGTTGGTGGGAGGATCGAACGATCCGGGATAAATGGCTTTAATACGCTTCACAGGGCCCTCAGTCTACGAAAGGAGGATTGTATGCGGTGGGAAGCGGGAATGGCAATCGAAGGGTGATTTCGGAGTGGTTGAGTAAATATGGAGCGCCGGGCGTCTCCGCCCGGCTCCTCGTTGATTAGCTGGATGTTTGCGGTGTCTANNCATCGTCGTCACCCGCCCTTGCGTGCCGGTAGCTTGCGCCGGAACCGCAGCCGGAGCCGGAGACGCCGCAGTTGGCACCATCCCCAGAGCCTTGCGCACTTCGGCATCCAGCTTCGCCATCGTGTCTTTGTTTTCCTTCAGGAAGGCGCGGGCGTTTTCGCGTCCCTGCCCGATACGCTCTCCTTTATAGCTGAACCACGAGCCCGACTTCTCCAGGATATTGCTATTCACCGCCAGATCGAGCAGGTCGCCTTCGCGCGAGATGCCTTCNNGTTTCGGGATTGCCGAACATGACCCCGATCTTCTCGCGAATCTGGTTGATGAAAATCAGGCAGGTGCGCGACTTGGCCACCGTTCCCGTCAGCTTGCGCAGCGCCTGCGACATCAGACGAGCCTGCAAGCCCATGTGGCTGTCACCCATTTCGCCGTCGAGTTCCGCCTTCGGGACGAGCGCCGCCACTGAGTCCACCACCAGCACATCAATGGCGTTCGAGCGCACCAGCGCTTCCGTAATTTCCAGCGCTTGCTCTCCGTAGTCGGGCTGCGAAACCAGCAGGTTGTCCACGTCCACNNCCGAAGATTTCCACGACCCGCCCGCGCGGCACTCCACCCACGCCCAGCGCGGCATCGAACGAAATCGCGCCCGTAGAAATCACCGCGATCGGGACGATGGCTTCCTTCGATCCCAGCCGCATGATGGAACCCTTGCCAAACTGCTTTTCAATCTGTGCGAATGCGAGATCGATTGCCTTGACCCGCTCGTTATTACGCTCTTCGTTTTTGCTGCGCTCGTTGTTCCGCTCTTCGGCCATAATGGCTGCTCCTGTTTATGAATCTGGAATCCCGGGTACGAATCCCCCGTAGCCTACACCCGCGGGCTGGAGCGTGAAGTGTTGGCTGTCACATCAGTTTTGGTCAGTTTAGCACGAAGCGAATAAAAGGCGAAGCGAGAAGTTGTCCGACGTGGTTCGGCCGTCGCCGGCAAGAACCTACCACGGAGGCACTGAGACACGGAGGAGATCAAAGAACATTTTCCGTGACTTCCTCCGTGCCTGTGTGTCTCCGTGGTGAAGAGTTTCTTGCTAGACTCCCCTCATGCACGAAGTCTCCCAGAATGGCGGCAGCTCCGAGCGAGGCACAGCACTCGGCGGCCCATCGCTGTATCTGGTTGCCACGCCCATCGGCAATCTCGAAGACATCACCCTGCGCGCCCTGCGCGTCCTCAGAGAAGTCGACCTGATCGCTTGCGAGGACACGCGCCAGACCCTGAAGCTCCTCAGCCATTACGGCATCCAGACCCGCACCGTCAGCTATCACGAGCACAACGAGATGACCAAAGCCGCCGAGTTGGTCGTCGATCTCGAAGGCGGCGCCAAAATCGCTCTCGTCACCGACGCCGGCATGCCCGGTATCTCCGACCCCGGATTTCGCCTGATCGCGCTAGCCATTCGGCATCACGTGCCGGTCGTGCCCATTCCCGGAGCGTCGGCATTCCTGGCGGCGCTCGTGGCCAGCGGCCTGCCCACCGATTCCTTCCGCTTCAGCGGCTTCCTGCCGGCCAAATCCGGTCAGCGCCGCAAGCTGCTCGAAAGCATAAAGGACTCTCCAAGAACGCAAGTGTTCTACGAAGCCCCTCATCGCCTGCTGGAGGCGCTTTCCGATGTTGTGGAAGTTCTAGGAGAAGCCCGTCACGTAGTAGTAGCTCGCGAGGTAACGAAGATCCACGAAGAATTCCTACGCGGCCGAGCGCGGGAGATTCTCGAACAGCTCAAAGCCCGAGGAGACGTCAAAGGCGAAATCACGCTCCTGATCGCCAAAGCCGAAGAAGGAGCCGCTCCGTCCGCATCCGAAACCGTAAGCATCGCCCAGCGCGTGCGCGAAATCATGGCCGAAGAAGAGGCAGACGAAAAAACCGCGCTGAAAAAAGTAGCCAAAGAGCGCGGGATCGGGAAGAGCGAAGCGTATCGGGAGTGGCAGCAGAGCAAGTAGTAGCCAAATTAATCAATATTGATTAACACTAATCACTACTTCCCCGCCAACTCCTTCTTCACCGCCTCGCTAACCACCTTCCCATCCACCCGCATCCCCGCAGCTGCGAACCGCGCCATTGCGGCTTTCATCACTGTTCCCATGTCTTTCATGGCGGGAGCAGGCGTCATCTCGGCAATCGCGGCGCGGACTCCGGCCACAATTTCCTCTTCGCCAGCCGCCTTGGGCAGATAGGTTTCGATCAGCTTGATTTCGGCGGCTTCTTTGTCGGCCATCTCCTGGCGTCCGCCCTTGGTGAACTGCTCGACCGAGTCCTTGCGCTGCTTGATCAGCGTGGAGAGCACTTGCTGCGATTCCTTGTCGTCGAGCGGCGCCATCTTCTCGATTTCCTTGTTCTTGAGAGCGGTCTTGACCATGCGCAGGGTGGAGAGTCGCGCCTCTTCGCGGGCCTTCATGGCGGCGACAATGTCCTTCTGGATCTGATCGATGAGGGGCATGGGAGGATTATAGAACGAGGTGGGCCGCGAGCTACGAGAACTGATCACCGACGTTCAGCCGGCGTTTGGAGTTTTCGATGGAATAGTGGGATTATATAGAACAAAACGCTGAGAAAAGGCGATATGAGCAAAATATTGGCAATAATGCTGAGCATTGCGATTCTTGCATCGCCCTCTGCTGCGGCCCAGTCGAATCCCTCGTCCCTAAAACCCAGCCACTGCTCTATCGGAAAGGGGCTACCCCAGTTACCCGACTTTCTCAAAGGGAGTGGCGTTCAAGGAACGATAGTAATTGGAGCAATCATTGGCGTGAACGGTTGCACGCAAAGCGTGTGGGTGACCCGGAAGCTAGATCCGAAGCTCGACGAGTTTGCAAAGCAGACAGTAAATTCGTGGAAGTTCTCACCGGCCACAAAAGATGGCAAGCCCGTTAAGGTGATGGTTTAAATAGAGATCAAGTTTGATAAGGACAATATAGAGATCGTGAAACATAAGGGAAATTGAATTTAACGACACGTCGCTTTCCGAATCCCGCTGCGTCGCATATTCTGATTAGTTCCCATGCTCAAGAAAAACCGGCTCTTTACTCCCGGACCGACGCCACTGCTGCCGCAAGCGCAGACGGCGATGGCCTCCTATGGCGCGCATCATCGGACCGCCGATTTCCGCGCTCTGTTCACGCGCGTGCTCGCCGACGTGAAGGAATTCATTGGCACCAAGAACGACGTTCTCGTGCTCTCCTCGTCCGGCACGGGGTTCATGGAATCCTCGGTCTCGAACCTGACTTGTCCCGGCGACCGTGTGCTGGTGTTAACCGCCGGCAAGTTCGGCGAACGCTGGACCGCGCTGGCCAAGGCGTTTGGCTGCGAAGTCGACACGGTGACCGCACCCTACGGCGAGACCATCTCGCTCGATGAGGTAAGTCGCAAGCTGACGCCCGAGATCCGCTGCGTCTATGTGCAGGCGACCGAAAGTTCCACGGGTGCGCGGCACGACGTCGAGTCGGTCGCGAAGCTGGTACGCGCGTTCCCCGACACCTTGCTCGTCGTTGACGCGATCACTGGATTAGGCACAACCCGTCTCGATGTGGACGCCTGGGGAATCGACATCATCATTGGCGGCTCGCAGAAAGCGCTGATGATCCCGCCCGGCTTGGCCTACGGCGCCGTCAGCGAGCGAGCGTGGCAACGCATGGAGCGGGCAAAGTCTCCTCGGTATTACTTCGATCTGCGCAAGGAAAGAAAATCGGCGGCCAAGGCGGAGACGGCCTACACGCCCGCGACCTCTCTGTTTGCCGGACTGGCCGCGGCGCTCGATTATGTGCGTCAAATGGGTGACGGAAACCTCGCGGCGGGACGCGACGCTCTGATCGCAAACGCCGAGTTGTGCGCGGCCATGACGCGTGCCGGCGTCGAGGCGCTGGGACTGAAACTATTTGCGCCGAGTTCTCCAGCGGCCGCGCTGACTGCCGTCGCCGCCCCGGGCGGCGCCGATTCCACCGCCATTTGCAGACTTTTCCGCGAGCAGTTTGGCGCGGTCGTGGCCAACGGACAGGCGGAAATGAAAGGACAACTTTTCCGCATCGCTCACATTGGTTACTACGATTATCTGGACACGGTGGGAGTTCTGGCCGCCCTCGAACACGTAATAGCCGAAGCCACGGGTAGAGCCGTGGAGTTTGGATGCGCGGTCCGCGCGGCGCAAGAAGTCTACGCGAAGGCGAAAATTGCAGATCCCTCGCTTCGCTCGGGATGACAAGCCTTTGAAGTGGAAAGGCTTTAGGAGTCGAGCGCTTCCCGGCGCAGTTTGCGGCTTTCGGCCAGCAGGGACATCGAGTGCATCAGGTTCTGCAGGGTGACGATTCCGACCAGATTCTGTTCGTCGACCACCGGAATAATGCTGAGATTGCGGGCGGAAAGTTTGCGGAAGGCGGAGGCGAGCGACTCCTGCTTGGCGGCCACTTCGAAAATGCGGTTCATTACCGCCTGCACATAGCCGTTGCCGTCAGCGCGCAGTGCTTCGAGAATTTTTTGCCTGGAGACGACGCCAACCATGTCGCTGCCGCGTACCACCGGAAAATCGTCCTGCAGGGTGTGCACGGCCTTTTCGAGCGCGTCTTCCAGTGTGTCGGCGGGCGACAGTGTGGCGAAATCGGTGAGCATGATTTCTTCCAGGCGGACGCTTTGCAGCACGGATTGAAATACCGCCGAACGCTCTTCGAGTTGCGCGCCCGCGGAAAGAAAGAAGCCGACCATCATCAGCCAGTAGCCGTCCCATCGCGTCTCAGAATGCATGCTGAACAGCATTCCGACCATGATCATCAGGATGGAGAAGACTTGGCCAATGCGGACGGCGCGCTGCGTGGCTTGAACCATGTCGACGCGGCGTGCAAAGAGAGCGCGCAAAACGCGCCCGCCGTCCATGGGATACGCCGGCAACAGGTTAAACAAGCCGAGGTAGAGGTTCGCCCAGACGATGCTGCGCAAGAGCGCGCTCGAATGCAGGAGCGGCCTCGCAGTCAGCGAAAAACCCGGTATCGCCGTGATCAAAACGAATGCGGATAAACCGGCGATAAAGAGATTCACCAGCGGTCCCGCAACCGCGATTCGTATGTCGCGCTTCCAGCCGTCGATCGCGTCGGGAAGGGCGTGCGCTTCGTCGAGGATGGTGACGCCGCCGATCGGCAACAGGATGATGGCCTTCGCCGGAATGCCCGAACCCTGGGCCACCAGAGCGTGCCCTAATTCGTGGAGCACCACGCTGCCGAAAACGATGCCGACCAGAGCGAGTCCGCGCAGGGCGGCGCTGGCATTCTGCACTGCGGCTTCAGTGCCCCATACGAAGACCAGCAGAAACACAAACGTCAGATGAATACGGATTTCGATTCCGAAGAGACGTCCGACCGGGATGGACCAACTGCGCATCGACATGCTTACCAGTATTCTATCTATTTAGACACCGATTGACGTCCAGGAGATGCGAAAAGGGCCAAACCGAAGGGCTGGACCGGCGGGACATTTGATCTTCCGGCTTTAGCCCTTGGGGCCGAAGATCACGCATCCATGGAGACGAATTCAGTGGGCGCGACTTTATGAGAGTGATTGCTGGACAATACCGGCGGCGGACGTTGCGGTCGTTGCCCGGACTCGAAATCCGTCCGACGGCGGACCGCCTGCGCGAGACCCTGTTCAACGTGCTATGCGCCGGCGATTTTTCTGCGCTGGCGGAGTCGACGTGGCTCGACTTATATGCGGGGACAGGCGCGGTGGGCATCGAGGCGCTGAGCCGCGGCGCGCGCATGGTGCACTTCGCCGAGTCGTCCAAAGCAGCCGCGGAGTTGATTGCCGCGAACTTGAAGTCGCTCGGGATTGCGCGCGGATTCCAGATCGTGAGACTCGATGTTGGGAAAGCCTTGCGGCAATTGGACGCGGCGGGGAGCACTGCCGATTTCGTGTTTCTCGATCCGCCATACTCGCTGCAGGACGAGTACGCGAAAACGCTGGCGGCGCTGGCGGAATCGAATTTGTTGCGCGAGCGCAGTGTAGTCATCGCGGAACACGAAAAGAGATTCGATCCGGGAGAAGCGTTTGGCGAACTGCGGCGCTATCGAAAGCTGGTGCAGGGAGACGCGGCGCTGAGCTTCTATCGGCGGTAGATAGCTTCGAGCTACGAGCTGCGGGCTTCGAGCAGTCCACGACCCTGACCAGTCTCGCCGTAGCTTTTGACTTTTAGCTCGCGGCTCGAAGCTCGCAGCTCGCGGTTGGGTGGCTATAATCACTACGACATGACTAATTTTCCACCGGTTGACGAACAACTGGCATACCTCAAGAAGGGCGCGGCGGAGATCGTCAAGGAATCCGAACTGCGTTCGAAACTAGAACGCTCGCTCGCCTCGGGCAAGCCGCTCCGCGTGAAGCTGGGCATGGACCCGACGGCTCCCGACTTGCACCTCGGCCACACGGTCGTCCTGCGCAAGCTCAAACATTTTCAGGACCTCGGGCACACGGTCATCTTCCTCATTGGAGATTTCACCGGGATGATTGGCGATCCGACGGGGCGTTCGGCGACGCGGCCTCCGCTGACGCGGGAGCAGATTGTGGAGAACGCGGAGACCTACAAAGCGCAGGTCTTCAAAATTCTTAGCCCGGAAAAAACGGTGGTGGACTTCAACAGCCGCTGGTTCTCAAAGTTCTCAGCCGACGATTTCATCCGTTTGACCGCGAAATACACGGTCTCGAAGATGCTGGAGCGCGAGGACTTCCACAAACGCTTCCATGACGAAAAGCCGATTGCCATGCACGAGTTGCTGTATCCGCTGGCGCAGGGATATGACTCGGTCGCGCTCGAAGCCGATGTGGAACTCGGCGGCACTGACCAGAAATTCAATCTGCTGGTAGGCCGCGAGTTGCAGCGCGCCTACGGGCAGGAGTCGCAAGTGGTGCTGACCACGCCGATCCTCGAAGGCCTCGACGGCGTGAACAAAATGTCGAAGTCGCTGGGCAACGCTATTGGAATCCACGAACCGCCGCTAGAGATCTACGGCAAAGTAATGTCGATTTCCGACGAGATGATGTGGAGATATTACGAGCTGCTGACAGATGTGCGGACAGAGCAGATCGCGGCGATGAAGGCGGATGCAGCGAGCGGGAAGGCGCATCCCATGGCGCTGAAGAAAGAGCTGGCGCGGGGGATCGTGGCGGATTTTCACTCGGCGGAGGCGGCGACACGGGCCGCGGAGGATTGGGCCAGGCAGTTCCAGAAAGGCGGCGTGCCGCAGGAAATGGAGGAAGTGAGAGTAGTGCTTGCCGATGTCGAAGCGCGGCCCGAAGGCACTCCCATGGAGGTTGCCGGCGACGTGCTGGCAACCGGAGAAACGAGGATTAAGCTCGACCGCTTGCTGGCTCGATCAGGACTCGCCGGCTCAATAAGCGACGCGGTACGCAAACTCAAACAAAGGGCCGTAAAGGTCAACGGCGAATTGAAGACTGATCCGGTCATTTTCCTTGATCCTCGGACAGAACTAACTGTGCGCGTAGGCAAGAGAATCAAGAAGGTTTTCTTGATTCGCTAGTATCCTGCCCCTTGCCTCGCTTCGCTCGGTTGGACGGACGAATGCGTCCGTCCCTACGTGGTCCGTGCTGGCTGCGGCCTCTTCTTGTGCCACTCTGTCGCTTCCTCGTACACATGCGCGGCCTGCAGCACCACGCCCTCCTGCCAGGGAGCGGCGGCCAGTTGCAGACCAATGGGCAGGCCGTCTTTGGTAAATCCGCAGGAAAGGGAAATCGCCGGAATTCCCCACACGTTAAACGGGCGCGTATTGCGCAGCATGATCAGCTCTTGCGGACGCAGGTCTTCCGGATGTTCTTGGAGATCGGCGATCACAGGCGGCGGGACCGGAACGGTGGGCGTGAGCAGCACGTCCACTTCAGCGAATACTTTTCGGATGGCGTGACGGCTGGCCTGGAGGTCGCGACTGGCTCGTAGAGCGTCGGAGGCGGAGATGTTGGCTCCCGATTGAATGCGCGCCAGCGTGGCGGGCTGATAGAGCTGCGGTGAGCGCGCGATGAATGGCCCGTGAAAGGCATAGGCCTCGGCGCTCGCGAGCGTGCGGTCGGTAGGGACTTCGAGTTTGACCTCGCGAATCTCGGCATGGAGCAGGCGAAAAACTCCAATCGCTTTCTCGATGGCCTCGGCAACCTCGGGATGAAGATCGTCGAAGAAAAATGCCCGTGGAATGCTGATGCGCAGCTTGGGCAAGGGCTGGTCCAGCGCGGCGGCGAAGTCGCGAACGGGCGCGTCAATGCTGGCAGGATCGGCTGGGTCATAGCCCGCGAGCACCTGCAGCATCAGCGCTGCATCATAGACCGAATTTGCGAGCGGGCCAACGTGATCGTAGGACCACGACAATGGAACGACTCCGCGGGCGCTCACACGGCCGTAGGTCGGCTTGAGTCCAACGACTCCGCAGTAGGCTGCGGGCAGGCGAATGGAACCGGCAGTGTCGGTGCCGACGGCGGCGAAGCCAAGACCAGCGGCCACGCTGGCAGCTGAGCCTCCCGAAGATCCACCTGTCACCCGCATCGTGTCCCATGGGTTATGAATCTCGCCGAACAAGCTGATCATCGAACTGCCGCCGTAGGCGAATTCGTGCAGATTCTGCTTGCCTAGAATGATTGCTCCCGCGGCGCGCAGGCGGCGCACGACTTCGGCGTCTTCATCGGGAATGCGATCCTTGAACAGAGCGCTGGCGGCGGTGGTGCGGACTCCCGCGGTATCGAGAATATCTTTTAGTCCGATGGGAATGCCGTGGAGCGGGCCACGATAGTTTCCGTGAGATATTTCCTGTTCGGCGCGGCGAGCTTCGTCAAGCGCGGATTCGGACGTGACGGCGATGAAGGCGTTGAGAGTCGGGTTGAGCTTTTCGATGCGCGCGAGGCAATCGCCGGTAAGTTCAACGGGAGAGATTTCGCGGTCGTGAATTTTTCGACTTAGTTCGCGGATGGTGACGGGCACATGATCCTCGATCCGAACCTATCCTACCTTGGCCGCCGCCTTCTGCGCGGCACGCTTGGCGAACCACTTCGCCACAAAATAGACAACTGGACCGGCAGCCAGAGCCCACGGCCCCCAGCGCATGGCGATGGGATCGCTGTATCGCAGGACGACATAGGCCATAGCGAGCGGCATGGCGATCACGTAGATCAGTCCAAGATCGCCGCCCGGGATGCGGAAGGCTCGCGGCAGGTTGGGGCGCTTGCGGCGCAGTCCCCAGGCGGAGAGGACGGTCAGCACGGTAGTGGCGGCGCGCAGCCAGACATAGATGCTGATCAAGTCGCCGAGCGAGTGCAGCGCCAGCGATGCGTAGATTGCGGCGGAAATGACAATCGCGATCCAGGGCGTCCCGTAACGCGGATGCCGGCCACTGAGGAATGGCGGCAGATATCCGTCTTCGGCGAGCGCGAATGGCATACGCGTGGTGGTGAGAACGGTGCTGTTGAGCAGCGCCACGTTGCAGACCATGGCGGCGATCGTCATCAGGCTGCCAAGCCAGGGGCCGCCGATCAGCAGAGCGGCAGTCGAAAAGTATCCATCTCTCCACTGTTGCCAGTCTCCGAGCGTGGCTAGGGCAGCGAATGTCGGCAGGAAATAAATAGCGATCGAAAGCGGAACCACCAGCGCGAGCGCCCGTGGGTAGCTGCGCTGCGGGTTCTCGACTTCCCCGGCCACGGTGGAGAGTTGCTCGTATCCGGAGTACAGCCAAAGGCCCAGGGCGAGGCCCACTCCGATTACTTTGGAAAAAGGCTGGCGCGGTGGAACCAACGGCACAAACGGATTGTGATGCCACTTCGCCAGCCCCAGCACGACCATGGCGATGATGGGAACAAAAATGAAGACTTCAAAAACCGTGGCGACTCTCCCCACCATTTGAATGCCGCGAATGTTGATCCAAGTAATGATGGCGATCAGAGCGAAGGAAGCGAGCTAGTGTTTCCATCCGACAATCTGCGGGAAGTAGAAAGCCAGGTAGTCGGTGAACAGTACGGCGTAGGAGCCGCCAAGCAGGAATGAGGCCGACCAGTTCCACCATCCGGCGAGGAATCCCCAGAAGTCTCCGAAGGCGGCGCGGCTCCAGCGGTAGAATCCGCCTTCGACCGGCATAGCGGTGGTGAGTTCGGCGGAGACCAGAGATACCGGGATGCACCAGAATAGCGGGATGAGCAGGAGATAGAGCAGAGTCATCCCCGGGCCGCTGGTGGTGACCATCGATTCGAGTCCGAAGGGACCCCCGGTGGTGTAGGAAAACATCACGAAGACGAAATAGAAGAAACTCGCCTTGCGGACGGTGGGTGTCGCGGATTGGCGTAGCGCGCTCACGACAGCGTTTACGATGAAGTAGGCTTCAGCGGCAGGAAGAGGCCGCCGAGCATGGCGGCTAGTGTACAGGAATCCCGCCGAACGTCAGAGCTCACGTCCGGTTGGTGATACCCGCGGTAGAGACGAACCTTGCTCCGTCTCCTGTTGAACGCGGTGGGAGATCACTTACCCGTGCCCGATGAGGAGCGCCGCCGGCAGAGTGCGACCACGCTATCGAGCGCGTCCTTGGTGACAAAAGTGATCGCATCACGGACGGCGCTTTCGGATAACTCCGTCGATTTGCCCACAAAGTCCATAGTCATGCGGACACGTGTTCCGCCCTTGGGGTCGGGCCCGAAGGTGACGTTCTGTTCGGTCGTAACGCCCAGAGCGTGGTTGATCAGGCTTATCGTGCGGTGTGGACTGATGGAGGTTACGACGGCAGAAACAGTGGTACAGACGGGTTGAACGATGACATAGCGCAGCCTGCTACCGACCTGCCAGGGCTTGCCCTCGACCCACGAAGCCTCGTTGTAGATCCCGCGATGCAGCAGGCGTCCGAGGTCCTGAAAGGCCTGAAACGCCGCATCGACCGGAACCGGAACGGTAACGGAGTACTCGATGCGCGGCAGCATGGGAGACCCCTCCCACAATTGGGCGGATTATGCGCCGATCCCAAGCGGAAGGCAAGGGCGAACACTCCCTTGCTCAAGATCGAGCAACTTGCGCTTGATGTCGAGACCGCCGCCATAGCCGCACAACGATCCGCTTGATGCGATTACGCGGTGGCAGGGGACAACGATGGCGACCGGATTCCGGTTGTTCGACATGCCCACGGCACGGCAGGCGCGCGGGTGGCCAATCGCTTGAGCGATGTCGCGGTAGCTGCGGGTCTCGCCGTATGGGATTTCAAGCAGCGCGTTCCAGCACGCGAGTTGGAACTCGGTTCCACGAAGATCGAGCGGGAAGGAGAACTCGCGGCGCTCACCCGCGAAATACTGGTTGAGTTCGCGCAGATAGGGCGCGAGGGCTTGCTTGGACTCATGCAACTGAATCCTACCGGGATTCATTTTCTGCATGCGGGCTTCGAATTCGAGTCGCACCAGACCCTTTGTGGAAGCGGCAAGAAACAGTGGGCCGACCGGCGAAGGCGTGCGGAGGCAGGACAGAGTTTCCATGACGAGTGGGAGGATAGCACGATCCTGGAGTAAGCAGGCTGCGGGCTTTGAGCTTTGAGCTACGGGCAACCCGTTCGCTCGAAGCTCGCGGCTCGTAGCTCGCAGCACAGACTTAGTCTGTGATCAAGCCTCAAGCGCACAAAAAAAGCCTCCCATTTTCACGGGAGGCTTTTTCGGGGAAGGGTACTGCTATTTCTGCAACGGTTGATCTTGATTCGCCGGGGTCGTGCCGGTCGAAGCCAGTTGCTCCAGATTGTTCTTCAGGAGGCTGATTTCAACGCGGCCGCCGGTGATGCGCTTCGGCTTCGCATCGCTGGCCGAGGCCGGCGTCGGTGCATTGCCCATGCCGACGAGGTAAATCCGGTAGATCGGAATGTCGTGGTTCAGCGCCAGATAGCGGACCACCGACTCGGCCATCTTCTGCGAAGTCGAGATCGCCGCCTGTCCATGACCGGAGGAGAAGCCTTGAACTTCGACGACGTAGCCGCGCTGGTTCTTCAGCGGAGTGGCCATTTCGTCGAGAGCGGTCTTGGCATTCTGGCTCAGCACCGTCTGTCCTGGTTTGAAAAGGATTTCGGTTTGGGTCGTGGGCTGGTACTGATCGATATTGGTCACCACCTGCTCGACCGTGTTCAGACGGGTGTGCGCCTGTTGTGCGGTCTGCTGTGCGGCCTGCGCCTTGTTGCCGGCGTCGATGGCATGTTGATCGGCTTCGTTGGCTTTGGCCGAAGCGAGCTGAATTCCCTGCTGCGCGCGCGCATCGGTATCCTTGATCGCCCGTGTGTTGGAAGCAGTCAGCTCATCGAGTTCATTGATACGGTCGCGAATCGGCTGCGTCTGCCGCGCGACGTATTTCTTGCGCGCGAACGGATTCATGCGGCCCCAGAAGCCTTCGCGAGTCTCCGGTTGCAACGGGTCTTTGCCGGTGGCGCTGTCGGCCTTGGTGGCCGCCGGGGCTGCAGGCTGCATCGATGTGGACTGGGTCGCGGGCTGAGTCTGGGATGCGGAATTATCTTGCGCAAAAACTGGCACAGCTACGATTACGACTACGGCCAGCAGCAGCGTGAAAATGGTGCGGTTTTTCATTTTGTACTTCCTCCAAGTGGGAATGGGAGAGCCACTCCAAAGCGCCTACCGGCGCCAGTTCTAATTGCGTCGTTTCCATGACAGATCTCGTAAATTCGGAAGGCAAGCGCCGACGCCCGTTTTGCCTCAAAAAGTCTGCCTTAAAAAACTTGCCTCAAGGGCCGACCAGAATCACTGGCCTGCATTTCTATAAACAGTTTGCGTGCCAAATGCCCAAGGGATGGGCGTTGGTTGCAAGTGCTTTCTTTTCATAGATATTGTATCCTACCGTCCTCCTGGCTCGCACTGCGCCTGCCGGTAATTTTGGCGGGAACCGGTATAAAAAATGCGTGCAGAAGGTTTCCTTTCCCAGGATCACGGCAAAGCAGTACTGTCGAAAAAAATGTGCAAACCTCAGCGTGAGGATCATCCACTAGACTATGCGACGACTAGATATGCGACGACCATCGTTGGCTCTGCTTCCCCTTCTGCTGGCCTTCTTTGCTCACGGCGACTTTGCTAACGCCGAGAAAACTCGTTTCGATCTCACGCGACTGAAGGCGCCGTCAGGATTCCACATTTCAGTTTTTGCCGAAGAAGTCGACGGCGCGCGCATGATGATCTTCACCCCGGGCGGCGTGCTGCTGGTCAGCGAATCGGGTGAGGGCAAGGTGGTGGCGCTTCCCGACTCCAAACACGCGGGCAAAGCCGAACGGGTGGCAACCGTTCTCAGCGGGCTGAACGAGCCGCACGGACTCGCGTTCTACGAAGGCAAGCTGTACGTCGCCGAGAACGACAAAGTTCGCCGCTATGACTGGGACGAGGCGAATCTGCGTGCGTCCAATCCGCAAAAACTCGCCGATCTGCCGACCGGTGGCGGCCATTCGACCCGCACCGTTTTATTTCACGGCGGCAAGATGTACGTCTCCGCCGGATCGAGTTGCAACGTCTGCATCGAAAAAGATCCGCGGCGCGCTACCGTGATGGAGTTCAATCCCGATGGCAGCGGCCAGAAAGTCTTCGCGAAAGGCCTGCGCAATGCGGTGGGGCTGGCCGTGAATCCGAAGACCGACACGGTCTGGGTCACGGTCAACGGACGCGACTGGCTGGGCGACGATCTGCCGCCGGAAACGATCTACGATCTGGGGAAGGATGGCGGCGATGCTGGCTGGCCCTATTGTTACGGCGACCGCGTGCCCGATTCCAACTTCACCAAGCCTGGAGACAATCGCTGCCAGAGTGTGATCGAGCCCAAGGTGCAGATGCAGGCGCACTCCGCTCCGCTGGGGCTCGCGTTCAATGAAGGGTCACAGTTCCCTGCCGAGTATCAGAACAACATCTTCGTAGCCTTTCATGGATTGTGGAATCGCAGCGTTCCAACCGGATACAAAGTGGTACACGTGAAACTCGACGACAAGGGCCAGCCGCAAGGCGGCGCGGAAGATTTCATCACCGGATGGCTGGCCCCAGGCGAGAAGCAAAAAGGCCGCTGGATGGGGCGTCCGGTGGGGATTGTGTTTGGCGGCGACGGATCGATGTATTTGAGCGACGATGCTGAGGGCGCGATTTACCGGATCACGTACAGCAAATAGTTGGCACTTCTGAGAAAGCGTTGTCATCCTGTTTCTAAAGGGCGCAAATTGCGCAGGGGTCCTTCGACTCCGCAGAACGATTCGCTTCGCGAAATCGTTCTGCTCCGCTCAGGATGACAGAATTAGAGCGATGACAGAATTACATTGAGGAGCTGGGATCTTTGGCCGCGAATCACTGCTCCCCGCAATACTTCTCATACTGCTGATAGATAAACGGATCAGTCATCCCCGCGATGTAATCGCAGATGACGCGCGGCAGCGGCTCCTCGGCGGCTTTTTCGCGGTAGTTGCGGGGCAGATCGTCGGGCTCCTCCATCCAGTGGGCGAAGAGTTCTCCCGTGATGCGCTCGGCGTCTTCTTTTTCTGCGGCGAGCGCCGGACTGTAGTAAAGATTTTCGTAGAGAAATTCCTTCAGCCGGCGGCGCTCCTCTTCAACCGGCGGGCTGAAGGCGGCAATCCGCTCGCTATGGCTGCGGACACCTTCCAAAGAATGCACGCCCGCCGCTCGCACACGCTGTGCCGTGTTGGTAATAAGGTCTCCGACAAATCCGTCAAAAATGCTTTTCAGCGCCTCG
Source organism: Acidobacteriaceae bacterium (assembly GCA_003162255.1). Taxonomy (GTDB): domain Bacteria; phylum Acidobacteriota; class Terriglobia; order Terriglobales; family Acidobacteriaceae; genus Acidiflorens. The sequence continues at coordinate 21,804 of PMMJ01000192.1, read as the reverse complement.
TTAAAGACCAGCTTCTCGGCGGCGTTCGGATAACTGTTTCTTGCCTCGCGATAATGCCGCGCGAACAGATCCACGCTGTCCGCGATCTGCTCGATGGTGAGCAGCCTGGCTTCGTAGCCATCGTCCAAATCGGCGGTGCTGTAGGCAATCTCGTCGGTGAGGTCGATAAGCTGCGCTTCGAGCGGCGGCCGCCGATCGAGCAGATACTCGGCGAGATCAGGATGGTCTTTGGCACTGTAATCGCGCGAGTGCTTGATGATGCCCTCGCGCACTTCGAAGGTCAGATTCAATCCGCGAAACGCGGCGTAGCGGAGTTCGAAATCCTCGACAATGCGCAGCGCGTGCAGGTTGTGATCGAACGAAAGCCCGTGCTGCCGCATGGCAGTGTCGAGCGCCTTTTCTCCAGAGTGGCCGAATGGAGGATGCCCGAGGTCGTGAACCAGGGCGAGCGTCTCCACCAGATCGGGGTTCAATCCCAGTTGCATGGCGATAGTGCGCGAAATCTGCGCGACCTCAATGGTGTGCGTCAGCCGGTTCCGGAAGTGGTCGGAGTAACGGCGGGTGAAAACCTGCGTCTTCGCTTCCAGCCGGCGAAAGGCGCGAGCATGGACGACACGATCCCGGTCGCGTTGAAAGTCGTTGCGATAGGGATGCGGCGGCTCGGGATGGCGGCGTCCACGGGAGTCTTCGACGCGCACCGCATAGTCGGCGAGCATGGAAAAAGTCTAGCATTGATTCTTTTTGATTGTTGAGTGTTGAAGGGCGCGTCGCCGTCACCGCGGCATCCTACTGCATTTCGCCCAGTTGCTGCAGAACTTCCGCAGCTTTCGGAATTTCCAGGACGGTGGCGGACACTTTGCGCCAGCGCTCGCGTCCGTTCTCATCGATCACAAAAGTCGTCCGGAGGGCGATGTCGGTGTCGCCTTTGCCATGCGCGTGCAGTAGCCCGTACTGGCGAATTACGCGAGCCCCGGGGTCGCTGAGTATTACGAATTTGTGGCTGGCTTTCTTGTCCCAGACCAGGTGGGCATGTTCCTGGTCGTCGACGCTGATCGCTACCAGACGCGCTTTGGCTTGCTCGAATTCGCCGGAATGCTGCGCGAACTCGCGCAGTTGGCGCATGCAGACCGGTCACCAGTATCCGCGATAGAACACCAGGACAACGCGCGATCCGCGCAGGCTGGAAAGTGTGAAGGGATTGCCGTCCTGATCGTTCAATGTGAAGTCCGGAGCGGGTTGCAGGCTGGCGAATGACGACTGCGGCTTCGGCAGGATCATCTTCCACGCGACCAATCCGGCCGCCAGCAGAAGGAAGAAAAGAACCGCCAGAGCGACTTTGCGCAGCCCCGACATGGACTCTACTTCGCGCCCTCTTCCTTAGCCAGCTTCATTTTCGCGGAATCGAGCTTCTTCTGCACCTGCGCCTGCTCTGCCGGATCGACTTCCGCCGCAATGGTGCGGTTCCACTCGGTGAGCGCGCGCTCCCAGTTGGTAGCGGCCAGCTTCAGGCGTCCAGTTTTTTGGTACAGATCGCCAAGATGGTCGTGCACGGTGGGATCGGTATTGATTTTCTGCGAAGCCTTCAGCAGGTTGTCTTCCGCCATCTCATATTTTCCCAGGCGGAAGTAAGCCCAGCCGAGGGAATCGAGATAGGCGCCGTTGCTGGGATCGAGATCCACGGCCCGCTTGATATATCCCAGCGCTTCTTCGAGCTTCATATTCTGGTCGGCCAGCATATAGCCCAGATAATTCAGCGCGGAAGCATGATCGGGATCGCTGGCAATCACCTTCTTGAACTGCTCTTCCGCTTCGGGGTAGCGTTTCTCACGCTCAAGAGTGGAGCCGCGGAGAAACCAGATATACTCCTTGTCTTCCGGCTTGCTCGATAGCTGCTCGGCCTTGTCGAGTGCCTGCTCGGCATCGCTGAACCGCCGCAGCCGCGAATACATCTGCGACAGGGTGATATAAACCTGGCGGTCGTCGGAGTTGGGGTTGGCGTCGCCCCTCAACATCGCGCGGACGTCTTTGAGCGCCTTGTCCGCGTCGCCCATATCCGCCTGCTGTGAAGCGAGCACCATTTTCAATTCGCGGCTGCCAGGCAGTTTCTGCACCGCTTCTTTAGCGACGTCGGTGGCCTTCTGCCAATCCTTGGCTTCGCGCCAGGTATCGATGATCTGCTGATAACCGCGCTCGATGTCTTCTTTATCGCCCAGCGCGACAATCTCGCGGAAAGTCTCGTTTGCCGCCTGATTGTTCCCCTGCTCGCGGTAGATCGTACCGAGCCTCTCGAGAAACACCGCCCGATTGCTCTTTTCCCCGTTCGAGTATTTGCCGTCGGGCTTCTCTGATTTCTTCAGCAAGTCGCGCATGATCGGAATCGCTTCGTCGTAGCGGCCTTGCGCCTGGTAGATAGCGGCGATGTTATAGGGAACCTCGACCGAATCCTGCACCATGGTCTCGGCTTTTTTCAGATTGTCGAGAGCGAGATCGAACTTGCCCTGCTTGCGGTAGATTTCCGCGATGCGCACGTAGGTTTGCGCGTCTTCCGGATTCGCGTCCGCGATCACTTTGTACTGTTCGAGAGCGGCATCGGCCTGGCCATCGTTCAGCAGGTTCTGCGCCAGGCCGCGAATTGCGTCCAGATTGTCGCGATCCATTTCAATCGCGTGCCGATACGCCTCGACCGCTTCCTTATACTGCTTTTGTTGTTCGTAGGTGTAACCGAGCGCCGAATAGAGCTTGGCCGAGCGCCCCGCGTTCGGCACCGAACTGAGCACCTGCGTGGCCCGAGCCGTGTCCCCCAGTTCGTTGTAGAGGTAGGCCAGGGTAGTCACGGCTTCTTCGGAATCCGGATCGAGTTTCACCGCCGTCTTGAATTCGTTCTCCGCCTTTTGCAGATCGTTGTTCAAGCGATACAGGCGCCCGAGAAGCAGATGGTCATCCATGCTGTCGGTCTGCAGGCGTACGATCTGCTCGTACTGCTCGATCGCCAGTTTCAGCACACTCTCCGAACCGTTGCCGGCCTGCATGTCGCCGAGCGACCGCAGATAGATTCTTCCGAGCAACCGGCGGGCTTCCAGATTATTGGGATTGCGCTTGATGATGTCCTGCGCCTCGACCACCGCGTCCCGTATACGGCCGGTCTTGGCATAGAGTTCGGCGAGTCCCGAGGTCAGGTACGCGGAGGTCGGGTCCGCATCGATGGCGGCGCGATATTCCTCTATGGCCTTATTCGCCAATTCGCTGCGGCCGTAAGTGGCCACTTGCTCCTCGTACATGTGCGCGAGCGCGAAGTGATAGTAGGCGGCGCCGCGGTCGGGCGTCTTGCCCTTGGCGGCGGACGGGGAGCCGGCCGCAGACGGAGAATCCGCGGTACGAGCGGGCTGGTCCTGGGCCAATAAAGCCTGAGCGAGTAAAAAAAATCCTGTAAGAACGAAACTAACCATCCACCGCTGTTTTTTCATGAAAAATCCCAAAACCCGCAAAATTCCAGCCCACACACTGCTTTGATGCCGATCCGCCGTCATCCGATTTCCTTATTCTACCCTCGACCAGCCTTTCGGCGGGGAGAAAGCGCAAGGAGGGGCTAAATCCGGAAGTACAGTGGCCTTGGGCGGCTATTGTCAAGAAGAGTAAAGCTCAATGCCTGAAATGCCGCACCCCGGTAAAGATCATAGCCAGCCCCAGCCGATCGGCCGCCTCGATGACCTCCTGGTCGCGCACCGAGCCTCCGGGCTGGATAATCGCGGTCGCCCCGGCTTTGGCGATTTCCTCGACGCCGTCTGGGAAGGGAAAGAAAGCATCGGAAGCGGCCACCGTACCCTTCAGGGGCAACTGCGCCTTCATGGCGCCCAGCTTGCACGAATCGACACGGCTCATCTGCCCCGCGCCCACACCCACCGTTTGCCCGTCGCGGGCATAGAGAATGGCGTTCGACTTCACGTGCTTGCAGACTTTCCAAGCGAAAAGCAGCGCCCGCTTTTCTTCCGAAGTCGGCGGCCGCTTCGAAACAACCTTCAGATCGGCCTCGGCCAACTTGTGCAGATCGGAATCCTGGACCAGCATGCCTCCAGAAATATTTTTCAGAACCCAGTTCTGCTGTCCGGCGGGAACTTCGACCAGCCGCAGATTCTTCTTCGATGCAAAGGCCGCTTTAGCGCCATCCTCGAATGCAGGAGCGGCGATCACTTCCAGAAAGAGCTTGGCCATTTCGCTAGCCGTCGCCGCATCCACCGCGCGGTTCACTCCAATCACGCCGCCAAACGCCGATACCGGATCGCATTCCAGCGCCCGCACGTAAGCCTCGGCGNNTTCTGATGCGGATTTTCTCCATAGCGCAGGTCGATCACTTTTTGAAAAGACAGCCGCAGGTTCTGCGGAAAGCCTGACGCCGGTTTCAGCTCGAATGGGTGCGACTCGCCGCCGCCGCCCACCCGCTCCAGCGTCGAAGCAATGGCGGAATCGTAAGCCGCCGTCGTCGCAAACGCCTTCTGCGCCAGCCGCCACTTCGTTTCCCTGGACAACGCGCCCCCGGAGCGCGCCATCTCCTCGGCAATGGCTACGTAATCCGTCGGCGAGGTGACGATCGCGACGTCGTGAAAATTTTTCGCCGCCGAACGAATCATGGAAGGTCCGCCGATATCGATATTTTCAATCAGCTCTTCGAAATGCACGCCCGGCTTGGCAGCCGTCTTTTCAAAGGCGTACAGATTCACCACCACCATGTCGATGGGCAAAATCCCGTGCTCGGCAACCGCCGCCAGATGGCCTGCGTCTTCACGCCGATGCAGAATGCCGCCGTGAACCTTCGGATGCAGCGTCTTGACGCGCCCATCCAGCATTTCAGGGAACCCGGTCAGCTCGGAAATGTCTTTGACCATAATGGCGGAGTCACGCAGCAGCTTGGCCGTGCCTCCGGTAGAAACCAGTTCCACACCCAACTCGGCAAGTTTGCGGGCGAAATCGACCAATCCGGATTTATCGGTGACGCTGAGAATAGCGCGCTGGATTTTTGACATAGCTCCCTCGGCGACGAATAAGTAAAGAATGAAGAGGAATTCTAGCAGTTAGACGCTCGCGCAGGGGCGGATGCCCTGGTCCAGCAGCCGAGTCGCGCCGGAGGTCACTTGCGCGCGATGCGCGGAATCGCCGCTTCGTACTGCGGGGCTTTGCGCAGAGACTGGACGATGCGGTTAATCTCAGGCTGCGTGACACCGGCGGAGTTCTTGTAGTCTTTCTGGATGAACTTCATCTCGACGCCGCCCTCGTCCGAATAGAGGTCAACGATAATTCCATCCTGCCGGACTTGGAGGATTGCCTTTCTGAAATCCCTTGTAGCCCTGGTTCTGCACGTTGAAGATCCCAGTCTGGGCTGCCCTCGAGAGCGCAAGCGACTTGATCATTAGCAGGAATTCATCTCTCATTTCGCCTCGCCCCATGAATGCCCAGTGGTGCATCTTGTCGGGGGTGAAGTCATAGAAGGTTTTAACAAAACCGTAGTCGGATCTTCCGAAGGACGACTCTATCCTCTCCGGGGCAACGTTGAAGTCTGTGGCAAGTTCCTTGACCCAGCTCCGGGGAGGAATGGCAGTAACCCATACCCGCAAACCCGAACGGAAGTGAAGATCGACTCTGGTTTTCTCGGGCTTGTCCGTGGGATACAGCTTGGTCTGAGTCTCATCGAGATCGCTCCACCGAACCTCGAACTCGTAGCCGACGTACGACAGCTTCGCTCCCGGAGCTTGGGAAACGGATATGTCTTTCAAGTCAGTCGGAACGATTCTGGCGACCGCGGGAGCCTTCCTCGCCGCATAAAAAGAAAGCGCCACCGGAGCAACCCAGTACACGCCCACGAGAATCACGGCGAGCGTAATAACCACCGTGATCAGAATGCGTCGTAATAGTCTCACAATGCGCTCCCGCGTACTGGGAACTGGCGACTGGCAACTGGGTACTAGGTACTAGCTCTTAGCCTTCGCCTTAAGCTTCACCTGCCCACCCTGCATCTCGACCGAGTACACCACCGCATCGCAATGGTTCTGCTTACGAATCTCGCTGGTCTTTTTCTGGACGAACGCCGCGAAAGAATCGAGGTTGCCGGAAACTTTCTCTCCCGACTTCAGCTTGGCTTCAGTCAGTGCCTTATAGAGAGATTCGACTTGATCGCGTTCCGCCGCCGCGCCCGAGCACTGTACCGAGAAAGGCTGATCGCCTGCCTGACCATCCCCCGCGGTTGGGGCCTTGCGGCCAACGCCGTATACGGGATGGTGCTTGGTTTCGCGCTCTTCATNNTAGCCCTCTTCGCGAATCCGCATCTTCTTGCGCCAGAGGTCGCTGTAGATCGCGTAGCGCTGCGTCATCTCGTTGTATCTATAACGCTGCGAAAAATTCAGCCGCGCGCTGTCGCTGAATTTGCGAATTAACGAAAGCACCTTCCATTCGACGTCGGTGGGAGGCCGTTTGGCGGGATTGCTGAAGAAAATCTCGTACTCGATCTTCAGCCGGCGAAGTTGCTGATCGAGCAGATTCAGTTCTTCGTCAGTGGTCACAAAGATCCCCCCAGCCAATAGCTTAGCGGTCGAAGCGTCGCATGGCGAGGTTCCGGCGGGACACGAAAGAGATGGTACGAAAGTACCGTAAGGGCAGCTGGCAGCTCTCAGCCGTCAGCGATTAGTTCTCGGAATCGACCGGCAGACCGGGTCTGGGTGCGTCCTCAGCCGCTCGTGCTGAAAACTGATGGCTGATGGCTGAAAGCTATTTTGACGTGTTCGAGGCCATCTTCTTCACCATCGCCAGCACCAGCTTCCGGTCGCTGTCGTTCAGATTCGCCGAATACCGCCGCATCTGGCTCAGGAAGCGGACTTCATCGTCGGAGAGCTGCGGTAGTCCCTTATGGCCGTTGCTGCTGCCGTCGGCAAAAAATTGCGACAATGCCAGATCCATTGCCCCGGCGATTTTGGCGAGTGTGTCCAGCGAAGGGATGGTGTGTCCGTTTTCCACCCGCGACAGGTAGCAGCGCAACAGGCCGGTGCGCTTTTCGATGTCACCCTGTGACATGCTTCGCTGGAGGCGGAAATTGCGGATGGTCTCGCCGATATTCATAGACACGCGACTAGCTCAACGCCAAGACTGAATGCCAAGAAAAGATGGCTGAATAGTAAACAGAGTAGTTCCATCTGGCAAGTGGAAATTCCTTGCGTCCTCGGCGCAAATCGCTTCATGAACATTTTTGCACAGAGGCACGGAAATATTTTTAGGAGACGCGCAGCTTTCACAATGCCGTAAACACAGCTAGAACGCGGGCCTTAGCCCCAAGGGCGGATCTCATAATCGCACAACTATTTGTGCAGACGACAATATCGGCGATCCGAGAAAACTCTTCACGCGACAACACAATTTTTCATCGCCACGCAAAAATTTGTAGTTCGTAATTGCGAAAACCCGCGCGTTCAAAGTCAAATTACAAATTACATATCACCTATTACAAATGAGCCATCCGGCTTCGTTAGCTCCTGAACTCCGGCTTCGCATACCACGCCCCCGAAGCCTTGATCGTCCGCTTCTGGGTCTTGAAGTCCACATACACCAGCCCGAAACGCTCGCTCAATCCTTCGATCCACTCAAAATTATCCATCAGGCTCCAGGCATGATAGCCGCGGACGTCAGCGCCGTCGCTCATGACGCGGGCCAGTTCAGCAAGATATTGCCGGTGATAAGCGATGCGCCGCGCGTCGTTGATCTTTCCGTCCGCGCCCGGAGCGTCATTGTAGGCGCAGCCGTTTTCCGTGATTTCGATAACCGGGCGATCGTAGTCTTGAGTGATGCGCATCACTATGTCGTACATGGACTANNTCCCCGCCGATGTCGGTCTTCGGACCTTTCTGCCCGTCCGTCATCCGTGCCGGCAGAAGCAGTAAACGCACATCCGAAAGACGTTCGCCGAGCGAGGGTGCCGACACCATCGTGCGGTAGTAAACATTGATGCCGATGAAATCGAGCGGCGCGCGTACCAGGTCCAGGTCATCCTGCTGAATCTTCATGAACACCGCCGGAGAAAAAGAAAAGGCCTCCGGATAGCGTCCGCGCAGGGCAGGTTCGAGAAACCAGGTGTTGACCATGCCATGGGCATGTTCGGCGGCCTTCCGGTCCTCCTCGGAATCGGTGACTGGTTCGCACGGCGACATGAAAAAGACGCTGCCCACTCGCGCCTTGGGTCGCACCGCTTTCACCGCGCGAAAGGCAGCGCCCTGCGCCAGATTGGCGACGTGCGTGCCTCGCAGAAAATCGAAAATGCTGTGCCGTCCCGGAGCGTGCGTGCCATCCAGATATCCCTGGCTGAGAAATGACGCCGCCTCGTTGATCAGCGCCCAATCCTGCACGCGGTCTCCCAGGGCGCGAGCCACGATCGACGCATAGTCGGCGAAGCGCGACGCAAGATCGCGATTGGTCCAGCCGCCCGCGTCTTCGAGTTTTTGCGGAAGGTCCCAATGATAGAGCGTCACCAGCGGGCGAATACGAGCGGCGAGCAGTTCATCCACCAACCGGCTGTAAAAATCCAAGCCCTTGGGATTCGGCTTCCCCACCCCTTCCGGCTGAATGCGCGTCCACGCCACGGAAAAGCGATAGCTGTTCAGATTCAGCGCGCGCATCAGCGCAACATCTTCGCGATAGCGATGGTAGTGATCGCAGGTGACGTCGCCGTTCGAGCCGTCCTTGATCTTGCCCGGAGTGTGCCCGAAACGATCCCAGATGGATTCGCCCTTGCCGTCTTCGTTCCACGCCCCCTCGATCTGAAACGCCGCCGTGGCCGCACCCCAGTAGAAGCCTTTCGGGAAACGGATCTCCGAGGGCGCAGCCACCGCGCGGCCCAGCCACGGCGCGAAGGCCGCTGCAGCCAGTGACCGCGACAATGATCCGAGAAATTGGCGGCGAGTTGGGAACCATTGAGTCATTCAGGCATTAAATCATTGAGGCATTGAATCATTGAGGCATTGAATCATTAAGACGTGGAATCGGTACTCAATACCTCAATGACTCAATGATTCAATGACCCAATGATTTTACGGCGTCCCCTCAAACAGCGGCCAGAGCCCATCGGGGGTGACGCGGTAGATGGCATAGGCGCTGCCATTGTCGTTGGTGCGCCGGAACAGCAATTCGCCCCGGCCATCGCCGTCGGCATCGACCGCGTCGATCAGTTCCAGCCGCGGAGCGACGTCGAGGTGCCGCGAATCGGTCTGCGAGAAAAACAGTTTTCGCAACTCGCCTTCGAGGTTGGTGCGGGCGATCAGCGTAATCTCTTTTGGCTCTTCGACGTTTCCGGTCGCGCTCGCGGCAGGCGGTTGAGTTCTCGCGGAGAGCACCAGCACCGGCTCGTTCGAGTTGGAGAGATCGAAGATGCGTAAGCTCACATCGTCAAAGGCCGGCGTGGGCGACTTGCCGGCGGATTTGCTCGCCGACTTGCCAGAGGATGACTTCTTGGGCGTGGGCTTGGCCTCTTTGGTCGCCGCGCTTGTCTGGGCGCGAAGCTGCGTCGCGGCTAGATCGAGCATCTGGTTGCGATAGATGGCTGCTTCCGCCGGCTTCACATCGTAGACATAGGGACGCGGATCGGGGCCGCCCGCATCGGAAATCGCGGGGATTAAGACGATCTGCGGTGCAGCCGCGGCGGATTCTTTTCCCGCCGCGTCGGGCTTCGCTGCGCCCGTGGAGGTCGCGCCCGGCGCGGCGTCCAGAGCCTCGAACGTCGTAACGGGTTCGTGGTGCGCGCTTGCGTCGGGCTTCCCGCGTCGCAACCGGGGCCGATTCGGATCTTCGATCGGTTCCTCCGACGCAGAAGAGGCCGAAGGAGATGCCTTCGGAGTCTCCTGCGGGGCGGGCGTTTTTGCAGTGTCCGGCGCGGCAGGAGCCTTGGCGTCCGGAGTATTCGGCGCGCTGGCGGGCGGCGCGGCAGTTGGAGGCGCAGCAGTCGTCGGCGCTGGAGCGGTAGCGGGCCTGGGCTGGTCTTTATCTTTATCTTTATCTTTNNTCGGGCTTCTGGCGGCGGTGAAGCACCGGTGGCCCCTCCTTGTCGTCGTCTGCGATCACAGGCGCCGAGTACTTCTTGTGTTTATTCGGGTCAATCGCTCCTGCCGGAAGCCATGTGCCTTCGGCGATCCAGACGTGATTGAGTTGTCCAGGTTGCGTAATGGTGAAAACGCCCTGCGATACCCCGCTGCGAAAGCCTTCGTAGATGATTCCGAAATCGAGCGCCATGGGAACGGGTGCGGCTTTGTAGGAACCCGCGTCGTAGAATTTTCCGTCCATCATGATGACAATGGGAGTGAGCCGGGCTTTGCCTTTTGCTGAAAGCTGGATCAATCCCAGCGCGCGCGGTCCCTTGACCGTCGCGGGCTTGCGGCCGAATTGCGCCGTCGGCTCCGTCGGCTCCTGGGCAGCAAGAAATGCGCTGCCGAGCCAGGTTGTTGCGGCCAAGGTGACGGCGAACAGCCGGTTGCGATATAACTTGCGGTGTAACCACGACCGGCGAGGAGAGAATTCCATATGGAAGTTAATGATAAATCCCCAGACTTCAGTACGACGGACGAGAATGGCAAAGAGGTTGCCTCAAAAGACTTTCGCGGCAAGACGGTGGTGCTTTATTTCTATCCCAAGGCCGATACGCCGGGATGCACCAAGGAAGCCTGCGGCTTTCGCGATGCCTACGCGGAAATCAAGAAAACAGGTGTGGTGCTGCTAGGGATTTCGGCGGACACAGCCGCCGCGCAAAAGAAATTCCAAACCAAGTTCAGTTTGCCGTTCCCGCTGCTGGCCGACGCCGAGAAGAAAATCGCAAATCTGTTCGGCGTGGTCAAGGAGCGGCAAATGTATGGCAAGAAAATAAAAGGGATCTCGCGGACGACCTTCGTCATTGCCCCCGACGGCAAGATCAAGCACATCTTCAAGAACGTGGTCGCGGAAGGGCACGCGGAAGAAGTGCTGGCGTACCTGAAGGGCGCGGCCTGAGGGCCGTGCGCGACTGCTCGTGTGGGGACGGGCGTCCTCGCCCGTCCGAGCCGAGCGCACCTCGGCAGCTGCCCGCGCCACCAACAACTCTGAACTCGCTATTATCCAATGGACATGCAACGGACATGACTGCGCCCGGCCAAGTCACGCTGCTGAAAGCGGACTTCTTCAACCGCGATCCGCGTCGTGTGGCGCGAGCGCTGCTGGGGAAGTTGCTGGTCCGAAAAACGCCCCACGGAATCCTGGTAGGACGCATTGTCGAAACCGAAGCCTATCTCGGCCAAGGCGATGCCGCAGCGCACACCGCCGCTGGCAAAACGGCGCGGAATTCCGTTCTCTTCGGCCCTCCCGGTTACGCCTATGTCTACTTCATCTACGGCAATCACTACTGCCTGAATGTTTCCTGCCTGCCCGAAGGAGTGCCCGGAGGCGTTCTCTTTCGCGCCTTGGAGCCGGTGTCGGGCATCGAGCAGATGGCGCAGGCACGAGGCGTCGAGATCGTGGAGCGACGGCCATCCCCGCCCGTCCTCATGCGAACAGCCGCGATCGGCCGTCCAGCCAAGCGCAGCTCGGCAGTTGCCTGCGGACAAAGCAACTCCGGATTTGCGATAACGAAAGAATCCGACCTCAGGAAAATTTCCTCCGGCCCAGGACGCCTGGCCGAAGCCCTGCAAATCACGCGCGACCGCGACAATGGAAAAAGCCTGGTGAACCCCCACTCCGACCTGAGCATCGTCGATGACGGCTATCGCGTGCGAAGAGTAACGGTCACGGCGCGCATTGGAATCAAGAAGTCGGCCGACCGGCCGTTGCGTTACTTCATCGCCGGAAATCCATTCGTTTCCGGGCGGGCGCGAGCCGCTTAAGAACCTGACTTCACCCTATGCTGGCCCATCGTCTCGCCTCTCTCAACAATCGGCCTTTCTATCGCACTTTCTCGTACTCCATTTTCGCTTGCTTCAAGATGGGCACATCCGGATCGGCGTCCTTCCACGCGGCAAAGAAATCCTGGTAGGCGGACTTCGCTGCCGTGGTGTTGCCCTCCAGGGCATAAGCGCGTCCCAGGCCCAGGCGCGAAAGCGAGTAGCCAACATCGAGGGGGTCAACGCCGCGGTGGTCGAGAATCTTCTGATACTCAGCCGCCGCCTTTGCGCCCTGCTTCGAGCGCAGGAAGGCCTCGCCGCGAATGTAGTTGATCGCATAACCCGAAGCGCCGGGGCCGCTGCCGAGTTCATAGGGCGTAGCGGCTTCCAGTCGCGCCACAGCCTGTGCCGGCTGGTTGCGCTGCAGGTCGCTGGTAGCTTGGGCGAGAGGAACGAAGACCTTGTTGAGCAGGGTATCCGTCGGGTACTCGCGAACCAGATCCTCCGCAATTTTCTGGCTGCGGGAGCCGTCTCCGGTCTTGGCCAGCAATTGCATCGCGTAGCTCCGCGTGTCCCGGTCTTGCGAGACAGCCAGGGCTTCGGAAATTCTCTGGCGAGCCTCCGTCAGGTTGCCCAGTTCCGCTTCGCACCAGGCCTGGTCAACCAGAATCACGCCGCTAAATTCCTTGTATCCCAGGCGCTGCGAGGCGCTTTCACTTTGGGCGTAGGCGGCGCGGATGCGCTGCAGCCTGCCCATCGCGCACTCGCCACGGGCGTGCATCCAAAGCATGATAGGTTCTTCCGGTTGTCCCGCGGCCCGCTCCAATTCGTGGCGCTGGGCGGCTTCATCGCCGCGAATGAAGGCGAGTTCGAAGAGCGTGAAATGCACCGACCGCACCTCCGCGGCCGCCTTCTCCGCCACCACCCTGGATTCGTCGAACCGATTGAGGCGCTCATACGCGTCGGCAACGTTCTGATACGAGTAAAGATCCTTGGCGTCGATGCGCTGGGCCTCGGTCGAACTGGCCAAAGCCTTTTCCTGCTGCCCGATGGCCTGGTAGCGCAAGGCAAGGTTGTCGCGAGGCGCCGTTTCGCGGGGATAGGTTTGCACCCACTGTTCGTAGATCTCGATGGCCTTCTCGATTTCCCGCGTGACAATGTCGTAGTAATGCGAAGAGATATAAAGCTTTTCGCGTTCGCTTGCTCTCTCCTTCAGGTCAAACGCCTTGGTGATAAAACTCGCGGCCAGCCCTTGCTGCGTAAGATTGTTATAGGCCACGCCGAGTGTGGCGTTCGCCATGGCGAAATTCGGATCGAGATCGACCGCCCGCTTCAGATAGGGAATCGCCTTCGCATCTTCACCCTTATGGTGCTCGGCCTCGCCCAGGCTGAAGGCCTGTAAGGCGTCGAGCGACGAAGTGGTGGCCTGTTCGAGCGGCGTGTCGAACTTCTGCACTGAGCCGATGGACTCGCCCAGTTGGCCCCGCAAGCTGGACGCGGCGCGGTCGAGCGACTTGAGCACCTTCTCCTTGCTCTCGGCTTCCACCTCTTCGCGTGCCAGCACGTCACCGTTTTGGGCATTCAGCGCGGAAACCGTGATCACGTAGTGAGTGCCCAGGCTGGTGATCGAGCCGGTGAGCATGGCCTTGGCGCCTTCGCGCATGCAGATCTCGCGGGCAACGTCGTTGCTCAGGCGTTCGTCGGCCGGACGGCCCATGAAGCGCAGAGCTTCGCGAATGCGCGATTCCGGCAACAGGTTCAGGTAAGGAGACTGCTCCAGTTGCACCGCCAGCGCCTGCTTCAGCGTCCCGTCAAAGACGGCGTCGCCGGTCGTGTTCAAGAAGTCGGCGAGCACCACGGTGTCTTTCTCGGTGAGCGCGCTGGCGCGGCGCGAGCGAAAGAACAAGCCTCCGCCGATGAGAACCGCAATCAGCACGGCGGCAGCGACGGCCGGCGTCTTCCACGGTTTTCTCTGCGCCGCTGGAGCGCTGCCGCTCGCCGGCATCACCGCGCCCGAAGAACCGGCTGCAACCGCCCCACCAAAGCCGGACGAGACCGCCGCCGCCCGTGATCCCGACTCCTGCGCCGCCGCCACCGACCCCGAACTCGCCGCGACCGCCCGTCCGGTCTCGGTGTCGCGTTTCAATCGTTGCAGGTCGGCGCGGATGTCGGCCGCATGCTGATAGCGCAAATTGCGGTCTTTCTCCAGCGCCTTGTTGATGATGTCTTCGAGCTTCTCGGGCAAGTCCGGATTCAGCCGGATCGGCGAGGTCGGCGCGCGATCGAGGATCGCCTGAAAAATCAGCGCCGACGTGTCTCCGCGAAACGGCACCATCCCGGTGGCCATCTCATAAAGCACCGCTCCAAAGGAAAACAAATCGGTGCGCGGATCCAGTTCCTTTCCCCTGGCCTGCTCCGGAGACATGTAGGCCACCGTTCCAATGGCGGTGCCGGGGCTGGTCAGATGCTCCTCCGCCACCGTGGCCTCGACCGTCACACCCGAGGGCTCGGACGGCCGCGTGGCGGGCTGCGTAACCTTGGCCAAGCCAAAGTCCAGAATCTTCGCGTGCCCGCGCTTGGTCACAAAAATATTCGCCGGCTTAATGTCGCGATGGACGATGCCCTGCGCGTGCGCCGCATCCAGCGCATCGGCGATTTCGATGCCCAGCGAAAGCAGGGTGTCCAGTTCCAGCGGACGGTTGCCGATGATGTGTTTCAGCGTCGCGCCGTCGAGGTACTCCATGACGATGAACGCCTTGCCGTCTTGCTCGCCAATGTCGTAGATGGTGCAGATATTGGGGTGGTTGAGGGCCGAGGCAGCCTTCGCCTCGCGGCGGAATCGCTCCAGCGCCAGCCGGTCCTGGGCTACATTCTCAGGAAGGAACTTCAGGGCAACGAAGCGGTCGAGGCGAGTGTCCTCGGCCTTGTAAACCACGCCCATGCCGCCACCGCCGAGTTTCTCGACGATACGGTAATGCGAAACAACATCGCCAACCATTCCTTCGCCCCCGCGCTGGGCTGAAATCTTACGGTCGACTACCGGTCAAGTCAACCGATCGCAGCACATGGCAAGAACCGGCGCGACCGATGCCGTTTTCACCGCTCTACTCGGTTCAGGATTCCATAACAATTGTCGAGCACCCGCGTGGATGCAACGGCGCGGAGTACGTCCGTTCGTGACTACCACCGTCTGATCCAAATCGTGTATTAGTTGCTGGAAGAGTGCCTGGGCCGAGACCGTTTTTGGTCATGCTTTCCCGCAAGCGATAACTGCACGCATGAACTCTAAACAGCCCCGGTTGCAATCCGCACACGAAGAGATACTCGATGCCATTCCGAGTTCGGACCGCCGCGTTGATGGCAATTTGTGTTCTCGCCGGCGTATCGTTCTGCGGCGCCGACAGGCCGATCATGGTCGGCTTGGTCCTCGATGATTTGACTCAGGAAGAACGCGAGCCTCTGCGAGCCTATCTCACCAAGGCCATGGGACGGCGGGTGAACATCGTAGCTCCCGACACCTACAGCGAGACCGTTGCGCGTCTGGCGGATGGATCTTACGATTTCGCGTGCCTGGGTGCGCTGATGTATGTCCGGGCTTATGCTAGGTACGGAGTCATCCCGCTCGTCCAGCGTATGGTCGATCGGCAGTTCCACTCGGTCTTCATTACAAGCGCCGGCACGTCCATCCATTCGCTCCGCGACTTGAAGGGAAAGCAGTTCGCATTTGGCGATATAGACTCGGCCAGCGCTCATCTTATGCCCTATCTCGAACTCAAGCAGGCGGGGATCGATCCCGAAACCGATCTCGATGTTCGCTACAGCGGCAGCCATCCTGCGACCGCTGCACTGGTGGAAAGCGGAGTCGTCGACGCCGGAGTTTTGGACGAAACGGTTTTCAGATCCCTGATTCGTGGCGGAAAACTGGATAGCAGGAAGGTTCGCGTTTTTTATACCTCGAAACCCTATATCGATTACGTATACGTGGCTCGGAAGGATGTGCCCGAGGCCGAGAAAGAAAACTTTGCCCGCGCCCTCCTCGCACTGAAGGAAGGCAAAGACGACCCTATCCTGAAGGTCCTGCGCGCCAGGAAATTTGTCGTGGCCAACGACGAAGAATACGCAGACATACGGCGGATCGCCAAGGAACTGAAAATGTTCTGACCCGCCGCCTGGTCCTGCGCCGTTTCGGTTCACGGATTCAAAACAAGATTGTCGATCAGCCGCGTCATCCCGACATAGGCGGCGACGGCCACCAGCGTCTTTTGCGAGATTCGTTCCACGGGATCGAGCGTGTCCGGATCGACGATCTCAAAATAATCAAGCACAACTTGCGGCTCCCCCGCAAAGACCTCTTTGGCGGCAGAGATCAGCTTGGCAGCGGCTCTTTCCCCCGCGTCGAATTGCTGCCGAGCTTCCTGCAAAGACCATTGCAGCACGAGTGCCCGGCCGCGCTCCTCTCGATTCAGGTACGCGTTGCGAGAGCTCATAGCCAGGCCATCGGCTTCGCGCACGATCGGGCAGGCGACAATCTCGACCGCGAAGTTCAGGTCCTGCACCATGCGCCGGATCACGGCGACTTGCGCTGCGTCTTTCTGCCCAAAGAACGCGGTCGCGGGCTCAATGATGTGAAAGAGCTTGGCGACGATCGTGGTCACTCCGCGGAAATGGCCCGGACGGGAACGTCCGTCGAGCTTTTCGCTGAGGCCCTCGACCAATACCCAAGTGACTCCGCCCGGCGGATACATTTCTTCGACCGGCGGCGCGAAGAGAATATCGACACCCTCGCCTTCCAGCAGCCGGCAGTCGCGGTCCAATTGGCGCGGATACGTCGACAAATCCTCTTTCGGGCCAAATTGAGTGGGGTTCACGAAAATAGAAACAGCAACCGCATCGCACTGCGCCTTGGCAGCGCGCACCAGCGACAGGTGGCCTTCATGCAGAGCACCCATCGTTGGAACCAGGCCAAGGCGTTTGCCACGAGCGCGAGCGTCGCGGCATGCGGCGCGAGCTTCCGGAATGGTGGTACATACCTTCATCGCCGGTGGAAACCAGGCCAGCCCCGCCTCTACTCGTGGGCCCAGGGCGCCTCGCGGAATTGAACGTCCAACTCCTGAAGCGTTCCCAGCAGCAGGGCGCGATTCTTGCGCAGGTCCGCTTTCGTCTGGTCGGATGGATTCTTGGAAACGGCTTGCGTGACCAGCACCACGCGGCCATAAGGCCACGCGCTAGATGGCAGGGAGACCAGTTCGGCTGGGATCTCTTCCGGCTTCAGAATATGGACCTCGCGATTGGCCAGATCGACAAAGCCGATCCCATCCTCGCGCACCACCAGATAAGGATTCTTCCAACCGCTCATGTCGCTAAAGGGCGGATAATTGGCGGGGTCCGGCGCTGGAATTGACTCAAGACCGGTCTGCTGCCGCGCTTCCGTAGCGGCTGGTTGCGGCGGTTTGGAGCAGGCCACCAGAACCCCCAGCAGGATCAATATGGTGAGCGTTCGAACCGCGTCCCCTCCCGGCCTTCGCGCAACCTTTCGCACGATGTTTTCCACGTCTCCCATTATCGCCGCAGAGCGTGCTTGCGGAGGAGTACCGTTTCAAGTGCCGCCTGTGTTTCTTTCGGAAGGTGGTAGGACTCGCTATCGTTCGGAAACTGGTGCGAAACCACGTCGGCCTTGAAGGACAGCACAGATTCGGTGATCAGCGCCGCGGCGTCTCCATAGCGGCGTACGAACTTCGCCGGTTGTCCAAACGTCAAGTTGACCAGGTCGTGAAACACGAGCACCTGGCCATCGCAATCGGGCCCGGCGCCGATGCCGATGGTAGGCGTTTCAATCTCGGCGGTAATCATGGCCGCCACTTCGCGCGGAATGCCCTCCAGGTAAATGCAGGCCACCCCAGCGCGATCGAGCGCGACCGCATCGCGCATAAGTTGCTCGATGGCGTTCAGCGTCTTGCCCTGAACCTTGTAGCCCCCCATGATGTTGATCGATTGCGGCGTGAGCCCGATGTGCCCGGCGACCGGAATCTCCGCGTCGATCACCCGCCGGATCACCTCCACGCGCTTCTCGCCACCTTCCATCTTGACCACCTCGGCCCCGCCTTCTTTCACAAAGCGCGTGGCGTTGTGAACCGCTTCGGTGGGGTCAGCCTGATACGATCCATAAGGCATGTCGGCAATAAGCAGCGCGTCTTTCACGCCGCGCCGCACCGCCTTGACGTGGTGCAGCATCTCGTCGACCGTGACCGAGAGCGTGTTCTCATAGCCCAGCATGGTCATGGCCAGCGAGTCGCCGACCAAGGCAATGTCGATGCCCGCCTCATCAACCAGTCGCGCGGTGGCGTAGTCGTAAGCAGTCAGGCAGGTGATGGGATCGCGCTGAAACTTCTTCTCCCGGATGGTAGCAGTAGTGATCTTGCGGCCGCGGCAAAGCCCGCCGATAGGGGTGAGACTCACAGTGTCCTCCAGTGCCCCTCCGCAAACCGGGCGGATAGAGCCTGTACGCGTCGTCTGATGCGATGACGCTGGGGGAATTATAGCTGCAACCGGGTTGTTAGTCGATTGCTTAAGTTGAGTGCAATCCCATCCCATTCATTCGCAGGCGGTTAGAGATCACAAGGCCAGTTCTAGTTCCGATGTGGCTTTGTCTTCCGGTTTTGACTCCAAAGACGAGTATTGCGGACAACGGTCCGTATTGATCAGCTATCTACGATCCCGGGCTGGATACTGGAGTCGGTATAACTTTCGATCGAAAACGAGAATTCCGGAGGGTAACAAAATGTTGCAAGTCAATAGTTTAGCCCATTGGGCGCACAAGTTCGCAACGAGCGGTCTGCTTCTGGCCGGCACAACCACTTTGCTGGCGTCGTTGGCCTTTGTGCCAACTGCCAACGCAGGAGTCACCATCAGCATAAATCCGCCCGTATGTTCATACGGCTACTACGACTATGCACCGTATGGCTGCGCACCCAGCGGATTTTATGGGCCGGGCTATTTCTATAACGGCATCTTCCTGGGCGTGGGTCCATGGGCGAGCTGGGGCTATGGCCACGGCTGGGGCGATCATCGCTTCAATGGCGGAGGCGGAGGCAGGTATGTCGCCGGCCGTCGAGACGGCGGTGGACGCGCGTATGCAGCCAATCGCGGACGTGGGCCAAGGGCCGTAAGCGCCCGGGGCAATAGCGGATACCACGGCGGTGGCTCCGTGCGTAGTTCCCATGCCGCAGCCGCGCACAACAACGCGTCCCGTGGCGCCTCCCATGCCACAGCCCCGCGTGGTGGCGCGTCCCATGGTGGCGGTGGCGGACCCCACGGCGACGAACACAAATAGCCCGTAGCCGCTGAATTTGGCGGAGCTTTGGAACCAGAAGCGGCCGAGCCCTGATAACGGGTGCCCCACACATTCGCGTCTTTTTGCGAATGTGTGGGAGGCCGCGCAACCCACTCTTCAGGGCCCTCCCTGGATTCCGTAGCGAACCGCGTGCGATGGCGATCGAATCGGCTATCGTCCCCTCTTGTTCTTCGCGCTCTCCCGCAGCCACGCCGTGTAACCCGCCTCATCGAGCGTCCCCGCTGCCAGCGCCATGACAGCTTGGGTGGCGTCCGCCTCGTTGGCCTTGAACTCGAAGCCGTGGAGTTCGAGGAAGACAACGCCAGCCACAAAGCCCGTCCGCTTGTTGCCATCGGCGAACGGATGGTTGCAGACGATGCCAGCGGTGTAAAGGGCGGCCATTTCGATGACGTCCGACATTGCGGAATAGGCGTAGTGCTGGCGGGGACGCGCAAGCGCCGACTCCAGAATCCCCCGGTCGCGCAACCCAGTGGCGCCGCCGTGGAGCGCCAGAAGCCGGTCGTGGATCGCGAGCACATCGCGCTCTTCGATCCAGAGTGGTTCTTTCCTTTTCACTTTGTTTTTTATTTCGAAAGAGCGTGCAGAGTGTTGCGATAGCGGGACATGATCTCTTCCGCCTTCGCCATTTTCTTCTCGAAAGCGGGATCGTAGGGCGTGAGCCTATAATCGCCATCACCCGACTCGATCAGAAAGACCCGCTCCCCGTTGCTGGTCTGGAGTCGGTCGATCACCTCTTTCGGCAGAACCACGCCCAGCGAGTTACCAAACTTGCGGATCTTGAGCTCAACCACGGCGCTCCCTCGATGTTATTACAATTGTAATAACACCTGGCAATCTGCGCAAGAGAGCCAACGACCTGCGCCTATCGACCAACGACCGCCCTACGCGCCAACCGCGTCCTGACCGCCCAGCGGCAGGAAATACTGCGTGCCCTTGATCGGGGCGGAGACTTTTTTCAGCAACTCCTGCAGGTCTTCGTTGCGGTCGACGAAATCGATCTCGGAGGTGTTCACGATCAGCAGGTCGGACTGCGTGTAGTGAAAGAAAAAGTGTTCGTAGGCCTTCACCACTTCCATCAGGTAATCCTCGCTGATGGCCTTTTCGCCGGCCGCGTTCTTTTTCTTCAGCCGCTTCTTCAGCACTTCCGGCGTGGCCTGCAGATAGATGACGAGGTCAGGCGTCGGAAGTTGTTCGCGAAAATAATTGAAGTAGCGATTGTAGGTTTCGAGTTCCTGATCGTTGAGATTGAGGCAGGCAAAGAGCTTGTCTTTTTCAAAAATGTAATCGGAAACCACGGTCTTATTTGACCGCGGTCCCAGGTCGAGCGAGCGCAACTGCTCGAAACGCCGGATCAGAAATGCCAACTGCGCCTGGAAAGCCGCGCCCTTCTCACCGTCGTAAAATGCCTTCAGAAATGGATTGTCTTCCGGTTCGATGACCCGCTGAGCCGCCAGGCGCTCTCCCAGAACCCGCGCCAGCGTGCTCTTCCCAACTCGTATCGGACCTTCAACCGCGATGTAACGGGGAAGCTCGAAAAGCTTGGCCATGGATTGTAGTGGAGAACTGCAAAGCAGAATATATCGCTTCGCGTCGCGATGCAATGTGGGAAACGCGGTCGTTGGTCGTTCGTCGTTGGTNNTCGTCGTTGGTCGTTGGTCGTTCGCGATTCGTCGTTCGCTGTTCGCTTTTCGCGGATGGGGACAAAGTTGTGCGAACGACGAACAGCGAACGACGACGAGCGGCCAGCGACCAGCTAGAATCTCCTCATGCTCCCAGTCTTGGTTGGATTGACAGCCGCCGCTGCAGCATCTGCTGCGGGATATCAATCCATGTCGCCGACGGGACAATGGTACGGCCGCACCTTTGTTAGCGGGCGAAGCGGCAGCAAGCAAATTGCCCTGACCTACGACGACGGCCCCAACGATCCGCACACGCTGAAACTGCTCGATGTGCTGGCGAAGCACAGTGTGCACGCGACGTTCTTCATGATCGGCCGTTACGTGCAGCAGCGCCCCGACATCGCACGCGCGGTAGCGCAGGCCGGACACGTCATCGGCAATCACACCTTCACCCATCCGCTGCTCATTTTCAAATCTGCAGCGCAAACGCGCACAGAACTGGTTGACTGCCAGCAGGCTTTGCAGGACGCACTCGGCAAGCCTGCGAACTTCTTTCGTCCTCCGTTTGGAGGAAGACGCCCAGGAACCCTCAGGATCGCGCGTGAACTCGGACTGCGGACGGTGATG
This sequence comes from Acidobacteriaceae bacterium, assembly GCA_003162255.1. GTDB lineage: Bacteria > Acidobacteriota > Terriglobia > Terriglobales > Acidobacteriaceae > Acidiflorens. Next base: position 340 of record PMMJ01000192.1, on the reverse strand, counting down.
TGGAACGTGACCGGCTATGACTGGACAACTCCGCCCGCCGCAGTGATCGAGAGCAAAGTCGAGCACCAGATGCGCGGCGGCGACGTGATCCTACTGCACGATGGCGGACATCGCGCCCTGGGCGCGGACCGCGCGCAGACGGTGATCGCTACGGACAATCTGTTCCGGCGGTATCTCGACCAGGAATATCAGTTTGTGACGGTGGAAGAAATGCTAGCTCTCAGCCGCCAGCCTTCGGCAGCGGGATAGAAGCGCCAAACTTCCGTCGACTCTCTCTTGAGCGGGTCCCAGTGAGGCGTTTATTAGTTGATGTAAACGCTTCCATGAGAAGGCCGGTCGG
>PMMJ01000424.1 GCA_003162255.1 Acidobacteriaceae bacterium | reverse complement strand
ATTTCGCAGACACTACACTAGATCCTAAAGACACGCTCACATTCTGCCCGGCCCGTTGGGTTCGGATAAACGGCACATCGCCAAGACCGGCCCGACGAGAAGTCATACTCGTCGCGCGCAAGATCGGGAGGGATGGCCTGTTCGTAGCCGAACGAAAGGGGCTCTATGATGAACCATGCTTACGGATGGATGGGCGGAGGAATGTGGATTTGGACGGTGATCGGAGCACTGGTGGTGGTTTTGCTGGTCGTCGCGATTAACAAAGTTTCCACGAAGTAACGGTACATTCGGAACCTGTCTCTGAAGTGACCTGTGAAGCGCGGGAGGAACCCTGCGTCGGTCATACTTTCCACTGACAAAACGATTAAGGGAGGCTGCCGCCGTCTTGCAGGTTCGTAGTCGCAATTACAAGCGGCTGTGATCTGGGTCACAGCCCATGCGGGCACCGACCCCGTAATATACTTTTAAGAACATGACGTGGCGGTTCAAACTCGTCGCCTCAGCGCTCGTAATGATTTTGCTGGCAATGCCATTGTCAGCGGTGGGTGCGTGCTGGTTGCACTTGACACCGGTCGAGCATTGCACACCGCATTGCCCGATGATGAGCGCGCATGCGCCTTCGATTACCATTCAGGACGCACCCGCAAGCAACTCTTGCTGCCGAGTGTCTGCTGCCAGACCGACCCCCGCTTTTATGGCGCGCGTACCAAGCGTCAGCGGTTTTGTGGCGCCAACATTCACTGCTTCGGTTCTGGATGTCCCCGCAGTTCTGACAAAAGCCGAACCGCCCGATCCTCTTGCCCGCGAATCGTGTCCCTCCCTGCAATCCGTCTTCTGTACTTTCCTGATCTAGCAGTGTCCCTTTTTGCTCATCCCTCTTAGGCGTAATTGCCTAAGGGTTCAAGCACGCATTTTCAGCGTCGTCTGAGCAATAGAGAATACTCTTATGATCAGGAAAATAGTTGTTCTGCTTGTGTTCGGCTGTTTATGGCTGGGCCTTGCTGTCTCACAACAGGTCCAGATCCCGGTCTCGCTTCAAGCACCTCCGATCAGTACCACCACCCAAACTCCAGGACCGTCACCCGTCGGTCTCGAAGACCTGGTTCGTGAAGCTCTCCGAAAGAATCCGGCGATCCAGAGCGCTTTGCATAGTGTGGAAGCGCAGCGGCGGCGTGTGCCGCAAGCGAAGACACTGCCTGATCCAACTGCTGGCGTCAGCTGGATGGGCAACATTCGGCCGTTCTCTGTGCAAACGGGGGACCCCTCAAGCTATCGCGGTGTCGAGGCGATGCAAATGCTGCCCTACCCCGGCAAGCTGAAACTGCGCGGCGAGATTGCTTCGAAAGAAGCCGATGCCGGGTCCTCGGACTTGGAAGCGGTTCGCCGGCGCGTAACCGCGGACGTAAAGACAGCCTATTTCGAATATTGGTTCTATGACAAAGCGCTTCAGACCACTCTGAAGGATAAGGATCTATTGACGAAGTTGTCCCAGATCGCCGAAGCCCGTTATCGGGTTGGCAAAGGCATTCAGCAGGACGTTCTCCGATCGCAAGTCGAGATTTCACTACTGCTGCAGCGGCTCACGGTGCTGCAACAGCAACGAAATACTGCGCAGGCACGTCTGAACACTCTGTTGGCGCGTAGTCCTGAAGAGCCACTTCCACCGGCCGACAATATCGAACGGTCCCCTCTGAACTACTCGCTTGACGACCTGTACAGGCTCGCGCGGCAGAATGATCCCGGCCTTCACCGCCAAGAACAGATGATTGAGCGAAATCAACTCGCGGTGAACCTGGCACAGAAGGATTACTACCCGGATCTGAGCGTCGGGTTCATGTATCAGCAACGCCCGATGCTGCCCGACATGTACGGGATGACATTCACCATCAACGTACCGGTCTTTTACAAGAGCAAACAACGCGAGGAAGTAAGGCAAGCCACGGAAGAGCGGCTTTCAGCCGAGAGCAGCCGCGACAATCGGAAGAACGAGCTGAATTTTGAACTCAAACAGCAATACCTGGCTGCCAAGGCCTCCGATGAACTTCTGCATTTGTTCTCTCAGGGCGTGGTGCCGCAGTCATCGTTGGCATTGGAGTCCTCGATGTCCGCCTACCAGGTTGGCACGGTAGATTTCCTCAGCGTTCTAGGAAACTTCTCAACGGTTCTCAACTACGAAATCGACTATTACCGCGAGCTGGCTAACTACCAATCTTCACTAGCACAGATAGAGAGCATGGTGGGTGTGGACCTGACTTCGATAGTCGCGCAGCCGGACAACCAGCACCCGCCGGGAGGGGAGTAAAGCGATGTCTCACAAAGTTCTAAGAGTTATGGCACTCGGGGCTGCAATTGCGTTGGCAGTTGGGGTCACTTTTGGAGGAAGGGTTTCAGCCTTTTTCCAAGGCCTACGGTCTGCTTCGCAAACGTCCGCCGCGGGAAGCGAACGCAAGGTTCTCTATTGGTATGACGCCATGAGCCCCCAGCACCATTACAACAAACCCGGAAAAGCACCGGATGGAATGGACCTCGTGCCGCAATACGCGGAGGACAACGCTTCTCAGAGTGGTGCGACAACCACAACGGCGATGCCTGCTGGCACTGTCAAAATCGCGTCCAACAAGCAGCAACTGATCGGTGTAAGGACTGCGACTGTCGAGCGCCAGTCTCTGGTACGCACCGTACGCACAACTGGTCAGCTCACCAGCGATGAGACGAAGCTTGCGCATATTCATGTGAAGGTCAACGGGTACATCGATAAGGGTTACGTCGATTACATCGGGCAACTCGTCAAGAAAGGCCAGCCACTTTTCACCCTCTACAGCCCGGACCTTGTGGCTACCGAAGAGGAATATCTGATCGCCAAGCGTGGAGCGAAGGAGATGGGCGCCTCGCAATTTCCTGACGTGGCGCAAGGCTCGCAGTCCCTGCTGCGTTCGACGCGTGAGCGGCTCAAACTCTGGGACATCACCGACGAGCAGATCAAGAAGCTCGACGAGACCGGTGAAGTAACGAAGACTTTGACGTTCTATTCGCCGGTCAGTGGCTTCGTAACCGACCGCAAGGCGTTTCCGCAAACCGCCGTCACCCCGGNNTATGGATCTGTATTCGATCAGCGATCTGTCGACGATCTGGGTGAACGCGGACGTGTTCGAGTACGAGGTGCCGTTTGTGAAGGTGGGCCAGACGGCGGACATGGAACTGAGCTACTACGCCGGTAAGACCTACACGGGGAAGATCACCTACATCTATCCCAACGTCGATCCTATCTCCCATACCGTAAAAGCGCGCATCGAGTTTGCGAATCCGAACTTCGATCTGAAGCCGCAGATGTTCGCCAACGTGCAGTTGAAGATCAACTATGGCAAGCAGATTGTGGTACCGCAGGAAGCGATCATGGATTCCGGGGACAAGCAGTACGTGTTTGTGGTTCATGACGGCGGCGTGTTCGAACCGCGGGTCATCCAGATGGGCGCGAAGCTCGAAGGCAACGTGGTCGTTCTGTCTGGGCTGAATACGGGGGAAACCATCGTGACCTCTGGAAACTTCCTGATTGATTCCGAGAGTCGTCTGAAGAGCGCGATGGCCGGGATGCAGCACTAAGGAGATTGGCTATGGCAAAAAAGGCATCGATTTATTCAGCACTGGTCCTAATCGTGGTCGCGGGCTTGTTTGCGGGCGGGTACTTGCTGATGAACCGCCGCTCGCGGATGGAATGCGGATTCTGCCGGCGTCAGATCAATGCAAAAGCACACGTCGTAGCGGAAGTCGGCGGGAGGCGGCGCGATGTCTGCTGTACGCACTGTGCGGTGACAGAGGCACGGCAGGAGAAGAGGCCGCTGCGGCTGATCGCAGTGACGGACTATCCCACCGGAAAGCTGGTGAGCCCGGAGGGAGCATGGTTTGTCGAGGATAGCCGCGTGATCGCCTGCCAGCACGACATGTCCAAGATGGATGAGTCCAAGCACATGGAACAGTTGGCATTCGATCGCTGCTCGCCCGGCACCTTCGCGTTCAGCGACCGGAAAGCGGCGGAAGCGTTCGTTGACCAGAACGGTGGTGTTTTGCGGAGTCTATCCGAAGTGCTGGCGGAGGCCAGTAGCAATGATTAATCGAATCATCGATATCTGCGCAAAGAACAAATTCCTCGTCTTTCTCTTCATCGGCGCGGGTGTTCTCATTGGCGTGCATTCGATGAAGAACACGAAGCTGGATGCGATCCCTGATCTGTCGGACACCCAAGTCATTGTTTATTCCAAGTGGGACCGCAGCCCGGACATCATGGAAGATCAGGTGACGTATCCCATCACCTCGGCGTTGCTGGGCTTGCCCAAAGTGAAGGACATCCGCGGCTTTTCGGATTTCGGCTACTCCTACGTTTACATCATCTTTGAGGAAGGCACGGACATTTACTGGGCGCGCTCACGGACGCTTGAGTATCTGAATTCCGTCGTCCCACGCCTGCCCAAGGGCGTCAGTGTTGAGTTGGCAAAGGATGCGACGGCTGTCGGTTGGGTCTATGAGTATGCCCTGGTCGATACCACCGGACAGTACAGCATCGAGAAGATACGCAGCTACCAGGATTGGTATTTGCGGTATGCCTTGCAATCCGTTCCCGGTGTGGCGGAAGTGGCACCGTTGGGAGGTTTCGTCCGTCAGTACCAGGTCAATATTGATCCCAACAAGCTGCTTGGCTACAAGATCCCAATCAACATGGTGGTGGACGCCATCGGGAAGAGCAACAACGATGTCGGCGCGCGGTTGGTCGAGATGTCCGGCCGCGAGTATATGGTGCGGGGTCGCGGATACATCAAATCGCTCGATGACATCGGCAACATTGTTGTCATGTCGAATCCGCAGACCGGCACACCCGTGCTGGTGAAGGATCTGGCCACAGTGACATTCGGACCCGACATGCGGCGTGGCGTCGCTGAACTCGATGGCCAAGGAGAAGTGGTGGGTGGAGTCGTCATCATGCGTTTCGGCGAGGATGCGCAGAAGGTGATCGAGCGCGTCAAGCAAAGGATCACGGACATTGGGCCCACTCTTCCGAAGGGGCTGAAGATCGTCACCACCTATGACCGTTCCGACTTGATCGATCGCTCAGTCGACAACCTGAAGCACACGCTCATTGAAGAACTGGTCATCGTTAGTTTGGTGATCATGATCTTTTTGTGGCACTTCCCGAGCGCCTTCATTCCCATCATTACGATTCCGGTCACCGTGATCCTGGCATTTATTCCTATCCAAATGAGCGGCATGTCGGCCAATATCATGTCGCTCGGCGGAATCGCTATCGCTATCGGAGCCATGATTGATGCAGCCGTCGTGGTCGTCGAGCAGACCCACAAGAAGCTTGAACACTGGAATGCGGAAGGTCGTCCTGGCGACTATCACGAGGTCGTGATCTCGGCTGTGAAGGAAGTCGGGGGAGCCAGCTTCTTCGCGCTTCTCGTCATCGCCGTCGCCTTCCTGCCAGTGTTCACGCTCGAAGCGCAGGAAGGTCGCCTGTTCAAGCCGCTGGCGTTCACCAAGACTTTTGCCATGGCGATCGCGGGAGTGCTAGCCATCACGCTCGATCCCGCCATGCGGCTGTTGTTCACTCGTATGGATAAGTTCAAATTCCGCCCGCGATGGTTGGCGGCGATCGTAAACAGTGTGCTGATTGGCACGATCCACAGCGAGGACAACCACCCCATCAGCCGCCCACTGATGAAGCTCTACCACCCCGTAGTCGAGTTCGTGCTGGAACACAGGTGGAAAACGATTGCCGCCGCTGTTATCGCGATGGCACTGACCGTGCCGGTTTTCTTCAAGCTCGGCTCGGAGTTCATGCCGCCGCTCGATGAGGGAACTCTACTGTACATGCCTACGACGTTACCCGGCATGTCTGTAACGGAAGCCGCACGGCTGCTTCAGGTGCAAGACAAGATCATTAAGAGCTTCCCGGAAGTCTATCGCGTATTCGGCAAGGCCGGGCGTGTGGAGAGCGCCACCGATCCTGCGCCTTATTCGATGATGGAAACCGTCATTGTCTTGAAGCCCGAAACGGACTGGCCGAAGCGCGAGCGATGGTACTCGAAGTGGGCTCCCCATTGGTTGCACGGCGCACTCGGTCGCTTCTGGCCGGAACACGGCACCACGCAGGAACTGATCTATGGCCCCGGAGGTCTGAACGATGCGTTGACCATGCCGGGCATCGCGAATGCCTGGACCATGCCGATCAAGGCCCGGATCGACATGCTGACCACCGGCATCCGCACACCGGTGGGCCTCAAGATCTACGGCGCGGACATCCAGGAGATTCAGCGCCTCGGCACACAGATCGAAAGCCTGCTGCCAAGGATCCGGGGCACGCGCAACGTCTTCGCCGAAAGAACCGGCGGCGGCTACTTCCTGGATTTCGATTGGAAGCGCGCCGAGATGGCCCGCTACGGCCTTTCCATGGAAGACGTCCAGGGAGTCCTGATGAGCGCCGTCGGCGGCGAGAACGTAACCACCACGGTGGAAGGCCGCGAGCGCTACCCGGTCAACGTGCGGTACATGCGCGATTATCGCAGCGATATCAACACGCTGAAACGCGTGCTGGTCTCGACCATGGACGGGCAGACACAGGTGCCGCTTTCACAACTGGCCGACATCAAGTTCGTAAGCGGACCGGCGATGCTGCGCGACGAGAATGGCATGTTGAACGGCTACGTTTACGTCGACGTCGCGGGCCGGGACATCGGCAGCTACGTCGCCGCCGCCAAGGAGGCGATCCGCGGCGTGAAGTTGCCGCCGGGCTACACGTTCGTTTGGATCGGCCAGTTTGAGGCCATGCAGCGCGTTCGGGAGCGGCTGAAGATCGTGCTGCCGGTGACGCTCTTCCTGGTGCTGATGCTGCTTTACCTGAACACGAAATCGATGGCCAAAACCATGATCATCGTACTGGCGGTCCCGTTCTCCGCGGTGGGCGCGATCTGGTTTCTGTACCTGCTCGGCTACAACATGAGCATCGGCGTCTGGGTCGGCTTGATCGCGCTGATGGGCGTGGACGCGGAAACCGCGGTCTTCATGCTGCTCTACCTGGACCTGGCCTACGCCGAGGCGTTGCGGGACGGAAAGCTGCGCAGCCTCGCCGATCTGCGGGCGGCCATCATGCACGGCGCGGTGAAGCGGATCAGTGCGAAGTTCATGACCGTCGCCTGCATGTTCGCGGGGCTGGTCCCGATCATGTGGTCGGTGGGCGCCGG
>PMMJ01000001.1 GCA_003162255.1 Acidobacteriaceae bacterium | reverse complement strand
TTTTCTCAGCAGGGACAAGCTTCACTACCGGTTTGCCACGTTTTGTGATCACCACGGTCTCGCGTTTAGCCTGAACTTCATCCATGACCGCAAGACAATGGATCTTAAAAGAACCTGCAGCCATTTTCTTCATGAGGAAAGCTCCCTAATCATGGTCATTATACCATGGTCGTATTGATTAATACATCTGTTCGCGGAGTCGTGTCTTGTGTCATTCACGAAAGAAGTGCACACCTTCTCACTTCATCCTTCACTCCCACGTCAAGACGCCATTGCGCATCACCACAGAAGCAAGCCTCATTGGTCGCGAGCGAGGCGTAAGGAGGTCCCGTTGTACCATCAAGTTCGCAGTTCAGTGTGGTCTATTGCAGTTCCATCACGGGCAAAGCGCGGAGTCCGTCAGCGAGTGGAAAACCGTTCGGCGTGCGACAGATGATAGCGCTGCTGGCAATCCGCGATTTGCCAACCACCTTACGCACGAAATCGAGATTCACGGCGTCGCCGGCGGCGGGCACTTCGGTCCACTTCGCTTCGAACAGTTCCAGGCGTCCACCGATGTCAACCACAAAATCCACCTCTCGCGTGCGGTCACGCCAGAAAAACAGGCTACCCACGAGTCCTGCGCGCCGCTCGCGCTCGCGCAATTGGGCAAAGACAAATGTTTCCCAGATGGCGCCGGCCACCGGTGCTTGACGGAGAGCTTCCTCGGAGCGAACGTTCAGCAGCGCACAAAGGAGGCCGGTATCCGCCAAGTAAAGTTTGGGACTTTTCACGATGGACTTGGTGCGGTTCGAGAACCATGGCTCCAGCAACACTATCTGCCCCGAAGCTTCTAGTGTGGACAGCCAGTTGTTCGCCGTGGAGGGAGCGATGCCTACATCTCGCGCCAGATCAGCCTTGTTCAACAAGTTTGCAGAACGGAGAGCACAAGCGCGCAGAAAGCGCTCGAAATCCCGTAGGCTGCCCACGTTGGCGAGCGACCGCACGTCGCGTTCCAGATAGGTGGCCAGATAAGAGTTGTAGAAGGACATCACGTCGATGTCCGGGTTGGCATGCAGTTCCGGAAAACCACCCCGCACGATGGCAGATTCGAGTACGGTTTGCGGCAGTGCCGCACGGATCTCCGCAAAGGACAGTGTCTCCAATTGAGCAATGTCGGCTCGTCCGGCCAGTGACTCGGAAACACTCTTCATCAACGTGAACTTCTGAGAACCGGTGAGCAGAAACTGTCCGTTGCGCGCCCGGCTAGCATCCACTGCGCCCTTGAGGTAACGAAATAAGCCAGGCGCGTATTGCACCTCATCGATGATCACTGGCGACTGGTGGCGGAGGAGGAAGCTTTGCGGCTCTTTTTCAGCCTGTTCGGCTTCGGTTGGGAGGTCGAGCGATACGAATTCATGCTTCGGAAAGAGCCTTCGAAAGGTGGACGTCTTACCGGTCTGGCGGGCGCCGGTCAGCACTACGACTGGACGGGTCCGTGCGGATCTCAGAAGGCGTGGCTCAATATCCCGCGTTATCCACATGTGCTGATTATGCGATAGAAACGTATATTTTGCAAACGTTCAGTTGGTATCGTTGCCGGCATAGCCACGGATCGCAATTCGATGAGAGGCTATGACTGTGATGGAGAACTACTCCTTCGCATACGACAACTGCGCCAGCAGATCCTGCGGCGCGACAACTGGAGGTGCGAATCGTGCGGCACGATGTTGAATCTTGAGGTGCACCACAGCGAGTTCCGCAGCCATTCGGGGTCCGACTCCGAGGAGAACCTGGCCACGCTTTGCGCAGCATGCCACGCCAGAGTGCATCGCCGCTGAGGCGACGAACGAGTAGTGTCTTACACCGCGCCAGCACGATAGGCGGAGTCTCTGCGGAGCGTTTAGTGAAGATAATTCCACCCGCTTATCTTCTCTTGGCGGTAGTACAAAATGGCAATATTGGTGACGGAATCGGAGAGCCGCGCGACCCGCCCGCGACTAACGAGACAGTTGCCCCTAATGACACAATACGGTCTTGATGGGCCCTCGTGCCCAACGCTTAGCAGGCACATGCCATTCCTCTCGTGGCGGAAAGGTCTTACGGTACACCGTCCTGACTTCCGAAGCCCAGTGCGGCGACTACGACGAATCAAACCTGCGAGAACCGGCCTTGGAATCAGTACGTGCGGACAAGTGCGCGCGGAAAAGGGTGCCGGCGGCACACGTTATACTGGTGCTAACAGAAAGAATTGGAGTATGTGTGCAAACAATTGCAGCATGCTGCAGCGATACATTTCAACGAAAATCGATGGGATTGGGGGATATCTTGATCAAACCGCCCGTGCCATTGACGGTGAGAACGTCCGATGCTATTTAACAGGTACCGATGAAGAGTGGCGCCGAAGCCGTGTTGAGCGTTCCCGCCAGACCCCCTTCCGGCAGGACTGCAAGAAAAGACACAGTCATTCTCTTCTTTCCGAACCCCACTCCAGGCGACAGCACCCAAGCTCGGGTGCCTTATTCTCTCTTGTACCTCGAACGCGCGCTGCGGAACGCCGGTGTCGACGTCGTTTTGCTCGATCAGCAACAGCAGCCGGATTATTCGACGATACTGGCTGCACTCAGCGACCGTCTCTTGCTCGCTGGCGTCAGCTCCCTGACCGGCGAACAGATCTATGGCGGGATTGCGTTTTCAAAAAAAGTCCGCGAGAATTGCGACGCTTCCATCGTGTGGGGCGGCTGGCACCCGACTTTGCTGCCGGAACAGACACTGCAGGAACCCTACATCGACTATGTCGTCGTTGGCCAGGGAGAGCGTCCCCTGCGCGAGCTCGTGGAACGGTTGCGTGAAGGGAAAAATACTTCGGATATACCGGGCATCGCCTGCAAACACAACGGCGCCGTCACCGTGAACCCGCCTGCGCCGCTGGAAGATATCAATACTTTTCCACGCATTAACCTCAGCGCCCTCGACCTCAAGAAGTACGTTAACCGAAGCCGCCTCCCGGAACATTTCATTGGCTACTTTGCCAGCCACGGATGTCCGCTGGACTGCAGCTTCTGTTGCATCGGTGAAATCTACCATCGCCGCTGGCAACACAAGCCCGTCGCTCAGATCATTGAGGAACTTCGATTCCTGAAAGAACAAGTTGGCATCGACAGCCTTCTGTTCGAGGACGACAATTTCTTCGTGGGTCCGCAGTTTGCTCGTGAGCTTGCCCGCGCCATGATCGATGCCGGGTTGAACTTGAAGTGGGAAACCAGCGCGCACGCTCACATATTCACCAAAGCTTATAAAGACGAGGATTTGGATCTTTTCGCGAGGTCAGGCTGCCAGCAGGTCTACATCGGGGCGGAATCGGGCGATCAGGAAGTGCTTAACCTACTTGAAAAGGGAGCTACCGTCGAAGAAACCTTGCGTTTCATCGAGATGCTAGCGCGGCACGGGATTACTCCGCGCCTTACCACCATGGTCTGCCTGCCTACCGAGTCGGGTCGGGACTTCAACCTTACGCTCGATATGCTCCGCCGCGCGAAACTACAGGAGCGCAGCGTACGGGCGAGCATCTTTTTTTACACGCCCTATCCCGGCACCCGGCTTTATGAACGAGCCCAGGAAAAGGGGTTCGTCCCGCCCCAACAACTGTCGGGTTGGGTGCATCACACCTTGCGAAGATTCAAGGCTCCCTGGGCGCCTAAAGGAATCGATTGGGATCTGGAGATGTTCGCGAACTTCTATCTTCCTTTGGTCGATCCCCACTTCTATCGTCTAGTTCGCTCGTCCAAGATCCGTCCGATCGTATTTCTCGTCAACAAGCTCTTCTTCCCGATCGCGTGGCTGCGTTTCAAAACTAACTGCTTCCGGTTTCCTGTCGAGGCAGTGGTCTTCTTACGACTCTTGCAGCTGTATAACAAAGTCACGGGCAGCAATTTCTGTCTGGGCAATGGGAGTTATGTCGATTGACCTTGTCCGGCTTACTGCCGCGCTGATTTCGAAGCGCATTTCCCTTACTGAAATTCCGAAGGGTCGGCTGAGCGGACGCGTAGCTCCGGATTGTTACATTCCGGTGGGATGATCTCTAGGGTCGACGGGAGTTTATCCGGAAGCCGGCCGGCAGTTTCTCCATGGTTTGCGAGAACCGGGCTGACTATGTTGGCGGGTTTGCCTGATCAAGTGGTTTTGCGGGGTTTCCTTGGACCATGGTCATCGGCGGCACGGACTGAGTGACAACGCTAGCTGCAGCCACCACCGATCCCTCTCCAATCACCACATTGGGAAGAACGATGACGCGGGGACCAAGAAAGGCGTTTCTCTCGATGATCACACTCCGTTCCCATCCTCCGAAGTGCGCAAGGATCAGAACTTGGATACTTATAATAGCGCCCTCTTTGATTGTGACTAATTCGGGGTGAGCAGTTTCGATGATTGCATCGTAGCCGATCCAGACATTCTTCTCCATCTCCACCCCGCGCCAGCGATGGAGAAGAGGACGCAAACTCATCGCCCCAGGCGCTTTACGGGCGATCTCCTGAAGGAGCCGATTCTTAAATCCAACAAACCAGTTCTCCTTGATGTAGCTCATGGGAACCCTCTCAGAGGTAGGCGCGAGATGCAGATAGGAGTCTGTGTGACGGGACAAGCTGAAAATTTGGAGCGGGTGGGACGGAGTCGGCACCGCCGCTGTGACCCTGGTCGGGCCCATCGCCTACTTCACCCGCGTTTGTTAACAAAGCATCGATACTCTGCAAAACCCGGATCGCTACGCAGGTGTTCTTTCCTGTTGGCAGAGTAACACTCTCACGACGCGTTTAGCAGCACCTCGCGGGACACAGAATTAGCCTGGCAGTTATCGAGTGGAACAATTCGGACACGCGCCAGCAGATTTTGCACGAAGCGGGGCCGATAGCAGAGAGCCCCGAGCGCGGTACCAAGCGTGTTATTGATGAAGTCCATGGAATCCGAAATTCGTGGCGGCAAGTAGAATTGGGTGGCTTCAATGATAAAACTGATCGCGCATCCGAAAATGATGGTTAGCACGATCGCCCGACTGATCGGCCGCGACAACGAGAAGTATACGCAAAAGAAGAATCCCAGCGGCATGAAGCCGGTGACGTTGGTGAGGCCATCTTTCCAGAAAGGCCAGTGCCAGCTCCAATTCGTCCAGAACGGCCGAAGGAAAAACGGATAAAGAACTAGGTAATGATCGGGGATTTGGAGGTCGACCGCCGAAGGCACCTGGCTGTGCACCACGTTTCCGGAACGTTCGGTGAAGGCATAAATCGCCACTGCGTTCTTTTCTTCAAGATTTTCGGGTTGGCCCGAGCGGCGCCATTCGTCATAATCGAGCCGAACCTCGTCTGCCGTCAGTTCCCGATTGTAGATGCCGATGCCGCGCAGAACACCCGACCAACTATCGTTCCCCACGGGAGAGTTGCCAACCACGATTCCTCCGTTGAGATCATGGCGAGTAAGTCCGAAGTCCATCGAGGAGCGCGTGAGGACACCATTGAGGTAGACCGAAGCCGCCTTCGCACCGGCAGTTACGGTAATGAGCACGGGGGAATCTTGCCGGAACACGCCGGCCATGTAAATGATCTTACTTGTCTGATGATCCAAGCCGACTACGTGGCGGCTGAGGATCAAAGCGTTGCCGGTCTGTTGAATCCTGAACTGAAGCGGAGTCTTTGCTGTCTGGAACGCGAGCATGGTGTTGTAATCATCACTCAGACCAGGCTGGAGCCAAATCTCAACGCTGCACGGACCATCCGGTGGTCCTTCCACATGGAGTGGCGCGGAACTTAGGATCGTACCGTAGTCACCGAACAAGAGACCGTTCTGGTTCGCAATCCAGCTGACGTCATTATGCGGCCGCGGGGTAAACGGCCAGAGTCCAAACCAGAGTACGCCTGCCAGAAGGCAGAGGCACAGGCCAAGAAGCAATCTCCTGCTTAGCGCGTTTCCAACTCGGGTCATTCGCAATGATTTCCCTGCTGCCTGAATGAGCTCGGCGATGTCTCTTTGCCTGTTCGGAAAAGGCCGATTGCTAGAGCAGAACCTCGGGCGTGCAAGAAGACTGAATCGTCTGCTTCTGCGTGCTGAAGTAAAAACCAGAGTAGTAAGGCACGTTCAAGCCGGGGAACAGAGGCATCCGCATTCTCAGTTCGAGTGCTTTCCAGCGATCGATCAAAGCGTAGCCCGCAGCGGAGAACGCACTCACGATCTCGTCAAGATTTCGTACGACGCATGGCACCGCATAGGAGCCATTGTCCTGAACCGTAAAAAAGGCGGGGGCGGCATCACACACGGGAGTTCGGTTGATCAATATGTGGTCAGGCCGTTCAGGAAACTGGCTCACAAACTCGGCAATGCTCTTCTCCCAATAATGAAAAGCCCCCGAAATCAACAGGACTTGGTCGCGCGAATACTGATCCAACGAAGTGGTGAACTCCAGCCCGCGCGCGCCCCTTTGCCGGGCCAGCTCTTGCCCAGCGGTGACGGTTTGCGGAAGATCAAAGACTGTCCACTTGACGGAGTTAGATGTGTCAATCANNGTCTAAGTAGCTGTAGAAAAGGTTTCCTACATGTCCTCCGAAATCAAAGACCTTGATCTCGCGCGAGCAGATTCGACTAATCCAATAAAGGGCTGCATAGTCACTGGGGCGTAAAGTCTTTGACAGTTCGAGATGCAGCTTGATGTAGTCCGGATGATCATGGCCGGCATAGGCAGTCTTGCGGGCTGCAACCCACGCCTCGTCAAACGATGAAAATACCGCCCGAGGATAACTTAGCTTGTTTAAGAATCTGACGCCGGCGTTCGACTTAGCTAGTCGAAGCAGCAGAGAGCGAAATGGTTCAGAGTCCGCCGCTTCGATTATCGCCTCACGTGCGCTCATGCCGTCCTTAAATTAAGAGAGTTATACATTGTTGCTCGGGCGCGATAGAAGAGGACGCCGATTGCCGATGCTATTTTGTTAATGCGGTGCCTGAGCCAAAAAGCGGGAGAGCCAAACGAAATGCGGTCAAATATGACCATACGAATGGTTTCAAGTAAAACGGCGAACACTGCCGCAGCTCTTTGGCAAACTCGTCCCAGTTGGAAGAGTTGACGCGCGTCACCGAAATTGAGATAGAAGGCGTCAAAATTTTTGCCATGTGCCACCAGCCCGGAGGCACAAAGAGCATCTCCCCGGGGTGCAATGTGAACCGTATTGGACTGGCCTTGGCAAAAAGCGGGAATTTCTTTATATCGACATTGTCGATGTCATCGACCGATATCGACGACGTGTGGTAATCGGATGGATATAGGTAGGGCGTTTGATCGGGAGCAAAGATCGTATACTCCTTCACTCCATAAATCTGGCACAGGAAGACATAGATGTGCCAGCTATCATAGTGAAGCACTGGGAACTTACCCCCTCGGCCGCCGATATACAGTTCGGGGTGGCCAGCATGCAATCTGGGATAGAGCGGCTGGGTGAAGGGAGCTTCCAGCCAGTTGGGGTAGAAGCAGGGAGGCTCTGGTTGCAGATCCGCATCCAGTTCCGGCAGAAACTTCTCAATCCACACGTTGCGCAAGTAAGGAGCCGGATTCTCATCACTCGATGACGAAACTAGGTCGATAAACTCTGCCATGGTTAGATTCCCGCCATCCTTTTTGGAGGGAAGAAAGCCACCCAGCGTGTGGTTCTGGCCTTCGACAGCCAGGGGCATCGAGCCATATCGATCTTTGAAGTACTCCGGCGACCACTTGGACATCGCTGGCCACGACTTAAGCGCTCCCGTAATGACGACTGGGATCCGCGGGAGGAGAAACTCCCGGACCCAATCCGCTTGCGCGAGGCATTCGCGACGCTCGACCGAACCAATTGCAGGCGACTGTAACAAAGACATAATTTGCTCCTATCCCTGGGCGTGGATTATCAATCAGTGCCGATGCGGAGGAAGTAGTGGGGTATCATCTCAAGCGATCATCTCAAGCTTATTGTGAAACTTCCGTTATCGAATCGTGCGGGAAATCGTAACTTGAAGCGCTTCAGCCAAGTGCTTGACAAAGGGCTCCAACAACATGCCGGCGGGGTAAACCGGGAGGGTTAGAACCTCGTAGTCTCGCGCCAAGCGGCTCCAATCGCCTTCCGCTGGACGGTATTTCGCGTACTGCCTCATCGGGCAGAAGTCGGTGACGACCCCATCGTAGGGCTTCGCCTGATAGACAATGCACGCCCGGTCGTTGATCTGCCACATCTCCGCGAGCACAAGGGATTCCGGCCTATTACCCGATTCCCTCGCCAGAAGTCTCCCGAATATCATGCCCTTCCAGATCTTCGAGCGGCTGCGCAGGACGGTAACTTTTTCGTCAAAGAACCTTTTCTTTTCGGCGGCATTCAGCAGGAGAAAGTTCTTGCAGTGAAACTTGATTCTCTGCCCGATGTGCCTGACTTTTCTCCAGGCGTTATCGGATGGAATGCTGCACCAGTTCATGGTGTCGAACAAAGCGAGCAGAGCGACTTCGTCTCCCTGCGCTTTCAGTTGCTGCGCCATCTCGTAGGCGACGGTGCCGCCCATGCAGTAGCCGCCCAAATAATACGGGCCCTGGGGCTGCACGCGGCGAATCTCCTTCACGTAAAGCGACGCCATCTCCTCGATCGTTGTCAGGCATGGACGTTCGCCGTCGAGGCCCTGGGCCTGCAAGCCGTAGAAAGGCTGATCGGCACCAAGATGGCGCGACAGCTCGCGATAAATCAGCACATTTCCGCCACCGCCGTGGATGCAGAAAAACGGAGGCCGCGAACCGTTGGGCTGGATCGCCACTAGCGGGGACCAGTCCGGCGAAGCACCGTCAGTTTGCAGAACCTCACCCAACTGCGCGATGGTCTGAGCCTCAAAGAGGATGGAGAGCGGGAGCTTGCGCTGAAATTCCCTGGCGATCTGCGCGAACAAGCGCACCGCCAAGATCGAAGTGCCTCCGAGCTCAAAATAGTTCTGATTCAACCCAATCGGACTGGTACCGAGCAAGCTCTCCCAGATTGCCTGCAGCTTTCTCTCGGTGGGGTTAGCGGCACGACGGGGCTCGGCTTCTTTGATAACCGGCTCGGATGGACGCACGAGAGGCGCTTGTCTTGAAACCTTAAGCTCGTGAATGCGCGCTTCGGGCACGTCGCGCATCAGTTCGAGAACTCTCCGATAATCCTCGAGAACCTGCCGAATGGTCGCCGCATCGAAGAGGTCGGGATTGTACTCGAGTTGGGCGCGCAAACCTTCGCGGCGGTCCAACAGGCCCATCTGCAGCTCGTAGTGCGTGCCCAGGCCAAAATCGGGAAGCGGTGTAACCGTCAGGCGATCGAGTTCCCGCGGACGCAGGAAGGCAAGTTGATAGAAGAAGTAGCACTGCGACAGCGGATTCCGGCCATGGACGGAGCGCACATCCAAGTGATCCAGCAGAACTTCAAAGGGCAACTCGGCATGGTTCAGCGCATCGAGCGTAACGTCGCGCACGCGGCCCAGCAGTTCTTTCAGCGTCGGGTCTCCGGCCAGACTTAATCGCAATGTGATGGGGCTGGCGAAAGGCCCGATCAGTCCTTCGGTTTCAGGTTTACGATTCGCCACGGGCGACCCGATGATGATCTCTTCCTGCTCCGCGTAGCGACAGAGCAGAGCCGTGTAGCCAGTCAGCATGACCGTGAAGACGGTTGTGCTCTCGGACTGGCCCAACTCCTTCATGGATCGCGTCAAGTCCTCCGGGAGCAGCAGGGTCTCCATGGCACCGTGTGACGCGGGACGATTTTTCGGCGGACGATCGGTGGGAAAGTTGAGCACCGGCAAGGGCGGCTTGAGCTGCTTCTTCCAGAACTCGAGTTCTTCGTTGGCCGCGTCGGACTTGAGCCATTCTTCCTGCCAATGCGCGAAGTCGCCGTACTGGATGGGCAAAGCCGGCAAGGCGGGCGCTTCGCCCCTGGAGGTCGCTTCGTAGATCGTCCACAGATCGCGCTGAATAACGTTTTGCGAGAATCCATCGACGATGATGTGGTGGGTGGTAAGCATCAGCACATGCTCTTCGGGCGCAAGCCGGAATAAGCGGGCGCGTACCAGCGGTCCTTGCTCAAGATCGAATGGAGCGCTGGCCTCGATGCGAATGGATTCCCACAGCTTCGCTTCTTTGTCGGCCGCCGCGACCAGTTCGAGGGAGGTCACGGGCACGTCGATTGATCGTGGGGGGCGGATGATCTGAATTAGCTCTTCACCTTCCTTCTGGAAGGTCGTACGTAGCGTTTCATGCCGCTCGACGAGCAATCGCAGACTGCGCTCCAGATGAGCAAGGGAGACCTCGCCGGTAAGCCTCACGCAGGCACGCATGTGGAGCGCGGGGTTTCCGGGGACAATCTCTTCGAGCGCAAAGAAACGGCGCTGTGCCACGCTGGCCCGCAACCCGAAAGACTCCGACGCAGCCACGCCTGAGGAGGCAGGAACGTTGTCCTCTTTGGCAACAGAAGCAGCAGAGACCGCTTCTGCTGCCGCTGCGGCGGCGGCTCCTAATGAACGCGGAGTCGAAGAAGCCACGGCTCCGCCAGAACTGGAAGGCGCGGGCACAGTGACGGCCGGCCGCTTTTGCCTCGCCAGCGACGCGCCTTCAGAAACGGGAAATGAGGAAAGCGGCCGATTCGGATCCTGCACGATATTTTCGAGCAAGCTCTTGAAGTCGGCCAGCAAGCGCGTAATCGTGCCCGCTTCAAACAGATCGGTGTTGTATTCGCAAGCCAGGCGCCATCCCTCATTGCGAAGGACGAGGAAGACGTGCAGATCGTATAACGCGCCTTGCGACTTGGACGGAATCACCGTCAGTTTGATCCCGGAGAATTCCTGCGCCCTGACGGGATCACGCTGGCAGATGAAGTTGAGGCGAAACAAGGTGTGGTGGCTCGGATAATCGTTGGGCCGTAATTCCTTGAGCACCTGTTCGTAGCGAACATTCTGGTTCGCGATCGATTGCAGGCCGACTTCCTGAACTCTGCCCAGCAACTGCGGGAAAGTTGGGTTGTCCGATAGATCGAGGCGGAGAACCACGGTGTTGATGAACGGGCCAATGACGGATTCGAGTTCCACGCTGTTACGTCCAGCGACCTGGGTGGCTGCGCCAAAATCGGTTTGCCCGGTGTACTGATACATCAGAACCCCGAGCGCGGCCAACATCGTGTTGAAGAACGTGGCACTCTCGCGATTTCCGATTTCCCGAATGGCGTCGGTTAGCGTGACCGGCAGCAACAAAGAAGTAATGGTCGCTTCGAAGGTTGGCGATGCCTGGCGCGGCTTGTCGGTCGGAAAGTCGAGCAACGGCAGATTTTTCAGTTGCTCTTTCCAATAGGCAAGTTCTTTTTGGACCGCTGGAGATTCGGACTGCTCGCGCTGCCAGACCGCATAGTCTCCGTATTGAATGGTGAGTTCGGGAAGGACGGGGTCCACATTGCGCGCGTAAGCCTCGTAGAGGGTTCCGAGTTCATTCGAAATCAAGCCGATCGATAAGTAGTCGATCACCGAATGGTGAGGCGTGACGAGCATGACGTGCTCGTTGTCTTCGACTCGCAATAACGTCACCCGGAAAAGCGGCCCCACTGCCAAGTCAAAGCGCCAGCGGGCTTCGTTGAAAGAAAGGCGATCGACTTCCGCATCCCGCTCTTGCTTTGGAAAGTGGCGCAGGTCGACGACCGGGACCTCGATTTGCAGTGAAGACTTGATGACCTGCGCGGGCTGGCCATCCACAACCGTGAACGTGGTGCGTAACACTTCGTGGCGCTGAATGATCTGGTTGAAAGCCCGCTCCAGGAGCGCGGGGTCAAGCGGCCCTTGCAGACGAAAGCGTACGGGCACGCTCCAGGTGGGATTGCCAGGCTTCATGCGGTCGAGTGCCCAGAAACGCTCTTGTCCGAGCGAAGCAGGCAGGACGAAAACTTCTTCTGTTTCGGGATTCGGCGCCGGCGGAAGTGGTTTCGTGTTTTCCAAAGGACTCACTTCACCGTCTCTTTTTCAGGGACCTTGAGAACTGTCTTGACCCGATAGCGGTCGCGGGAAACCGCAACGATGCCGGGAGTTGCCTTGGCGGAAGAGGCGGATCCACTCTCAAACTGCGCGAGGACCGCAGCAATTGTACGGTGCTTCAGGATTAGAGCGGGCGGAATTTTCATGCCCACCTTGCCGGCGCGGGCCACGATCTGGAATATGTGCAACGAGTCCGCGCCTAGCTCAAACAGATTGTCCTGTATGCCGACCCGCTCCAGGTGCAGTACCTCGGCCCAGATGGCGGACAGCGCTTTTTCCTGCTCGGTACGCGGGGCGACGAACTCTCTGTGGTGCGCGGCGCGCCCTATCTCGGGAGCAGGCAGCGCTTTGCGGTCGATCTTTCCATTCGGAGTAAGTGGCATCGCGTCCAGGCGAACGACGGCCGACGGCAACATGTAATTAGGCAGTTTGCCGGTAAGTGCCTCGCGTACGNNGTACGGTCGCGACCGTAATTGCTCGCTGCTCGCTGGTGACGTAGGCCACCAGGCGCTTATCGCCGGGGATGTCTTCCCGCACGATCACCACCGCTTCTTTCACTCCGGGGTAACGTGCCAGGGCGGTTTCGATTTCTCCAAGCTCAATGCGGAACCCGCGCAGCTTGACCTGATGGTCTAAGCGTCCCAGGAATTCAATCGTGCCGTCGGGCACATGGCGGACCAGGTCACCAGTCTTGTACATGCGGGGGTTAGTGCCCGGCCGGAAGGGATCGGCAACGAATTTTTCCGCGGTCAACTCCGGCCGATGGAAATATCCGCGCGCGAGGCCGTCGCCACCAATGTGGAGTTCACCTGCGACTCCGATGGGAACCAACTGCTGGGCCGCATCGAGAACGTAGAACTGTGTGTTGTCAATGGGCGGGCCAACGGGCACCGACCCGTCTCCGGCTTGGACCTCGATCGTCGAGGACCAGATGGTGGTTTCGGTCGGTCCATACATGTTCCAGACCGACGGCGCGCGGCGGACCAGGTCGTTCGCCAGATCGCGGGGAAAGGCTTCGCCACCGCAGAGAACTTTGAGCGCGGGCTTCCCTTCCCAGCCAGCTTCCATCAGGAGTTTCCAGGTCACCGGCGTAGCCTGCATGACGGTAGCCCCCGAACTTACAATGCGGCTGAGCAGGAGATTGCCATCAGCAGCGGCTTCGCGGCTGGCGATCACAAGTTTCGCACCCACCGCGAGCGGCAGAAACAGTTCCAGTCCAGCGATGTCGAACGAGAGCGTGGTCACGGCGAGCAAAGTGTCGTTCGCCTTCACGCCGGGCTTCTTGCTCATCGAAAGCAGCAGATTGACCACGGCGCGATGCGGAATCTCGACGCCTTTGGGCTTGCCGGTCGAACCTGAGGTGTAGATGACGTAGGCAAGGTCGTCGGCCATAGGCGCGGCGGGCGGGGCATCGCTGGAATACCGCGCGATGGCCGTCCATTCGGTGTCAAGGAAAACGTGATGGGCGGTGCCGATATTGACCGTCTTGAACAAAGCTTCCTGCGTAAGCAGAACCGGGACGCTGGCATCGTTCAGCACGAACGAAATACGCTCGGCGGGATAGGTGGGATCCATGGGAACGTAAGCGCCGCCAGCCTTCATCACACCCAGCAAAGCGACGATCATGTCCAGCGAACGCTCGACGAACACGCCGACCATTACGCCGGGTTTCACGCCGGCGCTTCGCAAGTAGTTGGCCAGTTGGTTGGCGCGGCGATTGAGGTCGTGATAGGTAAGTTGTGCGCTCTCGAACGCGGCCGCGATCGCGTCCGGCGTCTTGGCGGCCTGGGCTTCAAACAGTTGATGGACACACAGGTTTCGCGGATAATCGGCTGCGGTCTGATTCCAATCGACGGCTAACTGGCGGCGTCCGGCTTCGTTGAGCAGAGGCAGACGAGATACGGATTGATCCGCATTTTCGACCATGCCCATCAACAACGTTTCGTAATGACTCAGCCATCGGGCGATAGTGGTCTCGTCGAAGAGGCCGGTGTTGTAGTCGCAGTCAAGCATGAGCCCGTCTTTCGACTCGACGACGTTCAGGAAGATATCGAAGTTGACGAAACTCTTTGGATTGGGATCGGCTTCGGCTTGAAATCCGTCGAATGGCATATCGCCGCCGACGCGTTCGAGGTTGAACTGCACTTCGGTCAGCGGCAACCGGCTGGGATCGCGCGGAATCTGGAGCTTTCTCACGAGCCGTCCGTAGGTGTAGTTCTGGTGCTCATAGCCAGCCAGCACCGTCTGCTTCATTTGTGTCAGGAACTGCGCGGCGGTGGAGTCTGCTGTGGGTCTTCCACGCAGAGGAATGAAGTTGACACAGTGTCCGACAAGAATCGCGTCTTCAAGCAGCGATTGCCCGGCAGTGGGAATTCCGACGACGATGTCGTCCTGACCGCTCAAGCGGCTTAAGAGGATCTGGAAGCCAGCCAGCAGAGTGACGAACAGCGTGCACTTCTGCTTCGCTCCAAGTTTCTTGATGGCGTTGTAGGCATTGGCTCCGATTCTTGTCCGGTAGGTTGCACCCTTGAATTCCTTCATCGCCGGCCGTGGCCGATCGGTTGGCAGATCGAGTAAGGGTACGGGCTGCTGGAATTGATCGAGCCAGAACTTTTCGACGTTGGCCCCTTCAGACCCGCTCAAAAATTCGCTCTGCGACTTCGAGTAATCCGCAAAGCTCATGGGCGAAGGCAGGCTCGATGCGACCGAGGACTCGCCACGATTGAGCGCGTTGTAGATCTTGGGAAGCTCGTCGAGCAGAACGTTGGTCGACCATCCGTCGCACACAATGTGGTGAGCGGTGAAAACCAGGCAGGTGTATCCCGGCTCCATTTTGACCAGTTGCGCGCGAACCATCGGACCTTCCACCAGGCGGAAGGGCGTGTGCGCATCGTCACGAATCATCTGCTTCCAGCGGGCGTCACGTTCCGCCGCGCTGAACGCCGTGAGATCCACGGTTGGGATATTGAGATCGAGTGTGGGGGTGAACTTCTGCACCTGGCCTTCGTGGATGAAAACCGCGCGCAGGGCGTCGTGCCGGTTGACAAGTTGGCGAAGCGCGTCCTTGAGCGCCGCCTCATTCACTTTTCCACGCATGTGAAGCGTGAAAGATTCGTTGTAACTGCAAGATGCATCGTCACTTAGCTGATCAGACAACCACACTTCCAGTTGCGGCTCGGTGACGGGAACTTCCTGAACAGTTCCCGAAGGCGCCGCGGCCGTTGCAGCCGCAGCCAAAACGGGCTGTTCTGCGCCAGTCGGCTTCGCGAAAAAGCCGGCGGCTTGCATGTCGAATACGCTTTCCTTGAACGCGGCGATAATCTTCTCGAGGTCAGCATCGGTGTGGGCGGTCGAGAGGAAGCAGGGGAAACCTTCGAGGACGTGAATCCCCTTCGCTCGCAGGAAGTAATAGAAGAGGCTGGCAAAGCGTTCTTCCACCGGTAGCGCGAAGTAGAAGAAACTCGCAAAATTCTCGATGCGAGTAGGAACCTGCTGCAGTTCAAAAAACTCATTGATGGTCTTGACCAGCTTTGTGGTGCGCTCGGTCAGGCGCTCTTGCAAGCCGGGGCCCTGCTGCTGGAAGTGTTGCATCACGGCCTTCATCGCCGCCAAGGTCAGTGGATGGCGAATGAAAGTGCCCGCGAAGAAAGTGACGCCGACTTCGGGGTAGGAATCGTCGCCGAAATGCCATGCTCCGCCGTCGAGCGCGTCCATGAATGCGGCTCTGCCGGCCAGGATGCCGATCGGCATGCCCCCGGCGACGACCTTGCCGTAAGTGGCGAGATCGGCGCGCACTCCGAAGAGCGCCTGGCAGCCGCCGAGGTGAGCTCGAAATCCGGTGACAACCTCGTCGAAGATCAAAGCCGCGCCCGACTCCTGCGTGATCTTGCGAATCTCCTGCAGGAACTCGCGCGGCTGAAGGTGCGGATGGCGGCTCTGCACCGGCTCGACCAGCACGGCCGCCAGATCGTTCGCATTCTGGCGAATCCACTCGATCGATTCCGCGGTGCCGTAGTCGAGCACGACGACATTAGTTAGACTCTCGCGCGGAATTCCGGGCGCCACCGGGGCAGAGTGTGGAACGCCCGCCTTCTTCACGCTCTTGACCAGCACTTCATCGAACATGCCGTGGTACGCACCGGCGAACAATACAACCTTGCTGCGGCCGGTAACTGTGCGCGCCACACGCAGCGCCGCCATCACGGCCTCGGATCCCGTGTTGCAGAAGCTCATGCGCTCGTTGCCGGTCATCTGGCAGAAGAGTTGCGCGACTTCACCGGCCAGCGGCGTCTGCGGTCCGATTTCGAAGCCTTCATGGAGCTGTTTCGCAATCGCCTGCTCGACGAAGTCCGGACGATGCCCCAGCATGATGGGGCCAAACCCATTCAGAATGTCGATGTATTCGTTGCCATCCACATCCCAAAGCCGCGATCCCTGGGAACGATCGGTGACGATGGGATAAACGATCTCTTTCCACTGCGAGCGGAAACCCGAAACGACGCGCGGGTCGGCCAGCACGGAGCGATTCTTCTCCGTACTGCTCTTGGACTTCGCGGTGCGCCGCGTATACAACTCGATCAGCTTCTTCAGGCCTTCCTGCTGTTGCGGCGTCACATTGCCCGAGATACCTTTTTGCGGCGGCTTGTACGGCCCGAAGGGCTTGAACTCTTCTTTCGCGCCCGCGGCGGCGACAGGTGCGGCAGTCGCAGCGATGGGCGCGGTGACTGGAGCGGCAGGCTTAGGNNAGCACCGCCATGCACCGCTTCCAACTGTTTTGCGAAGAGTTGATTCATTGCCTGCAGCTGTTCGCGCATCAGGCGTTCAATCGGAGATTCAGACATGGCACCATCTCCATTTCCACTTACGGGCACGTTGCCCATTGAACTGCTGGCCGCTGACGCGGCCGAAAACGCCGGCATGGCCGCCATGGCAATAACCGGAACGACGGGAGCAGCTGCCGCGGGGGGCACTGGTTCCGCAAGAACGTCCGCTGGGAGTTTGCCGTCTACGTACTCGGCGAGCGCATTCATGCTCGAAAGGTCGCCCAGCAACTGGCGAAAGGTAATTTTCAAACCGAACTTGCCATGCAGCGACTGCGTCACCTGGGTCAGGAAAAGCGAGTCGAAGCCCAACTCGAGAAAACTAGTGGACCCGTCCGCCTGAGAAAGATCCACACCGGAGAGGTCCTCGAAAATTTCGCTGAGAACCTTCGCAATTCGCGTGGACCGGGATAGGGGGAGGTGGGAGGGGGCTGCAAGGGTTTGAGAATTCACGTTCACCTGTCTGTTTTCCTCCGAAGCGGGGGCCTCAGCAATGGGCGGCACCGCAGCCGGTACGACCGGCAGCGCTGCCGCGGGTTCTTCGAGTAGGGGAGCATCGAGCCAAAAACGTTTCCGTTCGAACGGATAGGTTGGGAGCGAGATACGCTGCCGCTTTCCCTTGCCGTCAAGGCTGCCATGAAGGCTGCGCCAGTCCGGCTGCGCTCCGGCGAGCCAGAGCGCGCCAACCGAATTCATGAGGCTGGCGGCGTCTCCTTCGCCAGAAAAACCGTCGGTCAGCGAAGAGATAATCGGCTGGTCGGGAGACGCGCCGGCCTGCCGGGCGAGCGTGCCCAGAACATTCCCTGGGCCCACTTCAAGAAGAATGCTGTTGGGCTGCTTGCGAAGTTCGGCAAGAGCGGAAGCAAACTGCACGGGCTCGCGGAAATGGCGCGCCCAATACACAGGATTGGTGGTTTCCTTCTCGGTGATCCAGGTTCCGGTTAGACCGGAGACATACGGAATCTGCGGCCTTCCGGGACGCACTTCGGCAACCAGCTTCGTGAACGGTTCGATAATGGGGTCCATCATCGAGGAGTGAAAAGCGTGGGAGGTCACCAGGCGGCGGCACATAATACCGTCAGCCCCAAGCCTCTTCTCGAATTCTTCAAGCGCATCGAAGGGGCCGGCAACGACACACAGAGACGGCGAGTTGATCGCGGCCATCGAAAGCGCTCCGCTCAGCCGTGTCCGGAGTTCCGCTTCGGAGAGCCGCACCGACAACATGCCGCCGCGCGGCAGATCCTGCATCATCTTTCCGCGCGCGGCCACCAACCGCAGGGCGTCCGCAAGCGAGAACACTCCGGCTAGGCAGGCGGCAACAAACTCGCCGATACTGTGGCCGAGCATGGCGGCAGGACGGATCCCCCAGCTCATCCAAAGTTGAGCGAGCGCATATTCAATGGTGAAGATCGCGGGCTGCGCGATGACGGTATCGGTCACGCGCCGCTTCGCCTCCTCTGACGCAGCCTCCTCCGGATAGAGCAAAGACCGAAGATCGGCTCTCAGTGGAGCGCGAAGAATCTCCGCGCACTGGTCCACGCTGTCGCGGAAGACGCGCTCGCCTTCGTACAGTTCGCGGCCCATGTTCGGATGCTGCGCTCCCTGCCCAGGAAACAGGAAGGACACGGTGGGGTTATCGAGAGGCTTCAGCCGCGTGGGCAAACGCTTCCGATCGCGCTGCGACAGGCTCGCGATCGCTTCGGGCACATCCCGCGCGACGATGGCGCGGCGGCATGGGAACGGGCGACGGCCAATCTGGAGCGTCCAGGCAGCGTCGGCAAGGTTCAGGTTCGGATGAGCCCTCAGATATTGATAAAGGTTCGCAGTGGCATTCTCCAGCGCAGCTTCCGAACGCGCTGACAATACCAGCAACTGCAAGAAACGCCCTGCAGGAGACGATTGCCGGGCTGGCGCCTGCTCCAGAACTACGTGGGCATTCGTGCCACCAACACCAAAAGCACTTACGCCTGCGCGCCGCGGACTGTTTTCCTGTTTCCACTCTTGGCGCTTTGAGTGGAGAACAAAAGGACTGTTCTCGAGATCGAGCTTGGGGTTCGGCTTTTGGAAATGCAGCGTCGGCGGAAACACGCCGTCGCGGACCACGTGCGTGGCGTGAATCAGGCCGGTAATGCCCGCGGCAATATCCAGATGACCGACGTTGGTTTTGGCCGTGCCGACGACACAGAATTGTTTCGCCTTGGTGTGGGCACGAAACGCTTTGGTGAGCGCGGCCATTTCAATGGGATCGCCCAGCGGCGTTCCGGTTCCGTGCGCCTCGACGTAGCCGATGGAGTCCGGAGAAACACCGGCCAGCGCCTGCGCCATGGCAATGACGTTGGCTTGCCCCTCGACGCTCGGCGCGGTGTAGCCGACCTTATCGGAGCCGTCGTTATTCGTAGCAAAGCCGCGGATGACCGCGTAGATCGAGTCGCCGTCGGCCACGGCATCTTCGAGCCGCTTCGCTACGACGACTCCCGCACCTCCGCCAAAAACTGTGCCATTCGCGTCCTCGTCAAACGCGCGGCAATGGCCGTCGGGCGAAACCATTCCGCCTTCCTGATAGAGGTACCCACGTTTCTGCGGGAACGTGACGGAAACGCCTCCCGCCAGGGCCATGTCGCACTGGTAGGTTTGCAGCGCTTGCGCCGCCTGGCACACGGCGAGCAGCGACGTCGAGCAACCCGCCACCATGGTGAAAGCGGGTCCCTTCAAATTCAATTTGTAGGAGACGCGAGTCGCAAGAAAATCGACGTTGCTGCCGAGGGTAACCGGATAATTCGCGACCTGGTAGCCGCTGACGTAGTCTTCGATAAAGCGGCGGTCGCGGCAGACGTTGCGCAAGAAATAGGTGCTGGGACTGCAACCGGCATAGACGCCGGTCATGGCAGGACAGTTCATCGGATCGTAGCCGGCATCCTCAATCGCCTGCCAACAGCATTCAAGAAAGATGCGCTGCTGCGGGTCCATCAACTCCGCTTCTTTGGGATAAACGCCGAAGAAAGCTGCGTCAAACAAATCGACGTCATCCAGGACCGGCCTCGCCCGCACGTAGCTTGGATCGGCGGCCGCAGCAACGGCGTTCGCCACTTCAAGTTCTTCCACCCGGAACTGAGCGATGGACTCAACCCCCGCCAACTGGTTTTGCCAGAACTCGGCAACCGTGCGCGCGCCTGGGAAGCGGCCCGCCATCCCGACGATCGCGAGAGCGTTACTGAGATCCTGCGTTTCGTTAGCGCTCATGGAAGTTGCCCCACTTTATTGCGCTGTTTCGCCATCGCGTTCCGTTGCTTGCGGATTCTCTCAGCGATCTCGGAACTAGCCACTTGCGACGCTTGCCCGTCGAGATAATTGCTCAAGGCACGAATGGATGGAAATTGAAATAAGTCGGTTACCGACAATTTGCGATTCAGCGCTTGTTGGAGTTCGGCGTGCACTTCCACGAGGAGAATGGAGTCGCCGCCGAGGTCAAAGAAGTTGTCGGTCGGCCCCAGATGCTCAACTCCGAGCGCCTTTTTCCACACCGCCGCGATGATTTCTTCGGTTCCATTTTTCACTGCAGGGCGGCCGTTTGCCGGTTCGGCTGACACCGGGACTCGCGCTTGGGCGGGCGCTGGAAGCTGGCTGCGATCCACTTTGCCGTTGGCATTCAGGGGCAGCGCTTCCATGATCTGGAACGAGGACGGGATCATGTAGACGGGAAGAAAGCTTTCGAGAGCCGTCCGCAACTGGTCTGCTTGCAACTGCTGGCCATTTCCCGGCACACTTTCCGGCACTATGTAAGCCGCAAGTTTCTTCTGACCGTCGAGATCGATTGCATCCACGACCGCCTGCTTCACGCCGGGCTGGCGGAGTAAGGTCGCTTCGATTTCGCCGAGTTCGATCCTCTGCCCGTTGATCTTGATTTGGCGGTCGATTCTGCCCAGGAACTCGATTTCGCCATCCGGCATAAAGCGTCCCCGGTCGCCAGTGCGGTAGATTCGTTCTCCCGTGCGGGGATGAATCGCGGTGCGGGCGCGGGTCTGTTCGTCGTTGCGCCAGTACCCCTTCAGGAGACCAACGCCGGAGCAGCAGAGCTCGCGNNTAGCACGTAGTAGCAGGTATCGGCAATCGGATGTCCGTACGGAATGCTGTTCCATTCCGCCCGCATTTCCTTCACCGGGTACCAAATGTTCCAGACCGTGGTCTCCGTCGGACCACCAACGCTCACAACCTGCACATCGCCGAAGTGCACACGAATACGCGCCGGCGCGCTCATCGGGATCCAATCGCCGCCCAGAAAGGCCAGATGCAAACGATCTGGCATGGTGAGCTTCCGGGCAGATGCATGGACGAGCAGCATATCCATGAAAGCCGGAACCGAGTTCCAGATGGTGACGTCGTATCGGTCGATCAGTTCAACCCAATGGTCGGGAGAGCGCGTCCCATCGCGATCGGGCATGACAAGGGCTCCGCCGGCGGCCAGCAATCCGAAGATGTCATACACCGACATATCGTGGTGCAAAGCGGTAACCGCGAGCGTGCGATCATCCGGCCCTACAGCAAATTCGCGGTTCGTTTCCCGGATGCAATTGACCAGCCCGCGGTGGCCGATCATCACGCCCTTTGGCTTCCCCGTCGAACCGGAAGTGTAGAGAACGTAGGCGACATCATCTGGAGTCTGCACGCGAGCAAGCGGAGAAAAATCGCCGCCATCTGCATCCTCCCGGTCGACACAAAGCCGAGTTACGCCAGAGGGCCACGACAGCTTCTCATCCAGCCAGGATTGAGTAAGCGCGATCTCGACCTCTCCATTTTCGAGCAGATACGAAAGGCGCTCCGGCGGAATATTCGGATCGATGGGCAGGTAAGCCGCGCCCGACTCGAGAGCGCCCAGCACAGCAACAATCTGTTCCCATCCCTTTTCCATCACGACTGCGACCAGAGTATTCGGCCGGACTCCAAGCGCACGCAGCCGGCGGCCCAGAGCCCGCGTCCGGAAAAGCAAGTCCGCGTAAGACAGCGTTCGCGTCGACGAGATGACGGCTGGCCGCTCAGGCGTGCGCGCAGCTTGCTCAAGAAACAGGTCCTGAATGAGACCGTCGGAATTGGCTAAGTTCGTCAAATGTTTTGCCGGCTCTCTATGGGTCAAGCTCAGTAGTTAAAGAATAATCGTTCGGTTGAAACTCTGGCCTTCCAACGCTGGTTCGTGAACACCCAGGTAATCAAAGAAAGCAAGTGCAACGTCAACCTTCGGAAGAACCACCGACTCTTCTCAGCAATCGCGACTTGGTGAAAAGGCGTTTCCACTACAAGAAGTATTTCTTGACGATCAAATACGGCAGCAGCGCTACTTCTGCGAGGGATGGCCAGGGATCCTCTCGGCAGAAAACCGACTCCACACGCGTTCTCTGAAGCGAGCTGAAATAGGCGCCGAACTTCAATCGCCCCAGGAAAAGTCCTGAGAGCACTGTCGGAATGTCGGTGATCAGACGAAGCCAGCCGATCCCTGATTGTCCGCGGCGTGATTCGATCGGCTCTCCCAACTGGTCCGCGTAAACCAGGTAGGGAAAATCGACCCCGGCCGGCAAACCGATGCTATGGAAGCCCCATGCCCGGGCGTTCACGTCCAGCAACTTGTATTGACCATCGCGGGGATCCTGCTTGAATTCCATTTCCACCAGGCCGTAGTAATCAATCGCCTTCAAGAAGCGCTCTGAAAGTTCCTCGATCGCCGGAAGCTCGATGCTCTCCACATAGGTCGCAGCGCGTCCGAATTCATGGGGATGCTGCCGGTTGCGTCTGGCGACCAGGCTGCTGTGTGCCTGACCGTCGCGAAAGAAAGCACAATACGAGAATTGGTGCTGTCCGTCGCCCGGAATGATTTCCTGAACCATCACCTCTTCGGGTTTGATTTGCTGGTTCGCTTTGATGAATAGCCGATTGAGCTCTTCGGGCGTATCCGCGCGCCAGGCTTTCTTTCCGGTGGCATAGAAAAAGTTTTCTTTGACCGCCGGCTTGATGGCCAAAGGCAGTCGCGGATAAAGAGCGGCAAGCTCCTCCAGGCTTCGCGGATTCCAGGTTTCGGGAGCCGGTATGCCTAGCTGTTTGGCCAGGATGTGAGTGTTCTTCTTATCCCACGCCCACTTCACTATGTCCCAGTCGGGGGTCGTCACTCGATAGAACTCCGCGAGCCGCGCACGATGATGCGAGAAAGCTGCCACCGTTTCGTCCCGTGTTGGAAAAAGCACCCAACCCTCCAGTCCAAAACGTTGGCCAACCTCAAGAACGCTGTTGATGGTCTCCTGCTCATCGCGAAGATCCTTGACCCGAATGACCCGGCTTGCATACTTCGAAAATGAAGAAATCGAGTGCTGGTCATCCAGAATGTAAACCGGGATCCCTCTTCGACCTAGACTGCGGGCAATCCCCAGCCCCGGGTGATCTCCTCCAATAACGAGAGCGCCAACTTTGCTTGGTTTCATAATTGTCTGATAAGAGTGCGCTTCGTTGTTAGCGGGGACGTGCGCCATTGCGCGCGATAGATTTCGCCAGTTCACCCGATGCAAACTCGGTTCCAGCTACGAAGTACAACAGCGGGCCAAAGCTGCGAGCGGCAGTTGCGCCGATGAAATGCAATCCCGGCACGGACGAACTCAAGCCGCCGGTCAGCAAAGGATAGCCGTCGAGTTGGCGAACGCTTTGCACCAGTTCTGGCGGCAGAAAGTCGTAGCGGGCAATGTCGACGTCGTATCCCGTACCCAATAGAACATGATGCACGCGACGTTCGCTTCCATCATCGAGCCTCAGGGCGACCTCATCGCCCACCGACAAGGCTGTCCTCACGGTGCGACCGGTGCTCATTCTGACCTCGCTCAACCGAGGCGGCAACCAGCGCGACCCGGCAGGACGAACCGCCCGCTTGCGGACCTTGTCCCTTAGCTGTAAAGGCAGGCGATGAACCAGCTTCGGAGCGGCAACCAGACGGCTGATTCCGGCTGGGCCCACGTCATGCTTGGAATAAAGCATGGCCGAGATTGGCCCCAGGTGATGCAACCAGGTGTGCATGCCTATCCAACGCAGGTTGGAAATCTGAACGATGACTTCGACTTCGGCTCCCGACTCATGCAACAGAGCTGCGGATTCCAGTGCGCTCTGCCCCGCCCCAATCACCGCCACCTTCTTCCCCGAAAATTCCTGGAACTTGCGGCCTTCATAGCAGTGCGAAGCCTGGGCCGAGGGCAGGCTCTGAAACTGGGCAGGTTTGCGCCGGAACGGCCCGATGCCGGCGGCAACCACAACCCGGCTGGCGCGGACCAACTCGCCTGATCGCAAGGTGAGATAGAACCCTTGTCCATTCCGATCGACTCGGTCCACGGTCCGAGTGTCGAGATCGGAACCAAGCTGATGCCGAAACCAGCGCCCGTATTCCA
The DNA here is from genome assembly GCA_003162255.1 of Acidobacteriaceae bacterium. GTDB lineage: Bacteria > Acidobacteriota > Terriglobia > Terriglobales > Acidobacteriaceae > Acidiflorens. Next base: position 194 of record PMMJ01000001.1, on the reverse strand, counting down.
CGAAGGTCTCGAGCGGAAGCGGAGCCGCCGGTTCTTTGCCAAAAGCCGCCTCGTAAGCTTCCAGAGTGAAAGCCCGAGTCGGATCCGAAAGGTTCGATGCTTCGCGGGGCGACCGCAAAAGCATTCCCGCTGGCATCTTGTCGGCCCAGAACTCCATCGGCTCGCCAAACACACGGACCGTTAAACCCTTTGCC
>PMMJ01000325.1 GCA_003162255.1 Acidobacteriaceae bacterium | reverse complement strand
GTATCCGCGCGACGAGCAATGCCCCATTCTGGGCGCGTGTCCCACGTTCGCCTTGCCGCCGTCCCAAGTCGCCTTCGATCCGTAATCGGGGAGATGAGTTGGGCACGACTCGCACGGACCACCCCGGCTTGTTGGGAGACGAGCCTGGCTTGCGAATCGCGAAAACCTCTGGCGGCGTCGAGGCTTCATTCGTTTCGCAGAATGGGCAGAAGGTCGTATCGCTGACGAACTTCCTAAAATGAAAATCCGAAGGCCGTACCGTCGTCGTCTCTGCCACGATCACCCAGCGACCAGTAAAGACATCTTTGCGCATCTGAGACATGGGACCTCCACTATTTCGGGGCCAGAGAACTAGGCGACGAAGCTTGAGTTGTTGGTCTCGTGCTCGTCAGTTCGAAATCGATCAGCGCTGCAATTTCGTCCCACACTCGCGGATCATTCTCAATTTCGTGGTGGGGTTTGTTGAAGACCCGAACCAGCCATGGATAGTTGTCGCAACTGATTCGACGGTCCTCATCCGTCATTCGGAAATTTCCCAAGATCCTTGTCCGTGCGAGATCGGCCGCACGAATGGTTGACCTCCCCTCTTGGCTGATAAAAATTGACCGCGGTTTGTGTATTAGCAGGGATCGTGGAATCGTCCTGGCCCCGCTTTCTAATACTGTCCACTTGAATGGTGAGCAACACCGGGATAGCCTGCCTTCCTAACTCTCGAGCCAAGGCAACGGCTTGGGAAGCACCCCAACTGTGGCCATAGATGATTATGCTCGTTTGCTCTTTTTCAGTGAGTGCGAGCATGCCATCCCCGTTGGTGTCCAGGAGGCGAAGCACCTGACGCAGAGCCTTCTTCCCTTCGTGATTTGCAAATACCTCAGTATGGATAGCCGAGGGATACCGATCCCGAAGGTACGCGGCAAAATGCACCTCAGGATGCATCGCGTCATCGTGCTTAACGAAGCCTCCAACAAACCCAATAACAATCAGGTTCCGGGCGGCGACGTTCGTGATTGGAACCGGCTTTCGCTGGCAGACCAATCGCAAAGCGTCTTTCAGCGGTAACGGCGCCGCAGTGTCTTCGCAGATGCTTGAGACCGAGCGGCCACCAGGATGGATGGTGTTTTCTTCGCTGAGCGAATCTGCCTGGGCATGCGCAATGCCCGGCCGGGCGGGGTACATCGCCGTCAAGATTAGCAACAGCCTTATGATCGTCAGATACTGACATCTGCTCATGCCATTTCGCTCCGCCTTCACCAGGGCTGTTTTCACTCGCGAGGAGATAGGGCTTGCAACGAGTTCTCTCAGTCGTCAAAACCGCGCACACCACCCTTTAGGCGATTCTTTACAATCTGCGTCCACACGAACTTAATGACTCGGGCATCGTCGTAGCAATACGCAAGATTGTGGTTCAGGGTCGAGAAACAGTGCCGCTGGCAGGACTTCTTCATCTCCGCCAATTGCGCGGGAGTGAACTTGGGCTCGTCGACGTTTCCCCAATCAAAATCTGAAGGATACATGGGGAAGCAGGGGGCAACTGTACCGTTGGTGCGGACAACGACGTTGTTCTGTCCGGCCCGGCAATTCCATTCCGCGAAATGGAGATTCCCGGAGAGATCCCGCACGATGCCTCGCATGCGCGATAGTTGCTCCTCCGCCTCGCCATTCGTGCCGCTACCATCGCCCTGCCAGCCAAAAGTTCTCAGGTCGGATTCATCGCCTGCCATTCGCATAAAAGCCTTGATCTCTTCGAGGCGTTGCACAGAGTTCACCATCTGATAACCCGCCTTGTTCTTTTGAATGAGCCAGTCGATCAGTTCGTCAGTCCGACGCCAGTCTTCCGGGCGTATGTATGTTGGGTTTTCGGAAATGTGCTTGAAATGCTCATCCTGTTCCAGCATCGGAGTCTCGTTGATGTGGTAGTCGGCGGCGGTCCGGTGAGCGTGTGCCCAATCCGTCAATTGGCGAACATCTTCCGTGTTGTTGCGGCAGATGTTGATATTCAGAAAGACCATGTATCCGTATACGTACTGTTTGCGGAGCAGACGCTCCAGATGCGGTTCGATGGGGACGAGAGCCTTGGGGAGCCCGGGCTTCTCCTCCCAAGTATCGAGCGCCACATTGAACACTGATGTTCCGGCGTCAGCCAAGCGATCGGCAACGTCCGGCCTTAGAAGCCGGGCGTTGGTGCCAATGTAGATCCAGAAACCCTTCTTCGCAGCGTAGTACACGACCTTGTGGGCGAACTGCGGTCGCAGAAGCGGCTCTCCTCCCATCAACGCGAGGGCCCGGCAACCACGATCGTGAAGCCAATCGATCGCTTGCCGCGCTGTGTCTTCGGTCATGCCCTTAACCTTCATTGTTATAGGCCCAGCAGTACCAGCAATCGAGGTTGCACTTATACTCCACGAACAGATACGCGCTGATCGGGTGGAACTCTCCTGGCAGGACGCGTGAGCGAATGTATGGGAACAACCAGCCCTTCATCGAGCGATAGGCTTGAGGGACCGTCCAGTCACGCTTCTCCGGAGGAGTCTCAGGTCCCGGATCCCATAATTTTTCGGGGAACCGAGGATAGACCGGTTCGGGAAGCGCTTTCCCCTTCGCAACCGGAACTTGCGGACCGCGAGAGTCGGGATTCATCAACTGACTATGAATATTTAAATCAATGCGGAATTTCGGAACCGTAGCCATGACTTCCTCCAATAAATGAAGACCTCTGAATTCCAAGATCTATGGACCACATGAAACTTCAGACTTTCATGCGCCTTCTCCTAAAATGGCTGTACATTTTTTTCAAGTGCATCGATAAAGCCCGTGTCGACGTCGGCGATCGGCAGGTGTCGCTCAGGGTCCTCCTGATCCCGAGGGCTATAGCTGCCCGCGAATTTCCTGCGTGCCATCTCGTCGCGATACGACTTCAGGAAGTAGTCGATGGTTTCAACCCGAAGTTTGATCGAAGCGACAGGTTTGTTCTCATCTAGGTCTTTGAAACAGAAGTAAGGTGTTCCCGACTGTTCGATAATGTGCTCGACCACGGAATATACCGGCGCATCGTGGCCACATTTGAAACTGGACAACTCCACTGCCACCAGGTTCGGGTGTCGTGCCGTAAATTTGGCGGCCCAGATCTTCAGGTTGCTGCTGGCAGCGGTTGCCGTCTTCCATACATCCGAGATGTCTAGCGGATGGGTAATAATTCCCGCGCGGACCTCATCCCCAAACAAGCGGTCCAACAGGTCGTCGTCGAGCGGCAAAGTGTTCTGGGAAAAGACTGAGTATCCAAGCTTCTGGAATTCATCGAGGATGCCGTGGTTGAGTCCTGGATCGTGATGGTAGGGGCGGCCCAGCATCACTATTCCCAAACGGTGCTCGCGTTCCAGCATATTGAGCGTGGCTCGCGCCTGGCGACGGATGTCGTGCTCGTAAACCGCCAGGGCTTCGTAGGCGGACTGGACGGCGCGATGGTTCTCGTCTTCGGAAAGGCCAAGAAGGGGGCTCCAGCATTCGAACATCTGTTGTTCGAAGAGTTTTCTCTCGGCGAGATTGACGATGGGATGCAGATAGTGAATGTGGTTCTCGGCGAAGACATTGATCTCTTTGGTGTAGGCTGCTTCCACGGTTTCCGGGGTGACTGCAACGGTCGGACATGCATTGCAGGCCCGCGTGCGCACCAAGGGCGAGCACAGCACGTCGAACATGGGGAGAAAGATGCAATCGAGCGCCCGGCGCTTGTGGTTGCTGAAGATGAGGTTGTGAAAATGCGCAATCGCGATCTTCGAAGGAAAACAGGGATCAATCGAGCCACGACTGGAGCCAGCGCGATACATTTCATTGGTCGTGTAGTCTGAGAAGACGATATTTTCGGACAGCACTCCAAGGCTCTCCAGGTAAGCAGTGAATAGAGGAGCATAGACATACATGTTGAGCACTCGGGGAATACCAACGCGCGCCTTCGAGCGGGCTCTCATGAGTGCGATGCGACTTTTTACGGCTGTCCTCCAGCTGGGCGCTGGGATGGGATCGCACACCAGGGCCGGGCGGCGCGAGTTCCAGACCTCGCGGGACGCAAGGTCCACCAAGTTCGGATTGGCTGCCCGTATGGAGTCCAGACCAGCCTTGATCTCGCGCATCCGGTCCAGGTTCTCGACCGCGCCCTTTTCGCAGCCGGCGATAATCACGCGCCGCTCGCCTGGGGCGAGTGGCAGTTTGTGTTGCTCTGGCGGTGAGGTTGGGCTCTCGCGACAGCCAGTCTGGATATCGAGGAATGTTCGCAGGCAGTGGTTCTTGCAAAACCGGCAGCGCGTTTCTTCGCTTCGAGTCGTCCGGTAACGGATGTTGCGCACAGCTTCGAGACCAATGAACGTGGTGCAATGGCCCTTGTCATACAGTTGCTTGGCCTCCATCGCCGCGCCGATGGCGCCGGCTTCTCCGCAATGTTGGTGCACCGCGATTTTTGGCTGAAGATCGCCGCTTCCATAACTGCTGCGAATGAAGTCCACCTCGGCTTTCACCACTGCGAGGTTGTTCTGGGTTCCGCCCTGCAAGACGAAGCGAGTGCCGAGGCTGGCGACGTTGGGCACGTTCGCCACATATAAGAAGACATTTTTCGGAAGGACGGCGGCCAGGCCCGCGAGAATTTCCTCCGGCCGCCAGCCACTCCGCTGGAAATTAACAATGTCTGATTGCAGGAATACCGCACATCCATAACCGAATGTCGGCATGGCCCGAGCAGAGAGCGCCGCATCGGCAAACTTTTCGATCGGCACGCCGAAAGCCTGCGCGGTCGACTGCAGAAAATATCCATTGCCCGCCGAGCACTGTGTATTCAGCCGAAAGTCCTTGATACGGCGGTTGCGAAGGACAATGATCTTGATATCTTGCCCACCCACATCGACGATGCAGTGCGGATCCTTGTAATAGTGAAGTGCGGATTGGGTGTGCGCCACCGTTTCCACCAGCGCGACATCGGCGCCTAGCACATCATGCAGAACATCCTTGGCATAGCCGGTTGTGCCCACGCCCAGGACTTCTAACCGCGCCTCCTGGGATTCAACCTGGCGGCGCAGCGATTCGAACAACTCCTTCGTATCCTGGATCGGGTCTCCGTGCGACAACTGATACGCCTTGCACAACACTTCGGACCTTTCCGAAAGCAGGACAGCCTTTGTCGATGTGGAACCGGCGTCCAGGCCCACAAACCCGCGAACCGTTGAACCGGGCGAAAAGCCGGCAGCCACAAATGGCTTCCTGGAATATCTGTTCCTGAATTCTTCGAGTTCAAACTGCGAAGAAATCAAGCCCGGTTGGCCTTGCCGGCTCTTAGGCCCTTGCCTCCGTTCCCGCACATAATGGTCAAGGCAGTCGGTTCCCAGATAGCGGCCGCTTCCTTCGTCCTCCATTTTTCCGAATTCCACCGCGCCCAATGCCGCGTAATAGAGCGCGTTCTCGGGAACTTTGATCAGATCTTCTGCGCTTGTTCCAGGAGCCAACTCGACTTGCCGTTCCTTCCAGAGCAGCGCGATGTTGTGCAGCCAGGCCTGGCGCATTCCACGTATAAGAACATTTGGGCCGCCCAGCAACAGAACCTGCGGGAGAAGCGTATTGCCCCGGGTCAATACCGTGAGGTTCTGCAGCACGATGGCGTCGAACAGTGACGCCATCAGTACCTCCGGTGGGACACCCTGTTTCTGCAAGCTGTTGATGTCGGTTTCCGCGAACACCCCGCACTTGCCAGCCACTTGATGTAATCGAATTCCGGTATAGGGCTGATCCTTGAGTTGGGCGGGAGAGATGTTCAGCTTGCTGACGATCTTGTCGATCACCGCTCCCGTGCCTCCCGCACATTTATCGTTCATCGTGGGGACTTTTCTTTTGACGCCGCCGTTGGTTTCATCTTTGAAGATGATGATCTTGGCATCCTGGCCGCCAAGTTCCACGACAGAATTCACTTCCGGATGTAACTTCTCAACGGCGAGAGAAACGGCATTTACTTCTTGCACGAACTTGGCACCGACCAGGCTGGCGAGTGAGTTGCCACCCGAACCTGTGATGAAGACCCGCGCGTTTCCCCCACGGATATCGGCTTCCTTCTCCATCCGGTAAAGGAAATCGAGGAGCACTTCCGGCTGGCGGGTATCGTGCCGCTGATAGTCGCGCCAAACGATGTGCCCGGTTTTGCTTTCCAGCAGGACGACCTTCGCCGTCGTAGAGCCAACGTCGACTCCCACCATGAAGCCCGTTTTCATCGCTTTCCTGACCTCGCAAAGGCAAACGGCCTTGCTCGGCGCTGCATGCGCTGAGCGACATGCAAAACAAAGTTGGCTGCCACGCCGGCGACGTCGGGTTGCCGCGGCACATGGTAGAGGGGATTGCGTAACTCTGGGTGATCCGCGACATACGCCCGAATGTCTTCCAGATGCTCTCCACCTTTTAGCAAGCACTGTTCGAATTCAGTGCGCGCCTTGATTTTGGCCTCGGTCAGGGCCATCTGCACCCGGCTGTAAGCGTTGATCTCTCCTTCCCCCGCAGTCTCAATCGGCAGGAAAATCATTTCCGGAAAACGGTTGACGACAGCGGATTGGACGCCGTCAGATTGCGAGGAAGGCATGCATCCGAACGGTTTCAGCGCGAGCACCATGTGGCAGAGATGGTGCAGAGTGTAGTAGACGTTCTTGCCGACCTCGAGGTGTCCTTCTCCGCCTCGCGCCAGCGTGTGGTAAAAGGGATGGGCCAGGCGCGCCAGTTCGGACTGCGATGGAAGTAGCCAGGCTACATTCCCCAGAGACTCAACCACACGGCGGTACTGCCGCGCCCAGATGCGTTCACCGAGTGTGAGTGGCGTCCACTTTTTCTGGAAGCTCAATTCGTTCAACAGATGCTTCTGGATCTCCCACCACACGGTGTGAGAGTGCGGTGCATCCAGGCTTCTTTTTTCCCTGGCGTTGGCTTTTGCCTGGTGCATCAGGTACATGACCCAATTGCCGATGGAATCCACGACGACATGTGCGCCCTCGCTTTCCAGAAACGAGAACATGTTGAAATTGCCGTCGCCTTCGGTTAATTGCGCCCAAAACTCGCCAATGACTTTGACGGTAGGCTTCACTCGTAAGCGGTCGACTTCAACGGCACCCAAAATCTCTCGGCAGAATCGCAGCGCTTCTGAATATGGCTTGCCGTACAAATGTTCGCGGACTTTCCCCAATGTGTTCAGAACGTCCTTGAGTTTCTTGTTCTGGGCCAGGCGCGAAGCCAACCAACGCGGTGACCGCTCGAGAATTTCAAACACGGGCCGGGTTCGCAGAAACTCAGAAAGCTTTTCTACAATCCGATCCAGTGCGCGGTCGGTGCTTCCGGAAACCATCTCGTATGGCCTGAGTTGATAGGCAATTTCGTTCGTGACATCGCCGAGGTTGAGGGCATTCATGGTGCCCATGCCCAAATCCACGCTGAACTTCAGCCCCGGTTCACCCGATTGCGCCTTGATTCCATCGTTCTGCGAAAACAACAGGACGCGGAAACCGCCAAAGCCGGCGCTTTCCAGTGCCATGCGATATTCCGATTCGTACATCCCGAACCGGCAAGGTCCGCATGAGCCGGCGGTGAAGAAGACGTAGCGATCCAAAATCTCTTGTTTGGAGAGGCCCTGCGATTCCAACTCGCGCAAATACTGAATCAGATTCCCGACAGTGAAATAAGTTGGATTGCACTGCCCCGGGTTCCCGAAACGTCTTCCTAGGTGGTAGCTCGAGAGCGTGGGATTGGCAAGAGGCTGGAAACGATAGCCGCAGCCTTGAAAGGCAGCTTGGATGAGCTTTTCGTGTTTCCACGTCAGCCCACCAAAAAGAATGGTCACGTGATCGCGTTCCTGGGCAGTAAAGGGCCGCTCAGTTGGTCGGCGAAAATGGCGGATCCATGAGCGCCTACTAACGTCTTCAGTTGACAAGTGCGGCACGACATCCGCCTCGGGACCCTCTTCCTCCGCACCAACCGTTGTTTCGCGGTTCATTGCTTACACCCTCAAGTGCAGATCGCAAGTGCAACTGAGACTCGACGCGGGCGATCTCCCCGCGCACTTCCCGGAGCCTTACGACCAACTCCTCTTTGTCCAACCTCGCTCTCGGAACGGACAGCAACTCTCTAGGTTCCTCTCCTGCCTTTGAAGTTCGATTAACTCTTTGTGGATATCCACGGGACGTCCTTGATCCATAGCATCTGCTGCTCCCATCGTTCAAAACATCATTTCCTGATTGCAGCGTCCGTCTGGTGGGGCGTGCGATGCACTTGGCCGTGTAGCGCGATGGGGGAGAGTCACAGCCGAAGCACATCGCAATTCGCCCCACTCACCCCCTCCGACGGGTCGGCGTGCGCACATGCACAGGCGCCGCCGACAAATCATTGCTGAACGGCATTTCCGGTCACCTCCGATTCAGCCTTGAGCCAATCGTCGAAATCGCGCCCGTCCTCTCTTCCGCGGAGTTCGTAAAGTTCGTATGCTCGTTGGCGAATCTTGTCCTGAACTTGCTCCGGAGACTGGGCCGAATCCCTGTTCCTAAGAGGAGTGGCGTGCTGTTTTTTCATTCTGGTGTTCCTCCTTCTCGCATTGTTTCGCCGCGTTCTTACATTCGCTTTCTATGATTCTGGCGGGGCGTGCGATGCACTCGGCGTCGTCGTGGATTACGGGTGAACGGGACCCAAACGCATCGCTCCGCCCCACATTCGCTGCATCTCAAATTGGCTCACCGCGGCAGCGGGATACGTACCCTCCTGCACAACGCCCCCGCGAACAGACCGTCGCCGTGAAACGTCGCGCCCATATTTCGCAGCCAAACGAGCGACCGATCCCCTTCGCGATCGACGAAGGTTAGGCCGCTGAGATCGATGTCCAGAGCAGTCGCCTGGTATGTTGCAAATCTCAAGTCCTCTGCACACGAACCCACTAGTCGACCAGTCAAGCTGACGGTAATCCGCTCGTTCTGATGAATTATTGTGAGCATCAACACATGACTCCTAACCGCAAATGTATGGCCAGATTAAGTACGCTCAATTCCATAGTCACCAATCACTTAGCCAGCGCCTGCAAGGACGCCCGAGCCATGGATGCCCGTATGCGGACAACCGACCGAATGTGGGCAGGTCTTCGTTGGAGGCGAATCGTCCAACGCCACAGCGATCGAGGATCTTCAACAATCGAATTCGAACTTGCCACGAAACTGTGTTCCTACACCGTTATAAAACTGGCCAAAGTTCGGTGAGGAGACATTGTTCTGCACGTCTCTTGGGTTGAAGTGGCCGGTGACGTTGAATACTTTGAGACCCAGGCGTGCGCTGTGCTTCCGTCCAAACACGGAGATCTGGAGCGATCGGACTACCTGAAAATCAAACGAAGCGAATGTTGGGAAACGTTCGCTGTCGCGACGCCACAGAATCAAGATCGTTATCCACGCGAGAGTAAGGAAACCCCGTGTGCACATCCAAGACGGGCCAAAATTCAAACTTCCATGGCAGGCTCCGTGTTGCGGCGGCATGATCGCGACGAACGGCATCCGTAGTTGCCGCGAATGCACGTGACTTGTTAATGCCAAAGCTTTGATGATTGGCGAAACCAGATGGCGCTCAAAACCCTTTAGGTTAAGTAGTGACATGCATTTTCCAGTGGGCTCCGTGCTTCCTTTCCGTTACCCATGCGCATTTCCGCGCTTTTCTCAGCGCATTTAGGTCGCCAAAGAGCAGCAACTCGCTGCGCGGCAGAAACTTGGATCTTGGTGAGGTCAGGATTGTCCGTGCCCACATTGAGGCAGTGCCCGCGAAAGGGCACGTCGGCCACGGGAAACGTGTTGGGAATCGCAGTGGAGCAACTAACTTAGGAGCAGATCTCGATTGGCAGGTGATCTGCACTGTTTTATGTGTGCTCATTTTGCGAAGAGCTGAGGACCGCACGGGGAGAGATTCATTAACCCGGAGGAGCCACATAACGGAGCGCCTATGCAGAACTTGATAGCCGCCCTTGATTTCATATTTGGCTGTCACCGCAGCCACCGGAGCCGCATTTTCACGATTGACAGTCGAACTTACCGCGTCTGCTCTGAGTGTGAAGCGAAGTTTAGATATTCACTGACGAACATGGCCGTGGATCGACGCTATCGGCTCTGATGCTAACGACGAGCGCGCGTCGACTGACCTATGAAAGAACCGCTAGTTGATCAGGCGGGCTGGTGTACTAGTGAACTGTGTAGCGTTCGAGGTGTGAAATGGCAAGGAAGGAACACACAAACCGGTTTTGGTGGGTCCTCGGTACGTGCAACGTTCTGGCGATGGCATATCCAATGGTCCTTGTGCATCGGGCCGACAGCATGGATGCGTGGCTTCTGGCTATATTTGTTCTCATTGTTGCTATCTTCCTGCTGGCGGTGGCCGACACGATCAGCATCGTAGCCGCCAATGTAATCGGCGGCACAAAACGCGGTGCCAAGCAGAGCAAGATTCGACCTGNNGACCACTTGCGAGGCGGCACTGGGCAAGATATCAAGCCCACTGAGATGTCGGATAGCGCCAGACAACGCGATCCTTTGTATTTGTACACTTGGCATTTGGAGTGGAATAGAAGACAAGAACGTTGCGGCCTATGAGGAGATCCTTGCTGCGCTAGATGACTCCGACGACGGGACTCGCATGGTTGCCGAAGTTCTGCTGCAACGCAGTTCGCCCCAGCCAACGCTTGCCAAAACAAGCAGCGACACTTGGTGAGAACAATGCCATGGAATGAAACGGCTCCGGCCCCCCGATGTGATCTGGCACTACGCAAAGGCGAAATCGAACACACACATGGAGGCCCAATTTGCCGACGCCAGCGCTGAATGCCGCGCTGCAAGCGACTGTAGGTGAATGCAACATTTTCTGGGAGATGTGGCCCCAGTTCTTAACAGTCATGGTGAGCATCGCCAAATTGGAGTTGAAGTAGAATTGATTGGTTCTCACGTATCAGACCCCGCTCACCTCGATCCAGCTTGTCCCATGTGTTGTCGCGGCATGGATCCCTGGCACGATGCGACATCCATCAGTGCTAGCCTCTTTCGGGAACGTTCTCCCATCGCGTCCACCTTGCGAGGTAATCGCAGGAGTCCCAATCAGCGAGAATCCCAATCCAAGTGAACGCAGTGACGATCGTCGCGACGGCAATTCGGTGCTGCCCCTTTGAGTTCGACTGCCCACATACGGACAATGCCCGCATCAGAATCCTCCACTTCAAATACCTCCGCCATTCAGACATGGCCTCTGTTTTGATAACCACGTTTGAGATATTCACCAGGGTTAGCCCCAACAACTCGCTTGAACGCCTTACTGAACGCAGCGTCGGAATCGTAACCGACCGACCGAGCGACGTCTATGAGCTTTTTGTCACGCTGTTGTAGTAACTGCATCGCCTTCTGCATCCNNATTCCAGTGGTGTTTGTCCGAGTTGCTCTTTAAAACGTGCTGCGAATGCGGAGCGAGACATGCCCGCTGCTCCGGCCAGGGATTCGACCGTCCAGGGTGTATTCACACTGTCGTGAATGGCACTCAGGGCAGTGCCCATTTGAGGATCGAAGATCGCACGAAGCCATCCTTTGTTACGTTCCGGTCCCGACGCGATATGCGCCCGGAGTACTTGGATAAACAGGACCTCGGCTAACAGCCCGTGGTGCAAG
>PMMJ01000348.1 GCA_003162255.1 Acidobacteriaceae bacterium | reverse complement strand
CCCAAATCCGGTGACATAGAGCTCCCGGCGGATGTCATCGCGGTTAACCGGCAAATAACGGAAACTTTCTCCGATGGGCATGGGGGCTAATCAGTGCGGGGATGCAGATTGGGGGACCGAGCCGACGAAGGCGATCTTCAGAGGCGCCATATTTCATTTAGATTGAATGGCGAACAAGGTCGTAAAGCGAATACCATGCTAGACCGCTTGCTTGGTTGGGCCGCTTAAGGCGGCCCTGGGTGCGGAGATTCTGCTTCGTAGTTGGGTCATCGCGCGGATCGACGATTTCGCAATTGCCGTCGCCATCGATCCGGTGGCACGCCGAATGCCTGTTTGAAAGTAGTCGAAAAGTGGAACCCCGAGCTGAATCCTAAGCGGGCCGCGATTTCCTCAAGCGTGNNGTGGCGTCGCTGGCAGCTAGTTGCCGGCGTGCGCGTGCCAGCCTCAGGTGCAGGACATATTGCCAAGGGGCATATCCCGTGTGGCGGTGAAACGCGCGGCGGAAATGCGAGTAAGCAACACCTAGGTGCTGCGCCAACTCCTCGAGGTTGACCGGCTCGGTATAATGCTCGACCAAGTAGCGTTCTGCTTTCAGCATCGCACTCTGTAGCCTCGAGGGTGCAGAGATGGAACCATCCATTCGCGCCCATGCGGCGATTACAGCATACGCGCGGGCCGCAAGGTCTGGATCGAAACCAGACGTTCTGGTGCGTGCCAAGGTATGGACCTCCTCCAATGCGCTATCAAGCCCGGCCAGAACTGCTCCGCCACGGACCACGCTGGACGCAGGAAATACACGGTTCTGTAGCCATCCGCGCACCGAGGATCCCTGTACCTCGATCCAACTTTCCACCCATCCCGCGTCAGGGTTGGGCCGGTAACGATGCCACTTATGGGGCAATAAAACGAAGGCAGTGCCGGCCTCAATTCTATGGGGACCACCTCTACTCATTTCAAATGTGCCACNNCGATCTGCAACGCTTCAAGCACGCGCCCGCGCTCCCAGCTAAAATTATGATCCGCCGGATGTTGTGGGGGCGGGTAACTTGACCCCGGAGGAATTCGAGTGAACCCAGCGGCAGTCACACCCAATCCCCACATTTTCTGTTGAGGTGACGGTAGAAAATATCTAAAATAATCCAATAGCGAATTAGGCATATTCCGTATAAGCATGATCATTACGCCTATTCAAATATCCGAGGCAATGGGATAATCTCCCGATTGTGTTATGTCCGGTCCTTCTCTGTGTCGGCGTCTCTGGCATTAGCTTTGAAGCCTCCTGGCCGGAATTCGGGGGACTGAAATCCTGTTTCAGCTCGGGTCCGTCAGCCGTTCCGCCGCCAGAAGTTGTTAACCCAGGAGATTCTCTGCCCCGAGCGTGGCGAGTCTAAAGGCATCCGTGCCCTTGATTTCTTCCCATCGTGACCCGCTAAAATCGGCGAATAAGCAAGAAAAGAAACAGAGGACACGATATTTCTGCAATTCTCATGACGTGCCAATTTACTGCCGATTTGCNNAGTCTGGTTATGGCTTGCCCGCTCAGCTCAGTGGCGGCTGATACAGCGAGGCCTCTCATTGGCGTCATCCGATGGGACGGTCAAAGCGGTTTCGATGCCAAGCAAGTGGGTTGTGAGGAGGAGATCGCGCTGGGATCTAGCCAATGGCAATATCGATTGCCGTTTTATGCACAGAAACCAACCGGAGACAGCTGCAGACTGCGGCGGGCGATCACTCAGGAGGTGATCGACCGCGAGATCGCCTATGCCAAAGAGGGTGGTGTCGACTACTGGGCATTCTGTTGGTACGCGAACGAGTATTATCTATCCACGGCGCGCCACCTATACGAAANNAAGCATAAGGAAGACGTCAAATGGTGCGCAATCATCTCTAACGGGTTCTTCCAACCTGACGTTGATTATCTGGTGCGGCAAATGCGGGAGGCGAATTACCAGAAAGTTGCCGGGGGAAGGCCGCTACTTTACACCTTCGGCTGCACCAAACCGGAAATCATCACAAATCTCAGGGAACACTGCAAAAGTCAGGGCGTAGCGACACCGTATGTGGTCGTGATGGAATGGAGCGGCCAGACAACTGCTNNAGGAAAGTCATACCTTGGGCTACCGTTGGGTGGGATCCACGCCCGCGCATTCAAATGATCCCAAAGTACGATTTCGCTCCGCTGGGATATGCTTCCAGCCACTCAATGTCCACGGGCTCAGAGTATGCTGATCAGCTTCGGGCATGCCTCCGGTGGACGGTCGATCACCCGTCCATTTGTGAGGCAAATTCGATCCTCTGTTACTCCTGGAATGAGTTTTCAGAAGGAGGAAGCATCTGCCCCAAACTATCCGGCGGCCGGGAGCACCTGGATGCGCNNGGTTCTTGCCGCGGAGGGGACCCGTTCGGGTCTTGCGACGGTGGTGGCCAGAGAGCTTGAGCAAGGTTTCGTTGCGCCGCCTGACTCAAACAAGCCTTGGGTATACTGGTTCTGGTGCGATGGAAATATCACCCGCGAAGGGATTACGGCGGATCTTGAGGCAATGAAACGCGTCGGCATTGGCGGGGCGCTGACCTTTGACGTAAAAGTGGGGAACCCGTCCGGTCCCGTGCGTTTCATGACTCCGGAGTGGCGTGGTATGATCGAGCACACGTTAACCGAGGCGAACCGGCTCGGACTGAAAATCAGCATCAACAATGACGCCGGCTGGGAAGGCAGCGCA
>PMMJ01000359.1 GCA_003162255.1 Acidobacteriaceae bacterium | reverse complement strand
GTAGTTCTGCCACGGGCTGCTAAATAAAGAAATATTGCGCTAATGCCAACTGCAAAGGTCCATCCCCAATAGCCGCCGACATTGAAGAGCCAGTCGTGCACGAGAAAGAGTTGGCCGATGCTGATATGCGCCCAAAAATGTTGGCCGTAATACTGGCGAGATTGAATAAGAGCTTTGCGAAAAACAACAACGCCAAAGCGCTGACAACGAGCGCCGCCCATGCGCCAATCCGAAAGCGGCGCTTGAAAACCCACACGGACGCTTCGGCGATAACAAAGGCTGGCCAGACAAGAACCGCGTAGTAATGCACCGATACCGCCGCTGCCATGGCGAGCGTCAGGAGAAGGGAATAGAGCTTTGAGTCGTCGGTACGCTGCCAGGCGAGCATCGCGGCCGAGATACAGCCGAGCATCAGAGCATAGGGCCGCGCTTCATACGCAAAGGAAGCTAACGGAGTGCACAGAACAAAAGTCGCGCCCACCAGCGCCGACAGCTGATCTACCCTTCGGGAGAGAATGACGTAGATACAAGAGATAGTGCCCAGAAATCCTAGGATTGAAGGCAGCCGATAACCCAGGTGATCGGCCGGAACGAGATGACGCGTCAAGCGGAGGATAAGATAGAAGAACGGAGGATTACTATCCGCGGCATTACCGAGAGCCTTCCATACGGCTGATGCGCTGGGCAAACGGCACAGAATGACCGTGCATACCTCGTCGTACCAGAAAGGCTTACTAACAGCGTGAAGGGCCGAACAGAGGCCGACTACCAGCAGAATCAGCAGAAGGATGATGCTAGTTCTGCGGATCCCGAATTCGGTGTTCGCAGCCAAGCGTAACTGGGTTGTTCCCATGCACTCCCCTTTTCTCCCTGTCGCCGGAGCCATGGTCGACCTTCGGGCTCAATTGAAAAGGCATCGGTTGAAGACTCGTTGGACCGTGGCTGCCCATCTTCAAGAGATGAATGCTAACATTGTTCCGCTGGGCAATGAAGAGGACTGGGGAGCGGCGCTGATCCCAGGAAAAAGGGCTTCGCTGTGAACTCTGAACATCGCCCCATCACCTATTTGTCCCCACCGACGCCGGTAAGCATGGGCGATTGGTGGTTCGACGTCGCCACCGGGGATCATTTCTGGATCCGGCGCCGGTTTGACGTTATGCGACGGCTAGCAGACTCCGTCTTGCGCAATTCCAAGTCTGCTGCCGAAATCGGCTGCGGCAATGGTCTGCTGCAAAGAGAAGTGGAGGACTACTACGGGATCTCCGTCGCCGGATTCGATCTCAATGAACTCGCCCTGCAGAAGAACGTGAGCCGCCTGAGCCCGCTTTATTGTTATGACATTCATCAGCGTGACCCGAAGTTCGGAGCCCGCTTCGATTTATTGCTATTGTTCGACGTTCTGGAGCATATTGAAGCTGAAAACGACTTTCTGCAATCGGCTAAGTTTCACTTGACGGATTCCGGTGCCCTCTTAGTCAACGTGCCAGCACACCAATTTTTCCATTCCGATTACGATAGGGCTGCGGGACACATTCGGCGCTACTCGATGAATCGCCTGAGGAAGGTTATGGAAGAGAATGGTTTCAAGATATGCGCCATAACTTACTGGGGGCTGCCTCTGGTTCCTCTTCTCCTGGCGCGCAAAGGGATTAGTATGCGGCGCACTGATGGCAAGGCTGGGTTCGATACCAGAGGGAGCACAATCAACAGCATCCTCTCGTCCCTGGCGCAATGTGAGCCGCTGCCGCAGAAGTTCCTGGGCACGTCTCTTATGGCCGTCCTGAAGAAGGAAAGTTAGGGCATTGACTATGACTGTCCCCACCGGCGCGGTTAATCGGGAGCTCAAAGAAATGGCTGCCCCTCCTCGGGTCTCCCTTGCCATCCCGATCTACAACGAAGAGCCGGTCGTGCCCGAGCTGGTTCGCCGGACCGCTGCCGTCCTCGACACGCTCCCCGGCGGACCGCATGAAATCGTCTTCGTGAACGATGGCAGTTCGGACGGCACTCTCGGGTTGCTTGAAGCGGCTGCCGAGCGCGATCCTAGGATCGTGGTCGTCGAATTGTCTCGCAACTTCGGCCACCAGACCGCCCTCGCCGCCGCCCTCGATCAGGCGTCCGGGGCCGTTGTCATTCTCATGGACGCGGACCTCCAGGATCCCCCCGAAGCCATCCCTACACTGGTGGACCACTACCGCCAGGGATATGACGTCGTCTACGTGCGGCGTGTCAACCGCAAAGAGCCCTGGTGGCTGCGGATGTGCTACTACGTCTTTTACCGTTTGCTGGCAACGCTATCATCGATCGAACTGCCTTTGGATTCCGGCGATTTTGGCCTCATGTCACGCCGCGTCGTCGACGAAATCCGCAGAATGCCGGAACACCACCGGTACCTGCGCGGGTTGCGCACATGGGTGGGGTTTCGCCAAATCGGCATCCCCGTCGAACGTGCGGCTCGCCACGCCGGGCGCACCAAGTACAGCCCCTTGAAACTGCTGAAGCTCGCTTCCGACGGGATCTTCGCCTTCTCCATCGTCCCTCTGCGCGCGGCCGCCATTCTCGGGACCCTCGCCATAATGGGCTCGTGTCTGTATGCGCTGTATTCTCTCTACGCAAAATTCTGGCTGCACTCTCCGCAAGGTTTCACTGCCATCATTTTCGTGGTCACTTTTCTATCGGGAGTGAATCTGTTCTTCCTCGGGATCATCGGAGAGTACGTCGGGCGCGTCTATGAAGAAGCCAAAGCGCGGCCGCACTATGTGGTTCGGAGAGTATTCAGCCAGCGCGTATCTCGTGACGAAGGAACGGCCGCTTCGCGCCTGCTTGCCTGAGCGGGCTGCCGCCTCCTCGGTTTGTCGTGCGGCTTCGCCGATTCCGATTTGAGCCTGTGTAAGCCCTCGCGAACGCCCCAGGAGTTCGCTGATGGTCGTCGCCGGCAAGAGGATCACTTAAACTGGGCAGAGAAGTCATACTACAATCATTCGAGGTTTTTCCTTGGCAATCCTGGTGACCGGCGGAGCAGGCTACATCGGCAGTCATGCGGCGCGCGCGTTGCGGCGTTCCGGCTATGAGGTCGTGCTCTATGACAATCTCTCCGCCGGATTTCGCAGACTGGCGCAAGGCTTCGAACTTGTGGAGGGCGACATCGCCGACGAAGCCAGGCTCCGGCCAGTGCTCGCGCGCGTGGACGCGGTGATGCACTTTGCCGCCCACGCCTATGTTGGCGAGTCGGTCGAGAACCCGCGCAAATATTTCCGGAACAACGTTCTCGGCGCGCTCACCCTGCTGAACTCCGCGCTGGACGCCGGTATTCGCCGCTTCGTGTTCTCCTCCAGCTGCGCTGTGTACGGCGTCCCCGAACAAAGTCCGATCGCCGAACGGACCCCGCGCGAACCGGTGAATCCCTACGGCGCCTCGAAGCTTTTTTTTGAAAACGCGCTGCAGGCTTATAGCCGCGCTTACGGACTGCGCTCGGTGAGTCTCCGCTATTTCAACGCCGCGGGGGCCGACGAAAGCGGCGAAATTGGCGAGCTCCACGATCCGGAAACTCATCTGGTTCCACTGGCGCTCGCCGCCTCCACCCCGAACGGACCAGCGTTGCGGATCTACGGCTCCGACTACCCGACGCCGGATGGCACCTGTGTTCGCGACTACATTCATGTGAACGACCTGGCCGATGCGCACGTGCGCGCGTTGCAATACCTTGAAAATGGCGTCGGCGAAAAAAGCGGCGGCTCGCTGGCCGTCAATCTGGGAACCGGCCGCGGGCATTCCGTCCTCGAAGTCGTCCAGGCAGCGGAAAGCGCCACTGGACGCCCGGTTCGGCGAACGATCGGACCGCAGCGGCCGGGCGACCCTCCGATTCTCGTGGCCGATCCGGCGAAGGCTCAAAGCGTGCTGGGATGGACTGCGAAGAGAAATCTCGCTGACATCGTATCGAGTGCGTGGGCCTGGATGCAGAAAAACTCCAGCAGTTCGTGAGCGAAATCGCTGAACCCAGCCATGGCCTCGCCCCACAGCCGGAGAGTCTCACGGAAACTTCGCACTGGGGAGACACGCGACGAAGCAGAAGAAAACTCAGCGTATGGGCAGCGCGTACATTAACCCGCCTTGCGTCCAGAGTCTGTTAGCACCGCGGTCCAGCTTCATCACCGACCCGGAGCCGAGGTCGCGCTCGAATATCTCGCCGTAGTTGCCCACGGCTTCGATGACTCGCGCTGCCCAAGCGTCGTCCAGTCCGATCAATTGGCCGTAGCCGCGCTGCACGCCGAGCAAACGCCGGATTACCATGTCATCGCTCTTCTTCATCTCCGGGAGATTCGCCTGCGTCACTCCGCTCTCCTCGGCTTGGATCAGAGCCTCCACCGTCCAGTTGACAATGGCGGCCCACTGCGGGTCGTCGAGACGGTAGGTGGGCGCCAACGGGTCTTTGGCGATGACGTCGGGAAGGATTTCAAAATCCTTGGCCACACCCTTGAAGCCGAGCCGCTCGTAGCCCAGCTGCGAAACATCGGCGCTGACGGCGGCGCAGTTACGGGTGACCAAGGCCGCTTCCATCTCGCCTTCTTCCTGAAAGGGAAAGGGCAGCCACTTGATGTTCTCGCGCTGCATGTAACTTTGGAGCTGCATCTCGATCTCGGTGCCGCCGAGGTAACAGACCTTCTTGCCCGCCAAGTCCCTGGGGGAAGCGATCCCGATGGTCTTATTCACAAAAAAGGCCTGGTAGTCATAGAAGATGGGGCGGGCAAAGCCGAAGCCCTTGTTGGCGGTATTAATAAAATTGGGAGATCCGGTGGCGAGCAGCGCGATCTCGCCGGACTTGAGGGCTTTCAGTGCGTCCTGCTCGTCGCGGAACGACTTGACGGTAAATTTGGCGTTGGGCCCGAGCACAGCCACGGCCACAGCCTTACAGATATCGAGGTCGAGAACGACGTGGTTCCCGTGCGCGTCTTGAGTGGAGTACTCGGGCTCTTCGGTGTTGACTCCGCAGGGAAGCGAAGCAGAGGTGCGGATTCGATCGAGTGTGGCTCCCGCGTGGGCGGTTGCGGCGGTTCCCATCCCAATGATCAGGCATGCAATTGAAAATAGGAGTGCGGAAATTCTGCTCATCTGTGTCTTGTTCCTTTCCAACATCAGCAACTGCCAAGCATATAAAAAATTCGGCGGTCGGATAAAGATCCGGCCGCCGGAGTAAGTGGTTTAGAAGCTAGTTGGTCGGCCAGCCGCCCTGATACGGAACACCCGGGTTGGTGCCGGGACGGGGATTGAAGTCCTGCGGCGCCGGATCAATCACTCCGCCCTTGATTACGTCGGTCGGCGTGATTTCCAGGACGCGGCAACCTTGTCCACCGAAGTGGGGCAGGCTGAATTCCGACTGCGGAATCACCGCGTACGAGGCTGGCAATGGCGGTGTTTGACCTGTCAAGCGGCCATTGTCAAAGCCGCTGAAGAGGTCGCCGATTCCAGGAGTGCCGGCGTCAGTCGGCCCCAGGTACTTCTGTCCGTAGGTCTTCAGGCCGAGAGTGCGAGCCTGGGCTTCGTCGGGAAGATCGGCAAGCGGAGTCAGTTTGAAGAGCTCGTCGACGAATCGGATGATCGAGCCATGCTCGGTGGCTTCATGGGAGATTGCGTGCACGACGCCGAATGGCGAGATCACGATCGTGGGGATGCGCGGACCCTGACTGAGAGCGTTATTGAGGGGATCCCACGAACGAATATTCGGTTGAGTATGATCGTAGAGGCCATCGGTCTCATCGTAGGTGATGATGATGGCGCTCTGCGGCCAGTATGGGCTGTTGGCGATCGCGTTGATCGTGTCGCCCAGAAGGGCTTCGCTGATCTGCGCGTCGGAGTAGCCTGGATGATCGTCGTTGCCGGCATACGCCGCCTGGACCGCCGGGCTGGGTGAGCGAGGGATGAGGCCATCGAGGTTGCCGTATCCGCCGCGGACGTAATAGACTCCGCCGGTTCCGGTGCCGGGCAGGGCCGTCGCGTTGAGGGCGGTGAAGAAGTCGCCGAGCCCCTTCATATGCGCCGCGGTTTCGTTCGGGTTGTTGGACTCATAACCGAAGTATTGCGGAGCATCGTGATGGGCGATGTAGGTGGTATGGGAGGCGGTACCGCCAGTGTCGGTCGGTTCGAGATCGTAGCCTTCCTCGTACCAGGCCCAAGGCACCGGTCCGTTCGCGCTGCCGGCGAGCTTCTTGATGTCCTTCTGCACGTCGAGAAGATCGAAGGCGGGATTCAGGTCGGCGGTCGTGATGCTTTGAATCTGGTTTCCCATAAAAGAGAGTCCCAGGCTGGCGTACGTCTGGTTGGAAGCTGGGTTGGAGGTCCCTGGAGCCCCGCTTTCAGTAGGCTGCCGATTAATTACGGTGGGGTCCAGAGCAGATCCCCAGAAGGGCTGCGGATCGCCTGTCACCGGTAGTTGCGCGTTGGTGGTGTTGATATTGCTACCCAACTGAGGATGCTTCACCCACTGCGTCACGCCCGATTGGGCGGCAAACATGGCGAGAGCGTTTGGCGTCGAAGGCCCAATCACGGTGTCAAAGAAGTTATCGAAAAGCGTGAAGCGGTCGGCATAGTTCCACAGAAATGGAACCGTATTGCAGTCAATGTGGCTGACGACCAGTTCGCCTTTTTGCACCTGCGCCTCGGTCGGCGCCGGTCCGGTGTAGGTCTTTCCATCGGGGCTCAGAGTCCCAGACAGACCTTCCTCGGTGAAGGCGTAGCGATCATTCTGGGCGACGTTGCTGCTGTTCAGATCCAGCTTGGCATCACTGGCGGTGTGGCCGTGATTCACCGAGTCCGTGTCTTCCGGATAGAGGTTCACGGTTTGTCCATTGACGTTGGTGATCGATTGCGGAATCAGGAACGGGGAGATGCTGCCGACCGAGCCGTCCGTCAGAACGATCGGTTGGACAAATCCAGGCGTCTTGCTGGCGGGTTGGGAGAACAGGCCGCGAGCTCCCGGGTAGGTGCCGAAGTGGAAGTCAAAAGACCTGTTCTCCTGGAAAAGAATGAACACATACTTGATGTTCTGCCGCAGCAGGGCGAGTTTCTGCGCATGGCTGAGAACTGGCGATTTCTCCACACTACTTGTGTAGCGTGCGACAACAGCGCTTGATCTCGGCGCGATTTCAACGATTTTTTTCTGGTCGACAGCCCCGTCACTCTTAGGGTTTTCCGCCAGCGTGGAGACCGGCTGCATCATCAGCGCAGCGATCATCAGGGAAGCGCAGCTAGCCTTCACCCGTTCTTTGATATTCATAGTTTGTTCCTCTCTGATTCTTAATTCTTATGGTCGAATGCTCTTTGCTCATGCGGTTTTCGCCGGTGTCACCCCAGTCACCGCCCGAGCGGCTGGCGATCCGGCAAGGGAATACTTCGCGACCCATCG
Source organism: Acidobacteriaceae bacterium (assembly GCA_003162255.1). Classification (GTDB taxonomy): domain Bacteria; phylum Acidobacteriota; class Terriglobia; order Terriglobales; family Acidobacteriaceae; genus Acidiflorens. Next base: position 3,347 of record PMMJ01000359.1, on the reverse strand, counting down.
AATATCAGAGGTATGTGAATGGGAAGTTAAACTGGAGTAAAAAGTCGTTAAAACTCCTGTGTAAAACAAAATCCCCAGCGTTTCACGATGACGGTTCCGCCCCCGTAGTCCCTGATCTTCCGTGATCTCGGAAGGACGCTCGCCGATTGCTAAGCTTCAAGTGAGTTCCACAGGAGGCCCCTTGCCCGCGACCGCTCAGAAACCCGCTGACCAATCCGCTCCTTCATCGGCTCGCCCATCATCGACTCACCCATCAATTATCAAGATTCTGTATGCCGAAAGCGACGAAACGACACTCTCCGCCCAAGCCGCCGAAATGCAAAAGGCCGGCCATCACGTGACCACTGTCCTCAACCGCCACGCGGTTCAGGACGCTCTGCGCTGCGACGCTTTTGACCTCGTCATCCTCGGGGCGACCTTGTCCAAGGACGATCGCCATCACCTGCCCTACATGGTGAAGAAGGCTCACGAAGGAACGAAAGTTTTGGTCATGCACGCTGGCACGCATCACCACGAAGTCGACGCCGTAGTGGATTCCAACCTGAGCATGCAGTGGATCCTGGAACGCATCGCAGCCCTGCTGCAGCCCGAGTTGGCCAGCTAGCCGCTCATCGAGTTTCCGCCGCACAAAAAAAGGTCTGGCCGGGGATGCTGAGAGAGTGGCACCAGGCCAGACCACTTCCACTGAGATAGCGATCATTTTCACCATCCCAATCGCGCCAGTTGTCACACCAGCGTCAACTCGTCGTCAATTTTTCCGCGCGGCGTCATAGAGACGCAGCTTGCCGCAGCACGCCGAAACCATTCGAGCCTCGCCTCAGTTCCTGATTCTTGTTCAATTTTGTCCGAGAGGATTCAGCCAAAATTTAAAATGGGCCGCCAGCCAAGAAGCGGTGACTCTTCCTTGGCTATCGGCCCATTCGATCCGGACTGGGATCGGAGGTGATACCTGTATCGTAGACCCTCCGCCTCGATTGTCAAGCATCATCTTCTGCCTCCAAAATGGTCTCAATTTGGGAAATTTCCCCGCAAAGTCGCCCTCCAACCATTGACACGTTCCTCGCCAGAATGTTATTTTTAATGGTTTTAGAGGCGGCTCTTCTTCCGGCAGAATCTGCCAGCAAAGATCATCAAGGATTCGATCGTCAGTTCGATCATCAGCCCATGGACCAAACACTCCGACAACTAGGCGAATTACTGCTCGGAGCCATTCCCACCGTCATCCTTCTGGCGACGCTTTACGTCCTCTATACGTTCATCGTCCACCGCCCGCTCACCGCCGTGCTCGCCGAGCGCCGCAGCCGCACCCAGGGCGCGATGGAAAAAGCGCGAGCCGATATCGCCGTTGCCGAAGCCCGCACCGCGGAGTACGAGCAGAGCGTCCGCGAAGCCCGCCAGAAAGTCTTTAAGAATCAGGAAGCCCGCCGCCAGCAGGCTACCCAGTTGCGCACGCAGGCCGTGCAACAAGCCCGCACCCGGGCCCAGGAGCAGGTCAAGCAAGCCCGCGTCGCCATGGAAGAAGACAAACAGCAAGCCATGGCGAAGCTGCAATCTGACGCCGCCAGACTCGCCACCGATATCGTGCGCACCGTCATGCGCCCCATGGCATCGCCCAGTCAGGCCGGTGGCCAATGAAGATGAAGCGGACACCTTTGATTGAAACAGGGTTTTGGGAAGGGCACGACTTCAGTCGTGCCGTTGATGCCGCTAAACAAAGGCCGGCCTCAGCCGCTGGGGGCCGAACGCCGTTGGCCATCCTCCTCCCGTTCGTCGTGCTAGCCTTGTTGTTCGCATTCCTCTCCGCGGTCCCAGTGCCAGCTTGCGCGCAGAATCAGCCCGCGCCACCGTCTTCCACGCCCACATCCGCCGCTTCCGGCCAAAACACGATCGGCGGTGACCTAACGCATGAGACTCGCGAGTCTACCGGGGAAGACCAGGAAGAGAACGCAAAATTGAAGTACTCCGCCCCGGTACGCTGGCTGGCGCGCAAGACGGGCCTGAGCGTCCATCACGCGCATCTGTTGTTGCTCTGGATGAACTTCGCCATCATTGTCGTCATTACGTTCTGGGCCGCGCGCAAGTACGTGCCCGGCATGTTGCACAACCGCAGCGCCTCCATCCAGCACGCTTTGGAAGAAGCGCGCGCCGCCAGCCACGATGCCAATCGCCGCTTGGCCGACATCGAGAATCGTCTCCGCCAGTTGGACGTCGAAATCGGACGCATGCAGGCCACCGCGGAACACGAAGCCGCAGCCGAGGAAGGCCGCATCCAGAAGGCTGCCGAAGAAGACATTCGTAAAGTCGTCCTCGCCGCCGAGCAGGAAATCGCCACCGCTGCCAAGCAAGCCCGCCGCGAACTGACCACCCACACCGCCGGCCTGGCGATAGCCTTGGCTCGCCAACAAATTAACGTCGATTCCAATACCGACCAGGTTCTGGTCCGCGCCTTCGCCTCGAAGCTGGCCTCACATGATCAAGATCATGACAAAGACGGCGGAAAGGACGGCCGCTAGCCATGGCTTCCGTGGTCGGCACCTACGCCCGGGCCTTCGCCGATGTAGTAATGACGGCGAAAAACCAGCTCGATCCCGCGCGCGCCCTGGTGGAATTACACAGCATCGAAGCCCTGCTGAAGGAAAGCGACCAACTGCGCCGCGTCCTGGAAAACCCGTCCATCCCCGGAGACCGAAAACGCGCCGTGCTGGACGCCGTTACCGGGCGTCTGGGCACGACCAGGCAGGTGCGGAATTTTGTGGCTGTACTGACCGATAACCGAAGGCTGCCGCTGTTCAGCGAAATCGTCAGACAGGTAGAGCAGGAATTGGACGACCGCCAGGGCTTTGCCGAAGCGCAAGTAAGCGCAGCCCGCCAGCTAAGCGACCCAGAGAAGAAAATGCTGGAAGCCGAAATAGAAAAGCTAACCGGCAAGAAGGTCCGGGCAAAATACGAACAAGACTCGACTCTATTAGGCGGAGCCGTAGTGCAGGTGGGCAGCACCATCTACGACGGGTCGGTAAAAGGCCAGTTGGAAAAAATGAGGGAGCAGTTGGTGAACTAGCCGTCAGCTGTCAGCTTTCAGTAAGAGTGCCGTGGAAGCTGAAACTGATAGCTGATAGCTGATAGCTGAAAGCTGATTTTATGGCACAAATCAAAGCAGACGAAATTACCCAATTAATCCGCGAGCAAATCGAGAACTACGAATCCAAGATCGCGGTCGACGAAGTCGGCACCGTCATCACGCTTGGTGACGGCATCGCCCGCGTCTACGGTCTCGACAAGGTCATGGCCGGTGAGTTACTAAGCTTTCCGCACAACGTCGCCGGAATCGCCATGAACCTGGAAGAAGA
>PMMJ01000274.1 GCA_003162255.1 Acidobacteriaceae bacterium | reverse complement strand
CGGAAAGCTTGCACGGTCGAGGTACTATTATGGCGAGGCCGTGAATAGCCCAGCCTAAGAGCGAAGAGGAAGACGAACCGAGGCCAAGTTGATCCGGCTCTTCAATGTCTATTATCCAGTCCGTACTCTGGTCCTGCTGATCGGAGAGGCCCTCATTGTCTGGACCTCCTTCCTGCTCGGGGTCGTGCTAGTACGTCAACAAGACACGTACATTGCACTCTTCTATGAGCACGGCTTCTACAAGATCTTCGGCGTTACGGCGCTGGTGTTGCTGTGTTCGCACTGGTCCGACCTTTACGACACGGCGCGCCTCAATTCCAAAGGTGAGATCTTCTTCCGCCTGCTCATGGTTGTCGCCATGCTGGCCTTCATCCTGGCGGCCGTCGCTTTGGTTCGGCCTGACTATTTGTTGGGGGCTGGTCCTTCGGAGGTTGGCCGGTTCGGGCCTTCGGAGGTCGGCCTCGTCATTCTCGCCGTCGCCCTGATCGGATGGCGGATGGCCTTTGCCTGGCTGGGCCAGTTGCCCATTCTGGTCGAGCGCGTCTACGTTCTGGGTACCGGGGACCGTGCGCAGCGTGTGGTGCTGGGTCTGCGCCAGAATCCTGAAATCGGCGTCGAGATCGCCAGCTGGACGGGAAAGATGGAAGGCGCGGTAACCCGCGAGTCCGTGGCCGCGCACCTGATGGAAGTCGTCCACAAACAAAAAGTCCATCGCGTCATCGTTGCCATGCCCGATCGCCGCGGTACCATCCCCATGCGCGAACTGCTTGACCTCCGAATGCAGGGAGTCAAGATCGAGGAAGCCACCACCTGGCTGGAAAAAATCTCCGGCAAAATCGAGGTCGAGAATCTGTATCCCAGTTGGCTGGTGTATGGCGAGGGTTTTCGCCGCAGCGCCGCCTTCATCTTGGTGCGCCGCGTCGTCTCCATCGTCATCTCGCTGATCGGTCTTATTCTCGCGCTGCCTTTGCTTCCGTTGATCATGCTCGCCATTCGACTCGATTCCAAGGGCCCCATCTTCTATACCCAGGCGCGCGTCGGCAAGGCCGGACACATCTTCAAGGTCGTGAAGTTCCGCACCATGCGCCAGGACGCCGAAGCCGAGAACGGGCCGCAGTGGGCCGGCGATAAAGATCCCCGCGTTACCCGCGTCGGCAAGTTCCTCCGCTCCTTGCGCCTCGATGAGATTCCCCAGTTGTGGTGCGTGCTCAAAGGCGATATGGCTTTCGTCGGCCCGCGCCCCGAGCGCCCCGAATTCATCGAGCGTCTCTCCAAGGAAATTCCCTATTACGGAGTGCGCCACATGGTGCGGCCCGGCCTCACCGGATGGGCCCAGGTCAAGTACAAATACGGCAGCACCGTAGCCGACTCGCGCGAGAAACTTCAGTACGACCTGTTCTATATCAAGAACGCATCCATTGGACTCGATCTGCTGATCATGTTCCAGACCGTCAAGACCGTCTTGTTGCGCCGCGGTGCACAATAATGAGCGCAATGGCGATGAAGATGAAATTTGTTTTCTGGCTCGCGGCCATGTTCGTCGGATACTCCTACCTGGGCTATCCGGCGTGGTTGTGGCTGCGCAGCCGATGGTCGCCGCGTCCGGTGCGCCGCGGCCCGGTTGAGCCCACGGTTTCGGCCGTGATGGTCGTACGTAATGAGGAAGCTGTAATCGTTCGCAAGCTCGAAAACCTGCTGACCCTCGATTACCCGCAGGCCAAGCTGGACGTCGTCGTCGTCTCCGATGGTTCCAGCGACCGCACGCCCGCTCTGCTTGCCGAGTATGCCGGCGATTCCCGGGTGCGAACCTTGCTGAAGCCGGCATCTCAAGGCAAAGCCGCCGGCCTCAATGATGCCATCAAGCTCGCGACCGGAGAGGTGCTGCTCTTCACTGATGCCCGCCAGCAGATCGAATCCGGCGCCCTGCGTTTTCTGATCGAGAATTTCGCCGACCCCGACGTCGGTGCCGCCAGCGGCGAGTTGATGCTCGGCGACGCTGCCAGCGGAGAGACCGGGAAGGGAATGGGGTTGTACTGGCGCATCGAAAAGAAAATTCGCGAGCTGGAATCCGCCGCCGGCTCCGTGGCCGGCGCCACCGGCGCCATCTACTGTGCCCGACGGAAATTGCTCGAAGCGTCGCCCTTGCCCGGCGACACCATCCTCGATGACGTCCTCTTGCCCATGCAGATCGTGCGTCAGGGATTTCGTGTCATCTTCGACTCCCGCGCCCGCGCCTGGGATCTGCCTGACCTGGGCGATGGCCGCGAGTTTTCCCGCAAAGTTCGGACCTTGACCGGCAACTATCAACTCCCGCAAATTGCGCCCTGGCTGTTGAGCTCCGAAAACGCAATTCGATTTGAATACGTTAGTCACAAGCTCTCGCGATTGGCCGTGCCCTTTGCCTTGTTGGCGCTGCTGATCGCCTCCATATTTCTTCCCCAGCCGTTCTATCGGGCGGCGCTCGTGGCGCAGCTTGTGTTTTACGCGCTCAGCCTGGCCGCGCTTGCCGGGATCAAGATCGGCCCGCTCTCACGCATCGCCGATCCCGCCCGCACCTTCGTCGTCCTCAATTCCGCCGCCGTGGTCGCCTTCATCAACTTCGTCGCCGGCAGAAAGGCAGTGTGGGTTCGCTGAATAATGTTCGCGGAATAGAGCCTATCGCCGACGTCTCGCCGGCAAGTGTTCGCTGATCTCTTATGAGAATTCTTTGGGTCAAGGCCGACAAACTCCTCCCCGTGCAGAACGGCGGCAATATCCGCACGTACCACGTCCTGCGATATTTGTCGGCGCGGCATGAGCTTACCTTTTACTCCTACTATGGAGGAACGCCCGACCCTGACTACGAGCGCGAATTGCAGCGCCAGTTGCCCGGTGCGGTGGCCGTTTGCACCGGCAAGCGCGAGTTCTCGGGAGCCGCGCGCGCTCTCGACTATCTCGCTCATATCGGCACCCACGCGCCGTATGCGGTCAGCCGCTTCGCCGACGCTAGAGTCCAGAGGCAGATCCAGACCTGGTTTCGCGAGCGGCGCTTCGACGTTGCCGTCTGCGATTTTCTGGATGCCGCAGTCAACTTCCCCGGAAATCTCAACCTCCCCAGCGTGCTCTTCCAGCACAATGTGGAAAGTGAAATCTGGCGCCGCCATGCCGCCACCGCGGGCAATCCGGCAATCGGAATGATGTACCGCATGGAATTCCGGAAGATGCTCCGCTACGAGCGCGCCGCCGTCTGCAAGTTCCAGCACGTCATTGCCGTCTCCGAAAACGATCGTTCCCTCATGACGCAATGGGTGGATGGCGACCGCGTGACCGTCGTCCCCACCGGCGTCGATCTAGCGCAGTATCGCCCCGATCCCGCGGCGTTCGATGAGAATTCCGATCCCCATCCGCTCGCTCGATCCACGCCCCTCGTCACCTTCGTCGGCGCCATGGACTGGGAGCCCAACGTCGATGCCGTCGAATACTTTTGCAGTGAAATCTGGCCCGCCATCAAGGCCGAAGTCCCGCAGGCGCGATTCCGCATCGTCGGACGCAATCCCGACCGCCGTGTTCAGAAGTGGGCCTCGGATTCGAGCGACAAATCGATCGAAGTAACCGGCCGCGTGCCCTCCGTCGTCGAGCATCTCCGCCACTCTGCCGTGGTCATCGTGCCCTTGCGTATCGGCGGCGGCACGCGTCTGAAAATCTACGAGGCCATGGCCACCGCCAAGGCCGTCGTCTCCACCACCGTTGGCGCCGAAGGATTGGACGTCCACCACGGTCGCGACATTATTCTGGCCGACGATCCCCATTCCTTCGCGCAGGCGGTGATCATGCTCTTGCGCGATCCGGAACTCTGCCGCCGTTACGAAAAGGCCGCCGCCGACACCGCTGCCCGCTACGACTGGCCCGCGATCAGTGAGCGTTTCAGCGAAGTCTTGCAGTCGGTAGCGGAAAAGAAATCTCTTGCAGCACTTGGGGGAAGGGAAATTCGTATCAGGGCATCGCTTTAGCAATGAAGGATTCGTGCCAGGGTATGAAGGGTTCGTATAAGGGTATCGCTTTAGCGATACCGTAAGTTCTTGAAGTTTTGGGCGCCCCTTTAGGGGCGGTGCGTACTTAGCGGAAAAGAAAGCATAGCAAGAAAAAGAGGAATTTGTGGCCATCGGCGATCACGGCAACATAGTACCGGCGGAAATTTCGGGAAGGCGCACATCGTTCCGCGCCGCGGACCCAACCAGTCAGGCGTTCTTCTGGCTCTGCGGTTTCTTCGTGGTGTATTGCACTCGCTTTGAAGACTTCATTCCCGGCCTCAGCTATATCCCGCTCGGCAAGATCACCGCCCTCATGGCCATGTATGGCCTGTTTACCGCTATTGGTAAGACCAAGCGCACATACAAGGATCTCCCCAAGGAGGCAACGCTCCTCCTGGCCATGATCGGTCTTCTCTACCTGGGCGCATTTCTGTCCCCCGTGTGGAGGGGCGGCGCCTTGCTGCGCTGCATCGACTTCTCCAAAATCTACGTCGTGTGGGTGTTGATTTTCCTGCTCATTACCACCTTCGACCGCTTGCGGCGAATCATCTTTATCCAGGCATTCTCTGTGGTCATGGTTTGTTCTGCCGCCATCGTCAAGGGCCATAACATGCCCCGCCTGAATGGGGTGCTGGGCGGCTTCTATGGCAACCCGAACGATCTAGCGTTCGCCATCGTGCTATCTCTGCCGTTTGCGCTGGCCTTGATGGTTACGGCCAAGAACCCGCTCATCAAGGCGTTTTGGTTTTTCGGAATGCTGGTGATGGCGGTCACCATTTTCTTGACTGCATCCCGTGCCGGTTTCATCGACCTCGTCATCTCCTTTAGCGTCGCGCTCTACTACTTCGGCATCAAGGGAAGGCGCTTCTACCTGATCGTAGCCGCTGGTCTCATCGGCATCTTGGTGATGGCCACCGCCGGCAACAAACTCTATCATCGCTTTACCGCCTTGTCAGGCAACAGCGCTACCGATCAGTCCGCCTACGGATCCTACGAGGACCGCAAGTACCTCATGGTCCGCGCCGTCACTGCCATCGAGCACTATCCCATCCTTGGGATTGGCGTCAAAAACTTCCCCACTTACTCGGGGATCTGGCACGACGTGCACATGACCTACCTCCAAGTCTGCGCCGAAGGCGGTATCGCCGTGCTGATTCTCTACCTCATGTTTTTCCGGCGCGGGTTCATGAATCTAAAAATCTTGCATAAAAACAAGAATCTCGATACCGACATAGTTTTATTCGTCGGAGCATTGCAAAGCTCGCTGGTCGGCTTCGTCGTCGGAGCTTTGTTTGCGCCCGAAGCCTACCAGTTCTTTCCCTATTTTGCCGTGGCCTTTACGGCAACATTGTTGCAAACCGTCAAAGAGCAAGAAAAAGAACCCGGCACGGCGCTTCCGCCGCCGAAAAAGCCGCGTCATTTCCTGGAGGTTTATGCCGATCGTGGAACCACCGGTGCAGTCTCCCCTGTCCGCTGACTTGCAGGCAATTTTGTGTTGCCTCGGTTGCGGCTCGAAACTAGAAGGCGACCCGGCCGCGGGCTTCTTCTGCCCGGCCTGTAAGCGCGTCTATCCCAACGTGCAGGGCATTGCGCGCTTTGTCGATGCCCAGCACTACGCCGCCAGTTTCGGTTTCCAGTGGCACCGTTATCAGAAGACGCAGCTCGATCACGACGAACTGCGCGAATCCGAGCGCCATTTCCTGGCCAAGACCGCTCTCCACCNNCCGAAGATCTGAAAGGCAAGTTGGTCCTCGACGTCGGCTGCGGCATGGGACGCTTCGCCGAAGTCGCCACCCGCTGGGGCGCGCGCGTCGTAGGCGTTGACCTGAGCGCCGCCGCCGAAGTAGCTGCTAAAAATCTAGCTGACCGCGATTTCGTCGCCTTCCAGGCCGATGTCTTCGCCCTGCCCTTTGCTCCCGAAAGCTTCGACGTCATTTACAGCATCGGCGTCCTCCATCACACTCCCGATTGCGAAGCCGCCGTCAAAGCCCTCGATAAATATCTGAAGCCCGGTGGACTTCTTGTCGTCTGGCTCTACAGCGGATACAACAAGTGGTANNATTCTGAAAGTTGCGGTCCCGTTCTTCTACAACTTGCAACAGGTTTTGAAGCGCATTCCCCTGGTAGGCCGTCCAACCGCCGGCCTTGTTCATCACGTATTTCCGGTGAACCGTCAGAAAGATCCGGAAGCCCGCATGCTCGACACCTTCGACTGGTATTCTCCCAAGTATCAGTCCAAGCACACCTACGAGCAGGTGTTNNGGAGGGACGGGCGTCTCGCCCGTCCAGGCTCGCATAACGAAGCCAAATTCGTATCAGGGTATCGCTTTAGCGATACCATTAGTTCTCCCAAATCAAATGCCCCTTTAGGGGCTGGACAAACATCATGTGTGGAATCGCCGGAGTGGTGAGCGCAACTCGCGAGAGCAACATCAGCGAAGCTCTCGTCCACCACATGTGCAACCAGATCGTGTACCGCGGCCCCGACGACGAGGGACTCTACGTCGCCGACGGCGCTGGTCTCGGCATGCGCCGCCTCTCCATCATCGACCTCTCCGGCGGACATCAGCCCGTCTTCAATGAAGACCGCAGCGCATGGATCGTCTTCAACGGAGAGATTTACAACTTTCCCGAACTTCGCCCCGAGCTCGAAAGCCGCGGCCATCGCTTCCGCACTCACACCGATACCGAAGTCATCATTCATCTCTACGAAGAAATGGGCGCCGACTGCGTCAACAAACTGCGCGGCATGTTCGCCCTCGCCATCTATGACAAGACCAAACGCAAATTAACCCTGGCCCGCGACCGCCTCGGCAAGAAGCCTCTGCACTATGCGCTCCACCAGGGAAATCTCTACTTCGCGTCCGAGATCAAAGCGATCCTGGCCGTCGCCCCCGAACTAGCCGAAGTCAACTCGCAGGGCCTGCTCGAATATCTTTACTACGGATACGTCCCCGATCCGATCACCGCATTCACCGGAATTCATAAGCTCGCACCCGGACACCTGCTCGAGTTTCAGGACGGCGAGATCCATATCCGCCAGTACTGGGATCTTCCCGAATACAACACGCACGCGCCCAAAAGCGAAGAAGAATGTCTGGAAGAATTAGAGCAGCGTCTGCTGGAGGCGACCAAGATTCGCCTGATCTCCGACGTGCCTCTAGGCGCTTTCCTCAGCGGCGGCATCGATTCCTCCACCGTTGTTGCCTTGATGGCGCGCGCCAGTTCCGGACCGGTCAAGACTTTCTCCATCGGTTTCAAGAAAGACGATTTCAACGAAGCCAAATGGGCGCGGATCGTCGCCAACAAATTCGGCACCGATCATCACGAGATGATCCTTGAGCCCGACGTAGTTCAGACCGTCGAGCATCTTACCAGTTCGCTCGAAGAGCCCTTCGGCGACTCCTCCATGCTGCCCACGTACTACGTCTCGCAGATGGCTCGCCAGCACGTCACCGTGGCTCTTTCCGGCGATGGCGGCGACGAGATTTTTGGCGGATATGATCGTTACCGCATTCACGCCGGCCGCCGCATCTTCGAATCCATTCCCGCATGGGCTCGCAAGTTTTACCGCGACCAGGTCTTCCCGCGCTTGCCCAAAAACATGCGGGGCCGCAACTTCAGTTACAACGTTTCGCTGCCCTGGCAGGAGCGCTACGTCGATAACCTTTCTTTCCTGCCTTCTTTTGAGCGCGATACTCCGCTGCTCTCCCACGATTTTCGCCAGATCCTGATGCGCAGCGACGATCCCCGCAATGTTCTGCGCCGCTGCTTTGCGCAGGCCCCCGCCAAGGATCCCGTCGACCAGCTTCTCTACGTCGACACCAAAACTAATATGGTCGGCGACATCCTTACCAAGGTTGACCGCATGAGCATGTTGAATTCGCTCGAGGTGCGCGTCCCCATCCTCGATCACGTATTTGTCGAGTGGGTCACCGGCCTGCCTCCCCAATGGAAACTCCGCGGCGACCAGCAAAAATATATTCTCCGAAAACTGGCGGAGCGCGTCGGCGTGCCGCGCGAAGCGATTTATCGCCAGAAGCAGGGATTCTCTCTCCCGCTCGTCCACTGGATGCGCCACGAACTCAAGGACATGCTCATGATTCTGCTCGAACCTCGCACTCTCGATCGCGGCTACTTTGTCGCCAGCGGAGTTCGCAAATTAATGGACGACCACATCGTTCGCCGCCGCGGCAATACCGCGCGCATCTGGCGTATGCTGATGTTCGAGCTCTGGCATCGCAATTTCCTCGAAAAATTCATCAAGCCCGCCGGCCTGTTCTCTCTACCCGTGGTCGCCGACTCCCGCCGCCGGGCGCCCAGTTCCGCCACCGCGCTAGCCTCCACGCCGGCGGGCGGATGACCTCGGAGGATGATCGGGTGCACGCCACCACAGGTTGTGGAACAACTCCGACCGAAGCGAGTTCCAGGGAAGGGCACGACTTCAGTCGTGCTGTAAGTCCGACACAATCAGAATCGGCTTTACCCGCTGAGGTCCGCCCGCCGATCCCCTTCTTTCTCATGGTCAATACTTTTGAAACCGGAGGCTCCGAGCGCCAGTTCACCGTCCTCGCCCAGAATCTCACCTCGCCACAATTCCAAACTCATCTAGGATGCGTTAGCCACCGTGGCCCGCTCGCCCACAACTTCCCGGACGTTCCCGAATTTCCCCTGGGTGGCAGTCTCTTCGGATGGCAGTCGCTGCGCACTCGCCTCAACCTCAGCCGCCATCTGCGCCAGCATCAAATCCAAGTCGCCCATGCCTTCGATTTCTACGCTAATCTCACGCTGATTCCCGCTGCCAAGCTGGCACGCGTCCCCGTCGTCATCGGCAGCCATCGCCAACTCGGAGACCTGATGACCCCCGCGCAGTTCCGCGCTCAGGCCGCCGCTTTTCGCTGGTGCGACGCCGTGGTCTGCAACTCGCAAGCCGCCGCCGCTCGCCTGATCGCCACCGGCCTCTCGCCCAGTAAAATCGCAATCATCGGAAACGCCCTGCCCGCGGAGGCTTTCACCGCAGTCACCGCAGCTCTGCCGAAACGTCCCGGTGTAGCCCGTGTCGGCATGGTCGCGCGCATGAATCATCGTTACAAGAATCACTCCGGATTTCTGCGCATCGCCGCACAGATTCATCGCTACATGCCCAATGTCGAGTTCGTTCTCGTGGGCGATGGCCCCCTCCGCCTGCAACTCGAAAGCGAAGCGTCAAGCCTGGGCCTCGGAGCCTCCGCTATCTTTCTCGGCGATCGCCAGGATATGCCCGCCGTCCTCGCGTCACTCGACGTAGCGGTCAACACTTCCGATTCCGAAAGCCTGTCCAACGTGATTCTCGAAGCCATGGCCGCGGGTTTGCCCGCCGTCGCCTACAACGTCGGCGGAAATTCCGAACTGCTAAGCCAGGAACGCGGAGCCCTGATTTCCGCCGGCCAAGAAACCGCCTTTGCCGATGCCGTCCAGAACCTTCTAACCGACTCCGCCCGACGCGAGCAACTGGGCCGCAACGCCCGGCAATTCGCGCAAGAAAACTTCAGCCTCGATCAAGTACGCCAGCGCTACGCGGAACTCTACGTAACGCTTCTCCAGAAAAAACGCCGAAGGAATTCCGCCACATGAGCGAGCCTCTCAAGTGTCTGGGGAAGAACTTGTTTTTGGACGACCCAGCGGAAGGAAATGCCCGAGAATCCAGCCCCGGAGGAGCGAACCAACTTAGCCCAGCGCTTCAGCGCTGGGAAAGGCAGAAGGGTGAGTCAACTCCCGGAGAGCCTGCCCTGAGCGAAGTCGAAGGGACCCAGTTTTCGCGCCCACGCGTCTGCATCATCGCCCCCAGCCTGCGTTACGTCGGCGGACAATCCGTCCAAGCCGACCTGCTCCTGCGCCACTGGCAGAACGATCCCGACATCGACATCAGCTTTCTCGCCGTCGATCCGCCCTTGCCCCGCGCTCTAGCCTGGGCGGAAAGCATTCCCGGCCTGCGCACCATTCTGCGCGAACCCATCTACTTCTGGCGCCTCTGGCGCGGCCTCAAAGACGTAGATATTGCTCACATCTTTTCCGCGTCCTACTGGTCCTTTTTGCTGGCTCCCGCTCCCGCGTCGTTCTTTGCAAAAATGCGTGGCGCCAAAACGCTGATCAACTACCACAGTGGAGAAGCCCGCGATCACCTGCAACGCTTCCGCTCCGCCAAGTTCGTGCTCTCTCGAGTGGACAAAATCGTGGTTCCCTCCGGCTACCTGGTCAACGTCTTCCGCGACTTCGGATTGCCGGCATCCGTCGTGCCGAACATCGTCGACCTCTCGCAGTTCCGTTATCGCGAACGCATTCCGCTGCGTCCGCACCTGGTCTGCACCCGCGGCTTCTCCCCGTACTACAGCGTGGATGTTGTCGTCAGAGCGTTTGCCGCAGTAAAAAAAGAATATCCGGAAGCGCAGCTAGACCTGGTAGGCGACGGCCCGCTCGAAGGCGATATCCGCAAACTGGTCGCGGACTTGAATCTGACCGGCGTCAATTTCACGGGCGTAGCGTCGCGTCAGGAGATCGGCAAGTACTACGATCAGGCCGACATCTTCATCAACGCCTCGTGGCTCGACAACATGCCGCTGTCGATCATCGAAGCCTTTGCGTCCGGCACTCCCGTGGTTACCACCGCGCCGGAGTGCATGCCCTATCTGGTCGAGCACGAGCGCACCGGATTGCTCTCCCCTGTAGGCGACGAAAAATCTCTGGCCGCAAACGTCATCCGCTTGCTGCGCGACCCCGCGCTATCTGCAAGCCTGGCACAAACCGCCCACGAACAATCGCAAAAGTACACATGGCAAGCCGTCCGTGAACAATGGCTGAGCAGCTACCGCGGATTGCTCTGACCAGCGGAAACAATGGGAGGGCTTGGTAACTCGGCAGTCCAAGGAGGTTCGTATCGGGGCAACGCTTAGCGATGCCGTAAGTCCTGAGAAATCACACGCTCCTTTAGGGACTGGGCAGCCCGCCTGCGCTCACGCCGCTTTCTTCGCACGCGGCCACGCCGTTGTCACCACCAACGCCACCGCAATTCCCAGCGACACTTCCAGAAACCGATGCCACCCGATGAGCCAGGGAGCCCGCGTCCGCGGAATCAGCAAGATAATACTCAGCGTAATTCCGGCAAACCGGTAAGCGCCCCCGACGCGCAATATCCACGCCAGCAAACCGCACACGAGAATCCCCACGGCATAGACCACCGCACTCGGACGAAAGAACGTGGCCAATGCCGCGCCCAGCACCGCCCCCAGCGCCGTTCCCACAAATCGCTGCCACCCCAGCGTCAGCGGCGGAATCGTGGATTGCACGATGACGATCGTCGAAATCGGCGCCCAATAATATTCCGGCATCTTCCACAGACGAGCCAGCCACAAAGCAGCCACTGCCGCAAAAGCGGTTCGCACCGAGTCCAGAACAGAATCCCAGCTAACTCCCGAAAGAATCCCTCGACTCGCCATCAATCCTCCGCACCGCCGCATAGGGCGAATTCACCACTCGTCGCACCCTGCTCGCGTAGGGACAGCCGTCCTCGGCTGTCCTAGCCGAGCTCAACTCGGCAGTTGCCCGTAGTCAAAACAACCCTCGATTTGCTGTTAAGACCCGTTATTGTAACCCTCAAACATATGCAACAAGAAAAGCATCGGCTCAAGGGCAACTGGCAACTGGCAACTGACCACTGGCCACTGCTTTTCTGTGTTACTATTTTCCCCGTACCTCGCGGGTCCCGCGCGCCAACCTCGATAGACTGGTTCGGCGCCACCGACAATGAGGGTCCCTACCTACGTCCTTCCTCGCAAGGGTCGTGGATGGAGGAGATGCGAGCACACCGGAAGTGTGCGCCATCATCCTTCACGGCACGCACTCGTCTGGAATCAATTCACGAACCCAATCTGCGAACCAGATTCGCAAACGAAAAGAGGAGTCCATGCAGATCAAGAAACTAACGCCCAATCTAGTAGTCCGAAACGTAGAAGCCAGCTTGAAGTTCTATCGCGAGATTCTAGGCCTCGAAAAAGCCATCACCGTCCCCGACCAGTCGCCATACGTTTTCGCCTCGGTCTCGAATGGATCGGTAGAAATCTTCTTCAACGACCAGAAGACCGTAGCCGCGGAATTCCCCAAGCTAGCCGCCACGATTGGCGGAAGCTTGACTCTCTATATAGAAGTGGACAGCCTTCAAGCCGTCTTAGACCGAGTCCAGAAAGCCGGAGCGAAAATCTCCATGCCCGCAACCGACCAGTTCTACGGTATGAAAGAATTCGCCTTCGAAGATGGAGACGGCTACACCATCACCATCGCGCAAAAGGCGGCATGAACGTTGCTCAACGAACGGGCGGGAGCTCTAAAGGACGCTCGTCTCTCCACAGACAAAAAAGCCCCGCTCTCGCGAACGGGGTTTTTTGATTCAAGCGAACAGCTAAAAGCCAATGGCCAATAGCCAGTCTTAGTACATTCCATCCATGCCGCCGCCGCCGTGTCCACCTGGCATCGGAGCATTCTTCTTTTCTTCCGGTATCTCCGCCACCAGCGCTTCGGTCGTCAGCATCAAGGCCGCAATCGATCCCGCGTTGGTAAGTGCAGTGCGCACCACCTTCGTCGGATCAAGCACGCCCGCCTTAACCAGGTCTTCGTAATCGCCGGTCAGTGCGTTGTACCCGTAGTTGATGTCCTTCGAGTCGGTGATCTTGCCGATCACGATCGCGCCTTCTTCGCCGGCGTTCACCGCAATCTGCCGCAGAGGCTCGGTGATGGCGCGCTTCACGATGTTGACACCGATCTGCTCGTCACCTTCCAGCTTCAGCTTGTCGAGCGCCGCCACGCA
>PMMJ01000242.1:222-31383 GCA_003162255.1 Acidobacteriaceae bacterium | reverse complement strand
TAAAGCGATGCCCCGATACGAAACCTAGGGCGCGGCGGACTGCAGCCTCTCGACCACCGCCGCGACCGCGCCGATGTTCTTCATCTGTTCAATGTCTTCGGGCTCGAGCTGTATTCCGAACTTTTCTTCGATGGCGAGAACCAGATTAAGATGCTGCATGGAATCCCAATTCTCGATCGTTTCCGGCGAAGATTCCGCGGTGATCTTGTCCGCCGGAATTCCGAGAATATCGCTGGCGACGTTTCGCACTTGCTCCAATGTACTGGCTGTCAATTCATTCCTCCGGGTTTGGTTTCCGTCGTCACCTTCAGCTTAATCCAATCGGGGCACTGCAGAGTAGAACTCTCCAGATCGAGCGCCCACAGGGAGCCCGCGCCATCCGTCTTCTGCCGCTCGAAACCGTGCTGCTCGTAGAAATCGCGCGCCGGCGCATTTTTCTTCGTCGCCAGAAACCAGCCCACCAGGCGCTTGCGGCCGCGCCGGCGAGCGCTTTCGGCGAGATGGGCGAGAAGCGCGGTTTCGACTGTTCTTCCGATGACGCGGCAGCTCAGCAGGAAGGTATCCACCTCGCACTGCTCGCCTTGGTCGTGCGCGATCGCGACCCCGACCAGCCCGTGGTCGCCGAAACGGTCGCGCACCTTGATCGAAAATATGTGCCAGTCCGGTTGTTTCGCCATCCCCGCGATCTGCGGTTCGGTGTAGCGCCGGGTGGTCAGGTTGAACTGGTTGGTTTTCTGCGTCAGTTGTGCGACCCGCGCCAACGTCAGCTCCGACACGGGTTCCAGTTCGGCTTCCTGCTCGAGGAAGCGAAAGAAATCTTCCTTCGATTGAAAGTTCTGTTCGGCGCCGGCGCGCTGCTTCTGGGCCGCATACATCTCGGTGCGCTGCTGATCCTCGGACGAAAGGGTGAGTCGCTCGAACGCAGCACAATTCCTGACCGCGGAAGCGTACTCCAGCGGATTTCGCGGAAGATCGATGACAGTGATCTCAGGCAGCGCGGCGCGCACCTGCTCGCGCTCAAACGGATTGTCGTCGAGGAAGGCGAGCGCATCGATGCCGACGTTCAGTTCCTGCGCGATCTCGCGGAGATTCTGCGACTTGTCGGTCCAATTAATACGCAGCGCCGCGAAGTGTTTCGCGCGCACCAGCATTCCGGGATGCTTCTCTAGCGCCTCCATGGCGTCGTCGAGATTATTCTTACTGCACACGGCGAGCAGAATTCCCTTGCGCGACAGATCGAGCAGGACGCGCTGCAAGGCCTGATATGCGGCGCCCGGATATTCGGGGCCAACTTTAATTCCGGCCATGCCATCTTCGCCGATCACTCCGCCCCACAACGTGTTGTCGAGGTCGACGACCAAAACTTTGGCGGTACGGCCGCTGAGCGGGGCGCTGATTGGGACAACGAAACGCATCCACTCGCGCGCCATCTGAAGAAGATAACCGGCCGCGATGGGAAGGCGCGCCGTCAGCCACTTGCGCTCGTCGTGCCAGTGCTCGCTGCCGTGACGCGCCACTAGCGCGTCGTAGTCGAGCCCGTACACTCCGTGAAATCCTTCCGCAATGCGCAACAGTTCACGATTGATCTGGCGGATGAGGCCGGACTGTCTCGCCTCGGATTGGCTGTCGAGAATCCCGAGACTCGGGGATGACGGGCGCTCGAGGGAATGAACAATCAGCGCTGCCTGGCTGTGTTTGCGAAACGCGCCGATCCACTGCTCATAGCCTTGGACCACGCGCTCGGCGGCTTGCCGCGCCGCCTCCGGCGCCAGATCGGCGAAGTCACGCCACAGCTCCGGAGCGGCCTCGCCGCTGCGCACTGCCAGCACGACTGCATGCGGCGCGAAGCGATAGAGCGAGCTCTGGCCGTCGAGCATGTCCTGAACGTAGGTGTTGAAATCGCCGACATGCACTTCGAGATCGATACCGTAGACGAATGCTTCGGCCCGCAACAGCGGCACGATAGGCTCGACGGTGAACGAGCGCAGAATCGCCAGTCTAAATTTCGTAAGAGCGAGTTTGTTGCCGGGCTTTTCGCGCAACTCGTCGAGCCGCGAAGTCACGAAGTTCGCCGTACCGGGCGCGGGATCGCGCCGCCAAAGCCCGGCCAGCCGCCGCGCGGCAAGATCGAAGGCGCCTTGGGCGATCAGGTCGTCGACTTCCACCCGCAGGTTCGACGGGTTCTGTTCAGCAGGCGCCGGATTGGAGATCGAATCGGACATCTAAATAGACAGCCAAATAATTAGAAACGAATTCAGCGTTCCAGATACTCGATCAGCAGACGATTTCTGCTGTAGATCCAGGCGATGCGCCGGCCCCCGAAGGCTACGGCCGGCATAGGCTGCCGCGTGATGATTGCTCCTAGCGAGCGCGCATCGGCAAGCGCCTGCTCCAGATTCTCCACGACGTAACAAACGTGATGCAGTCCGCCTCCAGTGGCGGCGAACGCGTGCACTGGCGATTGTTCGTCGGCTGGTTCCACCAGTTCCCAGAGCGGATCGCCCGCGCGCTGGCTCTTCAGGAACGTGACGCGAACGCCCTGGTTGGGATCGTGAAAAACGTGCTCGTCCCAATCCGCCTGCAGCATGCTGGCGAAGCCCCGCACGGAATTTGGAATCGAAGCCACGACGAAGCCCACGTGGTGAAACGCGCCTTCGGGCTGCCAAGTTAGAGAAATTGCATTCATGGTTGGGAGTCCGTGGTGAAACTCCGGTCTCCGACGATCCTCAGGACCGGACCGACTCGGCCATCGGCACCGGTTCTTCTTCGAGTTCGAGCGCCGACATATCGGCGAGCCGGCCGACGGGCGTATGCAACTTCAGCCACAGCTTGCCACCGAGAAAGGCGGGATAGATTCCGCGCATCCAGGAGTGGCGCAAGCTTGGACGGCGCTCGGCAGCGGGCAGAGACAGTTCGTAGCCATTCTCCTGCAGGCACTCGCCCACGGTTGCTTCGATGGCGGCGACATCGGCGTGCGCCATGCGCTCTTTCCAGCGGCCGAGCGGGTTGATCTTCTCCTTCGCGCCTTCTTCGCGAAATGAAGAGTTCGTTTCCGACAGGCGGCCCAAGCCGGCACGCTGAATCCGGTCGTAATCCAGATCGTGATCGAGGAAGCCGCCGAGTTTGTCGAGCGTTTCGTGTGGGTTGCCGATCAGGTCTTCGAAGTGAATCTCGATGTAGTCGGCAGGGAACTTGCGGCCATGGGCGCGGCCCTGATGAACCATCCACTCCCAGTACAGCGCAGTCGCCACCAGGCTTCCGGTTTGGTCGCGGTCCCAGGGCAGGGGAGTGAATCCTCCCATCTTTTTGAGCGAGAGCGCAATGTCACGGCCATCGCGGATGATGTGCACAAACAGCGCGTTGGGTATCTCGCGCTTCACGCGTTCGACGTGCAGCACGTTGTCAGGATCGTACATCGCCCAGCGCTGCGCTTGCTGGCTCTGGGCCACCGCGCCCATGACCACGCGAATGAAGTCTCCCCCGGTGCGGCATTGGTTCAGGATGCTCGCCGACAGCTGTCCGGCATCGAGGCCAGTGCGCCGGAAACCCTTGCTGTGGAGCCAGGTCTCGAGAATTCTTTCGCGATGGGCGCGGCTTTTCATGGAGCCGAAGCGGGGAATCAAAATCTTGTAAATCGGCAGAAAACCGCGGTAGATGGCAAAGCCTCCTGAGGACAGTAACATGTCGTAAAGGAGGTTTGTTCCAGAGCGATGGCACCCCATCACGAAGACAGGAGAGTGCTGGCGATCGCTTGAAATTGGTGTCGGCAACCTAGGGAAAATCTTACCATGGTGAGCCCGTCTTCCGTTTGAAACCATTGTTAAAACAGGGGTTACAGAGGTCACCCAGCCCGGTTCGACACCCGCGATTGCCATCGCCGTGTCGGCGGGAAACGATGGATAGGGAATGCCGCCGGATTCGTATTATTTCAGCTCCACTTATTTCAACTCCACGATGAATCCGTCCACACGGCAGCGGCCACTGGTTGGGCATCCAGGGAAATGACGGTCGTTCCCGAGGCTCCAGTCCCAATCGCTGTTGAACAAGAAGAACTTGCCATCCTGAGAAACGTTGCCGATTGCAATCGCGGAGAAACACGAGCCACCTTTGCCGTTTGCGTTGCAGGCTCCCGTGGCGCGGTGATGGGCAAACCGCCAGACCTTCGGAGGTCCAGAGGTGGCCACGCAAACGATCTCGCGGTCCCATGCCTGCTGAATGGAGAGTACGGGATTCGTGGCGGGATTGAGGGTTCCGTCTCCTTGCAGCCTAGGGTTGCTGCGCGTGTAGGCGCCGCATACGGGCTCGGTATCGGAAGGATCGACATTGTTCCAGGACCAGTGCACATCGTCACTTCTCGGAACCGAGATGTCATCGGGAATCCGCTGCGTGATGTTGTTGAGGTCGGATAACGGGCGTATGAGGGCGCTCGTATTGGATCCGAGGCCTCCCGGATTGATCAAATGCGTGTGACCCAGCACCGTATGGCCTCCACAGAAGCTGGCCACGTCTGGACTGTGGCTCTGGCCATTGGTGGAGCAAACGGAAACATTGGTCGTGCCCGGCATCCAGAAGTACAGGACCGCGCCATTTTGCGGCGTAATCTTTACCACCTTGCCGTCTCGGCTCAAGCGCGCATTATGCACGTTGTATCCCGCAGTGCTCGCCTTGGGCGGGTTCGCGCCCTTCGCCAGGGCAGCGGATTGCGTGTAGGGACTCTGCACCTGAGCGACGGAGGCTTGCCGCGTCTCCTGACCGGGAGCGATGCCGATGTAGACGTTGTATCCGTCGAGAACCATGTTGTAAGGGTTGTCGAGCTCCGGCGCTGCGATGGCAATTCCGCCGGCCGAATTCAAACGAATGTGAGCTTCCGGCGAAGGCAGCGTCTCGCCTCGATCGGGGTGCTTACGCGTACCTGCCGTCAATTGCACGTAGTAATCGCCGGCGGGAAGACTTCCCGAGGTGCTGCTCAGTTTGGGAATGGCAGGCGGAGCCAGCAGGCCCGCCTTTAGTTGCGCTGCGGCCATTCCCGAACCGCCAACCCTGCCGGTGGCAGTGTCGTACCAATAGCAGCGATCGGTCGAGCGATCGTAGAAAGTCACCTGAGTTCCACCTCCCTGTGCCTTGCTCCCCGCATAGCCGGAGAACCTGGTATCGTCGCCGCTGTTGGAGATGGCTCCTGGGTAGCCCGAAAGGTCCTGGGGAAGGTTCGGGCATTTACTGAAGTCGTAAATCGTGGTTTGTTTGCCCGTGGCAACGTTGTAGGCGTCGATCGAACCATTGGAGTCGAATTGACCGTAAAGAATGTTGGGATCGACGTAACTGAAAGTGCCGCCCTTGGACAATCGGCACATTCGAAGCGAACCGCAGTGGGGAGTGATTTGCATGGTGACGGCGTCCATGGAGAACAGAACAGCCCCGCCACCACCGGTCATCAGATAAAAGAAATAGCCGCCGTTCGGACCCAATGACGGATTGAACCTTCCCCATTCATTGGTCTCCGCCGAAGAGTTGCTGCCGAAACTGAAGCCGGCCAGTTCGCCGCCGACTCCGCTTTCGTCGGTGACGCGGACCATGCGCGACCCGAAATCCGGATCGCGAAAAACCTGGTTCACCTTGGGAGCCGCCATGGGAGTTTCGGGTTTCAACTGGCGGCCGCTTTCCGCGCAATAACGCGCAGGGCTGCAACTTGCAGAAGAACCTGCTGGAGCGTTCGGTTTGTCGGCTGCCGGGGATTGCGCCGAGGCCGACCAGTTCAACAGAAGGGTACAGGCAAGCAGGCAAGCCGAGGAAATTCGAAGCATTTTTCCTTCTTGAAGCAGCGCAGTAGTGCAGGCATTGCGATTCTAGCGTACCGGCGCCCGCTAGGGATAGCTGAGCTCATACACGCGGTAAATCTGGTTGGCGAAGCCGCATTGGAAATGAATCCCATCGATGTCGGCCGCCTGGCTGCAGTCGCGGGGCAAGGCAAACGTCTCGCGCAAGGTTCCCTGGTCCGAATACACCAGGAAACGAGGATGCTCGGTGCGGATGTATTCCCGCACCTCAATGTCGTTGCTCGCACTCTCCAGGTACGCCCGCTTGCCATACAGGAGGGGCAGACCTGCGGCATCGATGATGATGTTCGATTCAACGTTATAGTTATCGACGACGACCGCGTCCTGGGGCCCCATATGAGCCCGCAAGTATGTCGCCACACTGGAAACGCGCCCGGCGTGCCGGAGCCGTGGCGAAATGGGAGCAAAGGTATCCGCGAAGTGATTGTGCGTTTCGCTGAGCACCAGAACCCCAACCAGACTCACGAACAGCAACAAAATCGCTACCGTTTGAGCCAACGCCACTTTGCGGGGGAACCAGCGGGCACAGATCTGCTCCAGCCCGTACCCCGAAATTACGGCGAGCATGGTGCCCAGGATGAGAGTGTATCGCGCCAAGCCCAGCAACCCGCCGCGCAGGATCTCGTAGCTCTGGATTGCCCAGAAAAAGAAAGCCACTCCCGCAAAGCCGGCGGCCAGCGGAAGGCGGCGCGATTTTACGAGGCCATAGATCGCAGCCACGAATGCGAGCGGCGACAGAGCCAGCAGCAGAACCCCTGGAATATGCGCCAGTCGCGCGGTCCAGGGAGCCGGGACCATGCTCAACGTTTTGAGCACGCGGAGGTGGTTTTGCGTGACCAAATATATCGGATCCCCAAACGCGCGCCAGCAATACGTCATCAGCACCGCCGGCCAAGCTCCGCCGGTCACACCGAAAACGAGCAGCGGAGGGAAAATCGACCGCAAGCTGGGTTTGACCGGGGCGCGGAGCAACAACCACGCCAAGAGCAAGAACAGCTCCCCAAATACGATCCAGGCTTCCACTCGAATCGCACCCGATATTGACAAGGCGATTCCGGAGACTGCCAGGTAACGGAGCCGGTCCGATCCCTCATGAAAATAGAAAAAGAAGAAAAACAGCGCCACCAGCAGGAAGAAGACGCAGGGCACTTCCGACGAGGAGGTGGTGCTGTACCCAATCTGCATGCTATAGAAAGCAAACACGGCAAGCGAGAGCATGCCGGCAGCTTCGCCATAGAGAAGGCGAGCCAGCCTCCACACCACAAACACCGATGCAATCCCCAGTAACAGACTCAACAGCCGTCCGGCAACCACCACGTTTGGAGTAACGGTTGCCAGCGCCGCCATCAGCCAAAAGTGACCTGGAGGATACAAGTGAAAGATGAGATTGAAGCCCGGATGCTGCAACCAGCGGGCGGTGAGAGTAAGGCGTTCGGCAGCGTCCCCACCGGAATTCTGGGAAAAGAAGTAGGACGCAACTCGGAGGATGGCACCCAAGAACAGCAAAGCAAACGCGGGGCGAGTGTAAGGCGAGGTACTGTGATTCGCGGGGTCTATCGGCATAACCTTCCAGGTCGATCCAGTAGTTGTCGCCCCGTTATTCTACACACACATTTGCATCTTCGGGGTCGCGACCGTGGCGCGGTGGGACCGATGCCGCACTTTTGATCGGCAAATGGGCGGATCTACCATTGAGACCGCAGGAGGAGTTGTGCGGTGGAGAGCCGGACGGGGACGCCCGGACCCTCCACCAACCACTGGATCGACAGCAGTAGCAATCACGCGGTTGCGGAACCCTGATCGTCTCGCCGCGCGGTCGGATGACGCGTCGCTAACGCAATTCGAAGAGCAGCACGTCGATGCGACAACCGTTTGTGCCTTTGTGCCCGGACGAAAGCTTGTGGTCACAGGTGTCGTGGTTTTCCCCGTTGCCAAACCCCCGGTCCAGGTTATACATCTGATAGTCGGAACCACAGATAGCGTAGGTCCCTTGGCGTGAAATTGAGCAGCGAGCGGTTGAGTTGAACCCGCCATAAGCGGTGGACCAATTCTTGTTAAAGCGAATCGTGCGCTGCGTGCCATCCCAGTTGGCTCCCACGATCTCATCTTCCCACACTTGGGTGACGACAGCTCCACCTTTGCCTGGCTGGTAGGAGGCCAGATAAATCAGCTTCTGTCCCTGCTCGGCGTTGGCATGCGACATGTGTACGTCGTTGCCCCACTGGCCCTGCACGGCGGAGGTATCCGTGTTCGGAACGGGTGAAAGCGTGCCGATTTGCTGGCTCACCAGGTTGTACCCGGTATTCGCTTTATATCCCATATCCCAGAACGACACGCCGAAGTCGGAGGCCCAGTGCGACATGCAGTGGGTACAGGTGTCGTCGACCTGGTTGGTTCCGATGGTCCAGAACAGCTTGTGCACAAGAGACGGAACCTGGTGGACCGTCAGAACGCCGAAGGCGCCGCTGCGGTCGATCTGGGCGTTGTGGATTCCGCCCGGCTTCGTAGGAGTGTTTCCGCTTTTCCACGATATGGCGACTGGATTACTCAGGCCAGTGTTCCAGCCCCGGCTCACCTGCCAGGTTTCGACGTTCATCCATTGGCAGCCTTTGGTGGCGCTCCACACTACGAAATACGGGTCCGCGTTCTGCTGCGGACCGACGGCTGCAATCAGAGTGCTGTCATCGGAAGAGAGAGCGCTGTCGCCGACATACCAATGGTTCTTGGCGATTTGCCCATTCAGGCAGTTGGCGTTGTCCGGATCGAAAAAGCCGACTCCGTTGTTGAACGCCGGATCGGGCACGATTGTCCAATTGGTGGTGTCGATCACGAAGCGGTAGAGCTTTTCACGGTAGTAACTGTAAAAGGCGTGAGCATCGGCCGCGGTGTACCCGAAATCGAAGCCGCTTCCAATGTTGCGAAAGCACCCGTGAAACTTGGCGCTAAAACTGGACGGCTCGAATTGAAACAGGCAGATTTCCCCGGTTTCGTTGTGCACGAAGAAGAGGCTCTCATCGAAGGAAGTGACATTTTTCTCCGCTGAGGATCCGGTTGAGTAGCTCTCTCCCGGCCGTGTCGAATCGGTTTCGCCGTCGGTGACGCGCAGAATCCGGTTGTTGTAGGCGGGATCGACAGCGACCAACCCAGCCCCTAGATGACCGCCGTAATATGCAGGATTCGCACTGAGCACGGGCGGGGAAGTTGGGACGATCACGTCCAGGTCACTCCGCGAACATGAATAGAGAGGCGGACCACAGTTGCCGCTCTGCTGAGTATTCATGGTCAGCGTAAGTGCCTCGGTCGTGGTATTGCCGCTCGCATCCGTGATTTTCACCGAAAACACGTAGCTGCCGCTTTTGGTTGTGAGACCGGAGATCGTTCCCGTCTGCGCGCCCAGTTGCAGCCCCGCAGGCAGCGAACCGGAGACGACGCTCCAATCATAGGGCTGACTCCCACCACTTCCGGTAACTGTTGCTGTGTAGGTCGTACCTGTCGTGCCCTCGGGTACGCTTTTCGTTGTGATCGTGAGCGCTGGACCAGAGTTGGCTTCGACGGTGGCTGCGGCGCTAGCTGACTTTGACGAGTCAGCCTTGCTGGTCGCGGTAACCACCACGCTGGTTTGCACGTTCACTGCTGGAGCAACGTAAAGACCGCTGGCATCGACCGAGCCTGCCGTGGCAGACCAAGTCACCCCGGTGTTGGAGGTTCCGCTGACGGTGGCAGTGAACTGCTGCTTCTGCTTCGAAAACAAAGTCGCGCTAGCCGGAGACACACTGACCTTGATATTTCCGCCGGTGCTGTCACCGACGTCAATGACGAACGTCTTGTTCCCCTGATTGAGGTTCGTGGAATCGGTCACAATCACTTCGAACGAGAAGTTGCCTGCGGCCGCAGGCTTCCCCGAGAACGTGCCCGTGGCGGAGTTCAAACTGATACCCACGGGCAGGGCGCCGGTGGTCACCGAGAAATGGTAGGGGGAGTTTCCGCCACCTACTGCGAGCACCGCGTTGTAAGACTCATTGACCGTGGCGCCGGGAAGATTCCCCGACAGATTCAAGTTCTGCGCACCCGCGGCTTGTGCCGCCGTGCCGCACGACGTGGTTATGATGGCGACCGCCAATAGCAGGACCAAAACGCTAAGGCGCTGCGCCAGCGTCCGCGAAAATCTAGAATGACGATAATGACGGCAATGACCGTTTAGAAAAGTAACTTCAGCTTCGAACATTGTGAGCCCTCGACCCTACAAAATGGGGGACTAGTCGATTTGTCCTCTGCTGAATCTATCGGGATGCGTCAAGGGTTCCCAGATATCAGAAGTGCATCGGAAACACACCAGTACCCGAGGGTGCGGCATGTACCGATTCGCAGGCGCGAGTGTACAGCGGTTTTGTTGCTGTGAAGTTAATGAAAACAGGCGTTGGACGGACGGTTTGGCGATGCGGGGATGGCCGCAGGCCATGGAAATCAGGTTAAGAGCGGGAGAACTAAAATAACCAGCGGCAGGTTACTGGCGGGGTTCCCCCAGGAGGACCGCGCGCAAGCGATCGTAGGCGCGGTTGCCGAGCAGGCGTTGCACGCCGCGGCGGGCCTGATGCTGAAGCCGTTTCTTCCACAACCCTCGGCCATGGCATAGGGCGTTGAACTCGTCGATGGTGAGGTCGCGCAGCATGGCTACGCGGCCGAGTTCGTAGGGGCTGGTGCGGGATGAGTTCGCATGAAACTGGCTGTTGGCAACGGTTGCAAATCCGGCCTGACGCGCCATCCGCAGCGTGCGCCGGTCGTAGCGTCCTCCGGGGCAGGAGAAGTGTTCGATTGGGTGTCCGACGATGGTTTCGATCTGCAGCTTCGCATCCACAATCTCGCGCTTTAGTTCCGGCTCCGTCAGATCGGAGAGATAGGGATGCGTCATCGAATGGCATCCGATCTCGAAACCTTGTGCGTCGAGGTCGCGCACCTGGCTGGCACTGAGGTAACCGGGAGTGCCGAGGAATCCAGCGGTGAGGTAGAAGGTTGCGTTGCAGCCGAACTGGCGGAGCACGGGCGCGGCGGCGATAAGGTCAGTCTCGCAGCCATCGTCAAAGGTGATACAGACGCTCGGCCCGGCAGGATAGCGAATCGCTTCGCCGGCATTCAAGCCACGCCAGCCGGATTCCTTGATCCAAGCCATCTGGCTGCGGAAAGTTTCGAGCGGCAGAATGTAGCGCACGTAGCCGGGTTCGGACTGGCAGAGCTTGCGGCCAGCGAGCTCCAGCTCGTGGTACATCAAAAACACAATGTGCGCGGAGGACATGGTATCTCTCGACAGACTTTCTCAACCCGAGCCTAATCGGGTGATCGGATCATCGGGCCATCGGGTGATCGAAATTCAAAAACCTCACCTCGGGTGCTCAGGATGCTTGTCGGTGCCCACCGTTTGCGAGTGCCGGTCGAGCATGGCGAGCAGCGGATCGCGTAGAAACGGGCCGCCTGCCAGCAGGCCGGAGATCAGCGGATTTTTCTGGTTGCAGCGCAGCGGCGAATTGTCGAGCTTCAGCACCCAGCCTCCGGCGCTTTCGACCAGCGCCGCGCCGGCAGCAACGTCCCATTCATTTTTCGGAACCAGCGTGAAGGTAAGATCGGCGCGCCCGGCGGCGACCAGTCCGAGTTTATAGGCGACCGATCCCATGGGACGAATGTTGAACTCGGCGGACTCGAACTGCTTCCATTCGCCGCGCTTCACTTCACTGCGGCTGGCGAGCACGAGCGCGCCGTGCAGATCCTTGCGCTGGCTCGGTTGAGCCGGCTTGCCGTTGTAGGTCACGCCGGTCTCGCGCGATCCAAGAATGAGTTCGCCGGTTGCCGGATTGCAAATTCCGCCGGCGACGGGAATTCCATTTTCCACCATGGCGATCGAGACGCAGAACTCGGGGATACCCTGCACGAACTCGCGCGTGCCGTCGAGCGGATCGACGACCCAGACGCGCTGTTTGCCGAGTCGGGTGAAGTCGTCGACGGTCTCTTCCGAGAGCCAGCCTTCGCCGTCGCGGAGCAGCGTCTGGCGCAGAATGCGGTCGACGGCGCGGTCGGCCTCAGTGACCGGATCGTGTCCAGACTTGTATTCGGCTTCCGTGGCGCCGGGAGTGAAGCGGTTGAGCACGGTCCGCGCCGCTTCGAGGGCGGCGTGAATGCGTTCGAGCGTGTCTTGGGACGAGTATGAAGTCAATTTTGCTCCTGAATAAGTACCCAATAGCGGGCAGTGGGGCATTGAGTCATTGAGGTATTGAGTCATTAAAGCAATGTCTCAAACTCAATGATTCCATGCCTTTCACGCCCACAGCATTCTTGCTCCCGTCATCAGTAAAACCGTGCACAGAATTCGGCGTAGCCAGAGTATGGGAACGCGCGTGCTCAGATGCGAGCCGAGTATTCCGCCGGGGACCGAGCCGATTAGCAGGGAACCGACCAAGTGGGGATCGACGTTGCCTGCCCGCCAGTGCAACAGGCTGGTGACGCCGGTCAGAATCACAGCATGGGCAATGTCGGTGCCGACCATGACTTTAGGTACAAACGAATAGAACAGGAGCAACATCATCATGATGATGCTGCCCGACCCGACCGAAGTGATGCCAACCAGAAAGCCGCCGACCAGTCCAATGACGCTCATGAAGGCGAAAGATTTCATGGTGGGCTGGCGTTTGGCGAGATGTTCTTCAATGCGGCCCTGGAATAGAAGCAAAGTCGGGATCAACACCAGCAGCAGTCCCACGGCGGACTTGATGAAGTCGTTGACACCGGCGCCATAGACGTGGCGCAGGTGAACCAGAAAAGTGACGCCGAGGTAAGAGCCCGGAATGCTGCCAGACGCCAACGCCAAAACGACTTTTTTCCGCACCGTGCCTTTGCGGAAGTGCATGATGCTGGCGGGAATCTTGGTGAAAAAGTTGAACAGCGCGTCGGTGCCGACGGCAATGATGGCGGGCACGCGCAGCCCGAAAATGAGCATGGGCAGCAGCAATACGCCGCCGCCCAGACCCGTCAACCCGATCAGCGTTCCTACGATGAAGCCGATCAGCACCTTGAGGAGCAAGAATTCCATGCCGTCTTTCTTAGTTCTCAGTTCTCAGCAAAGCAAAATCCAGTCGAAACAATGAGAACTGAGAAGCGACAACCTCTTTATCCGTTGCCGTTGGCGCCGACGAAGCCCTCGCGCTCGAGGTGCAGAAGGATAGTTTGCGCCGCTTCCTCGGGGCTCAGCAAGGCAGTGTCAATCACGACTTCGGCATCGGTTGGCGCTTCGTACGGATCCGAGATCCCGGTGAATTCCTTGACGATGCCGGCGCGAGCCTTGGCGTACAGGCCTTTGCGGTCGCGCTGTTCACACACTTCGAGCGAGGTGGCTGCGTGCACCAGGACAAATCCGCCGAAGGGTTCAATCATCTGCCGCACCGCTTTGCGCGTCGCCTCATAAGGAGCAATGGGGGCGCACACCGCGATGCCGCCATTCTTGGTGATTTCGGAGGCGACATAGCCGATGCGCCGTATGTTGATGTCGCGATGTTCCTTGGAGAATCCGAGCTCGCTCGACAGGTGCTTTCGCACCAGATCGCCATCGAGCAGCGTGACCGGCCGTCCGCCCATTTCGAGGAACTTGGTGATCAGCGCATTGGCGATGGTCGATTTGCCCGAACCGGAAAGCCCGGTGAAGAAGATGGTGACACCCTGCTTGTGCCGTGGCGGATAACTGCGGCGCAACTCCTGCACGACCTCGGGATAAGTAAACCACGCCGGAATGTCGCGGCCTTCGTTGAGCCGCTGGCGCAATTCCGTGCCCGAGATGTCGAGTACCTTCGCTCCCTTCTTCACTTCATCGGATGGAATGTAGCGGTCTTCGTTCTGCAAATACACCATCATTTGGAACGGGACCATCTTTACGCCTATTTCCACCTCATGCTTCTTGAATAGTTCCTGGGCGTCGTAAGGGCCGTAGAAGGGCTTGCCGTCGGTATCTTTTCCGGGGCCGGCGTGATCGCGTCCGACGATGAAATGAGTGCAGCCATGATTCTTGCGAATCAGCCCGTGCCAGACCGCCTCGCGCGGTCCGCCCAGACGCATCGCCAGCGGCAGCATCGACAGCTTGACCGTGCCGTGCGGGTACTTCGAGAGCAACAATTGGTAGCAACGGGTGCGGACGAAATAATCCACGTCGCCCGGCTTGGTCATTCCGACCGAGGGATGGATCAGCAGATTCGCTTCGACTTGCTTGGCGGCGCGCATGGTCAGTTCGACGTGAGCGCGATGCATGGGATTGCGCGTCTGGAAGGCCACCACAGTAGTCCAGCCCAAGCGGCCGAATTCGGCGCGCAGGTCGGCGGGCGTCAGGCGCAACGAGCGGAAATCGTAGTGCGATGGGGGCTGGAACTCTTCGACTTTTCCGCCCACGTACCACGGATTCGACCTGTTGATGGCATAGTCGGCGCCGGGGTGCGCGGCGCTGGTGGAATTGAAAACGGCCAGCGCTTCGGCTTTGCGGTCCGGCTGCCAAACATCTTCCACGTGGAGCACGGCGAGCATCACGCCTTCGGGATCGCGCAGCGCGATCTTGCTCGAACCCGGCGTAAGCTTCTTGGCGAATTCCTCACTCACGTCGAGCGTGATCGGCATGGGCCACAGGGTGCCGTTGGCCAGCCGCATGTTGTGGCAGACGCCCTCGTAATCGGCACGGTTCATAAACCCGCGCAGCGGCGAGAACCCGCCGCTCATCAGCAGTTCCAGATCACAGAGCTGCCGGGCCGTCAGGTCCCATGAGGGCCAGTCCTTCGAATGCGCTTTTAGCTCCGCGGCGCGCGCGGCCGGCACTTGCAGCTGAACAAGTTCTCCCCCGTGGGGAGCGATAAGATGACTGGTCATTGCGTTCAAAGCAGTATTCCTCCCGGATATTCTCACAAGATTTATGCTGATATCAAAATCACTAGGGGGGATCTCTATCTGAGTTCGCCCCGCTTGCCGTGGCTCCTCAAGCTACTTGCTGGGGCTAGCAGGTAACCGCCGGAACATAAGCAGAGCCGCGAATTAGGACCGGTGCCGGCGTGAAACCCGGCCTCGAAGTCAATGGAACAAGGGGAAGGAGCAATCCGCCCTCCGAAAGCCGTTCGATGGCCCACTTGTAAACCATTAGAAACAATAGCCAGTCAGCATTTTACCTCAAAAGGACCCAGCCTGGAGGGCGGGTAGGAAACAGATTGCAACCTTGCGCCCCAACGTGGGGAATTAAAGTGCACTTTGGCCGCACCTTAGAGAGACCGGATTAATCGGAGGTGGTGAGTTCCGGCGCGCTCCGCCCAGGTTTAAAAAAGCGAGAAAACCACGCCAATGCCATGGGGTTCGGTTTCGATATCTTCGACACAGGTGCCGCTCTGGAGATCGTAGAGAGCGATGTGGCTGGGGCGATGGGTCTGCTTTTTCTGCCGTATCCAGTTCAAGTTCTCCCGAAACTTGGTGGGACGAACGCGCGAAAAGCCAACCCACACGAAGCGCTCGTCCACCGGAAGCAGCCCACGGCACCAGCCCAGGTTTTCGCCACTGGGACCGCTCATTTTGTTCAGATCGTGAGTGCGCTCGACCTGGAGCGTTCGAGGATTCGCAACCACGACGTGCCCGTCGACGGTCGTGAAATAGAGCAAGCCGTTGAAGAGAAAACCGTCGTGCGGCCGTTGAATCGCGATCTCGATCTTGCGGGTGGGGTCCTGCAGGCTGATGGCATCGCGCTGATGGAATCGCGTGACAAAGATTTCATCGCCCAACTGAAAAATATGGTTGGCATGGGCGCGGTGCGGCTTAGTAGTCGGAACTTTGCGGTAATCGATGTCTCTCGAAAAAATGCTCCAGGTATCTTCGCCCATCACGTCCCAGTACCGCAGTAGCTTTCCATCAAGCGAGACTTCGGCCACCATATCGAGGCCGGTGACCATCACCAGCAGCGTGCCCTGCGGAGTCGGGTAGACGTGATGAAGGTCATTAAAGAAGGGAAGAGAAATATAGGTCGCCAGACGAAAAGACGGGACGTCATAGATCATGACTTCAGTAGAGGTGCAGATGTGAAGCTTGTTGTCGCGCAGCGTTGTGGCTTTGAACAGGATGGCCGGCAATTCGTCCGCGGCGGCTTCTTTGGGAGATTCGTATTCGACGCAGGTGCGCGAAGTCTTGCTGACAGGATCGATCTCGGCCACCATCGCCTGCTTGCAGGATTCCCACTCCTCAAGCTTTTGAAAGACGCTGCGTCTAAACTGCCCTCCGGCAACGTAAATCTTCTTCATAGGATTGTTCGCCATAAGATTGTTTGCATTCATAGACTCACTGCTCGCCCTGATATTCCACCGCAATCACTGATTCGGGCGGTTGCTCGAGAGGCAACGGCTTGGTCAAGCCAGCAATCTCGGCGACATGAAATGCCCGGTTGGTGCGATAGGCCCAGAGCAGCCCGACCCCGTAGATCGAACTCGCCACCAGGACTTCGAGCACTAACTGGATCAGGTGGCGGGGATAAAAAAATCGGTTGGCCAGCCACAGCACTCCGACCAAGGGGAGGGTCAGAAGAATGGGCAGGGTGTACGCTTCGCGCAGGAAGGTCCCGACGGGAACGCCGATCTGCTTCTTCAAGTGGCGAGGCAGGAACGCAATACAAGTGAAGCTGAGCGGGATGGCGGTGCCTAGGGCGTCACCCACAATTCCAAGCGTGGGGACGAGCGCGATGCTGAGAATGATGTTGGCGACGCCCTCGATCACTGTGATGGCCGCCCAGGTCTGGTGCTTGCCCATGCCGAACAAAACGCGCCCGGAAGCCGCCTGCGACAGCATGAGCGCGAAAGGAATGATCATCACCACCAGCACCGGGTAGCTGTGCGGAATGTAGCGCGCACCTACCCAGATGCGGATGATGTGCTTGCCGAGGATGATCAGGATCGCGGTGATGGGAAGAATCAGGAACGCGCACGCGCGGTTGCCGGTGATATAAATCTTCCGCACACGATCGAGGTTGCCGGTGGCTTCCGACTGGCTCGACATGGGCACAAAAACCTGGGCCATGCTACCGATGAGTTGGGACGCGTAGTCGACGATGCGTGCGCCGATGTTGAAGTAGGTGATGGCAACGGTGGACATCATGGCTCCGAGCACAAGTTCGTCGCTGCGGAAGCGCAGGTTCATGGAGATGATCACCAGGAAAGTGGTGCCGCCGTAATTGGCCATGTGGCGGAAGGAGTCGCGATCCACATACTTAGGACCAAGGGGCACGGGACACAAACGGAATACCACGATGCCACGGAGAATCGAGGAAAAAATCGGCATGATCACCGTGATCAGGGCGACGGTGAGCAGGCCGTATCCGCGGTGCAGAAAATAAACGATCAAAGCGGCGCGGGCGAGGGTGGCGCCGATGCTGGTCCAGTTCAGAATGTAGAAGCGCTGCAACCCTTCGAGCATGCCGCCGAAAACACCCAGCGGGAAGCTGATGCTGATCGAGGCGCCGACGATCAACAGCAGCAGGCGCGCGTCGGTGTGCATTCCGGCCGGAATGCGAAACAGCTTTTCAACGGACGAACTCAACAGCGTGGTCAACACCATGCTCACCACGCCAATGCCGGCGTAGCTGAACAGCGCGGTGTTGACGAACTGCGTGAGCTTTTCGCGATCGTCAGTGGCAGCGTACTTGGAAACGTAGCGAATGATGGAAGAGCGGATGCCGAGATCGAACAGGCCGTAGTAGCCGGTCACCGAGAAGATCAGCACCCAGACTCCGAACGCGGCGTCGCCCAGGTGATGCAGGATGAACGGGGAAAGGAAAATTCCGACGATCACGTTGATGGCGAGCGCGAACCAGCTCGAGCCGACGTTCTTCAGAATCTGTCTTTTTTCAAGCTTCAGCATGAATGATGGCAGCTGTTAAGTGCCTGCGTGCTCGTCATGGTTGTTCTTCGCTCTTATTGCTTGGCTCTTCTTCTCTCTCCGGCTAGGGGCACTGGAAAATACTGAAAACCACGCCAATGCCGTGGGGCTCGGTCTCGATCTCTTGCAGACAAGTGCCGCTCTGGAGATCGTATAGCGCGAGATGACTGGGGCGATGGTTCCGCTTGGGATGCCGCACCCAATTCAGGTTTTGCCGGAACTTGGTGGGACGAAGGCGCGAGAAGCCAACCCACACAAAGCGCTCGTCCACCAGAAGAACTCCGCGGCAATAGCCCAGACTCTCCTCGCCCGGACCGCTCATTTTGTTCAAATCGTAGACACGCTCGACCTGGAGCGTTTGAGGATTCACCAGAATGATGTGGCCGTCGACGGCGGTAAAATACAACGAGCCGTTGAAGAGCAAGCCCTCGTGCACGGAAGTCTTTGCCCCGATATCGATCCTCCGCCCCGGATCTTGCAGGCTGATGGCATCGCGCTGATGGCATCGCGTGACCCAGATTTCATCTCCCAACTGAAAAACATGGTTGCCGTGGGCGCGGTGCGGTTTGGTCGTCGGAACCTTGCGGTAATCGATGTCCTTGGAATAAATGCTCCAGGTATCCTGGCCCAGCACGTCCCACTGCCGCAATAGCTTTCCGTCGAGCGAGACTTCGGCCACGATATCGAGGCCGGTGACCGCAATCAGCAGCGTGCCCTGCGGAGTTGGGTAAACGTGATGAAGATCGTTGAAAATGGGAAGAGAAATATAGTTGGTGAGGCGAAAGGACGGGAGGTCATAGACCAAGACTTCCGTGGACGTGCACGGGAAGAGCTTGTTGTCGCGCAGCGTGGGGGTTTTGAACAGGATGGCCGGCAATTCATCCGCGGCGGCTTCTTTGGGAGATTCGTACTCGACGCAGTTGCGCGAAGTCTTCGTGACGGGATCGATCTCGGCCACGATCGCCCGCTTGCAGGACTCCCACTCCTCGAGCTTCTGAAATACGCTGCTTCTAAATTGTCCTCCGCCAACGTAGATCTTATTCATAGGGTCGTTCGTATTCATAGATGGTTCGCATGCCCGTTGAAAACCTGTCCCGGCCTAATCCGCCGGAGTCCCTCTACCCTTGGTCGCCGGTTCCGGAGCGCAGACCCAGAGCGGTAAACAAAGATAAATAGTATCAGTGGTTTGTAAAGGGTCCGCCAATCTGAATCAACTCCGGGATGGTTAGGTACCCTTGGAGTGCAACTGGGAGTCCAGAGCGGGCCGCGCAATCCACCCGTAACTCATTGATTCTGCTAGGCCGTTGTCTGCGTGATGAAAATGCGACTTGGCGAGATTGTCGGGACAAGCGTATTTATGGGGAATCTGTTTCGCTACCACGCGTGCTTCATCGCGCGGGCAAATCTTTGCGCCGGCAGCGTGTTCAGCACGTCGTCCCTGGTGAGCCAGGCGCGCCGGGCCTGAATGACCCCATAACGCAGCTTTTCCATGTGCGAAGTGTGGTGGGAATCGGTGTTGATCACGATTTTCACGCCATGCTGTTTCGCGAGACGAAGATGCACGTCATTGAGGTCGAGCCGATCGGGATAGGAATTTAGTTCCATCGCCACTTTGTGTTTGGCCGCTGCTTTGAGAACGGCGTCGAGATCGAACGGGTAAGCGTCGCGGCGCAGCAGCAGGCGTCCGGTGGGATGCCCGATCATCGAAGTATTGGGATTGGCGACGGCCGTCAGCAGCCGGTCAGTCATGGTGGCGCGGTCCTGATTGAACTGCGAGTGCACGCTGGCGATAACGATGTCCATTTGCTCAAGCACTGAATCGGAGAGGTCGAGCGCGCCATCGCCCAGAATGTCGACTTCGATTCCGGCGAAAATGCGGATGCCCTTCATCTTCTTTTCGACCGCCCGGATTCTCTCGATGTGCGCCAGCGCGCGTTCGTCAGTGAGGCCGTTGGCGAAGGCGAGATTCTTCGAGTGATCGGTGATGGCCATGTACTGGTAGCCGCGTTCCCGCGCCGCTTCGGCCATCTCTTCAATAGTGTTGCGCCCGTCGGTTTCGACGGTGTGCATGTGCACGTCGCCGCGAATATCGGAGAGCTCAAGCAGCACGGGCAGCGTGTGGGCAGCGGCGGCTTCGATTTCTCCCAGATTCTCGCGCAGTTCGGGAGGAATGAAGTCGAGCCCGAGCTTGGCGTAGATTTTCTCTTCCGTTTTCCGCGCGACCGGCTTATTGTCCTCAACATTCGCCAGACTGTATTCGTTGAGCGTGAAACCCATCTTGAGCGCGCGCTGGCGCAAGGCCACGTTGTGCGCCTTGGAGCCGGTGAAGTATTGCATGGCCGCTCCGAAGGATTCCGGAGGCAGCAGGCGCACGTCCACCTGCATGCCGTTGCGATGCCGGAAGCTGACCTTGTTCTCTCCTTGCGCGATGACGTCCATCAGGCCCGGAAAGCGGAGCAGGTGCTCGATGATTTTCTGCCGCGGTTCCGCCTCGATGCAGCCTTTGCCCGTGACCAGGATGTCGAGGTCGCCGACGGTTTCGCGGCCGCGGCGCAGCGACCCGGCAGGCGTGACTTTTTCGACGCCCGGAGCTGTTAACAGATGCCCCACCAGTTTTTCGGCCAGCTCTTCGGCCGTGTCGAGGAGGAATCGTCCGGCGATGCGGCGATAGTCTTCGATCGCCTTGAGCAGTTTCTGCTCGTGCTTTTCGCCCATGCGCGGCAGGGTGCGGATCTTGCCTTCGCGCGCCAGTTTCTCCACGCCCTCGAGATCGCTGACCTGATATGCGCTCCAGATCAAAGCAATCGTCTTCGGCCCGAGACCCTGAATCTTGAGCAGTTCGAGCATCGAGGGGCGGTATTTTTTCAACAGCTCGCTGTGCGCTTCGATGCAGCCATCTTTGAAAAGCATCTGCAGATTGGCCAGCATCCCTTTGCCAATGCCCTGGATTTCGAGAAGCTTCTTCGGCTCCTCGATCAGGTCCGCAATCTGTTGCGGCAACGCTTCAATGGCGGCCGCCGCGTTGCGATAGGAGCGCACGCGAAACGAGTCTTGCCCGTCGATCTCCAGCAGATCGGCAGTCTCGTAGAGAAGTCCGGCGATAGCTTTGTTGTCCATTCGGAGTGATTAACCCGAGAGAGATTGTAACGCTGAAGAAAGCGGCAGGGAGCCGACAGACGCCGGAGGACACAACCAGCGCGGGCGTCGAAGCACAGTTACCTCGGTCGGGAAAACCCGGCCTGATTGAAGCAACCTCCGCTCAGGGAGTCTTGGTTACATTGGCCGCTTGCGGCCCTTTCTGTCCTTGGACGATCTCAAACTCCACCTTGTCGCCCTCCTGCAGACTCTTATAACCTTCGGTGGTGATTGAGCTGTAGTGAATGAATACATCCGGTCCATCGTCGCGGCCGAGGAAGCCGTATCCTTTGGCATTGTTGAACCACTTGACGGTGCCTTTCAAACGTTCCACTTGCTCTCCCCCCTTTTTTGCGGATGTCCCCGAAAAGGCGCGATTCCAGGGGGCGCGCAAAAATGTGTACGAATTGTGCTGCTCAGAGGGGGGACTGTCAAGGATTGTGATCACATGGCCTTGGCAGTGGCCACGGCTATATACGGGAATGGGGGCAGGTGAAGGCACCCGCCCCTACCTATTCAATTCTGAATTGACGGGCGAGGGCGCCCGTCGCTCCACCGAAAGAGGAAGCATAGCAGTGTTTGCCGGTTAGCGAACTGCGAACGACCAGCGACCACCGACTAATGACGATTCTGCCCCTGAATCCTTCCTGCTCTCCTTACATCTAAACCTACTGAACATAGTCGTTACAACGACTAATTGTAGCCGACCACCCAGGAGCAACCATCATGATTACGATCCGACGCAGCAATGAGCGTGGCGGCGGCGATTACGGCTGGCTTAAGACCCGCCATACTTTCAGTTTCAACGACTACCACGATCCCAAGTGGGTGGGTTTCCGTTCGCTGCGTGTGATCAATGAAGATTGGGTCGCGCCCAACGGAGGTTTTCCAACGCATCCCCATCGCGACATGGAGATCATCACCTATGTTCTATCCGGCAAGCTCGAGCATAAGGACAGCCTGGGCACGGGCTCGGTGATTCTCCCTGGTGACGGGCAGCGCATGACTGCCGGGCGTGGCATCCGGCACAGCGAGGCGAATCCGTCGGCGACCGAAGCCGTGCACCTGCTGCAGATATGGATTCTTCCCGACAGGCCGGGGCATGAACCTGGCTACGAGCAGAAAAGTTTCCCGGAAGCCGAGAAGCGCGGCAAGCTGCGCCTGATCGCTACGAATGACGGCGCCGACGGTTCGGTAAAGATCAATCAGGACGCGAAGCTGTTCGTCACTCTGCTTGCACCCGGAGAAGAAGTCACGCATTCGCTCGGCGCCAAGCGTCACGAGTGGCTCCAGGTCGCTAAGGGCGAGGTCGAACTGAACGGCCAGAAGTTGCGTCAGGGGGATGGTGCGGCCATCAGCGAAGAAAAAAAGCTGACGATCAAAGCAACGGAAGACGCGGAAGTTCTACTGTTCGACCTGGCGTAAGACAGACCGGGCCATCTGGTGATCGGGTCATCGGGTCATTGAACGTCAAAGGCCTTTGAACTTAGATGGCTCGACCACCCGATACTGTTCATCGCGGCCTGATTCCTGCCGCGGCCACCATTCTTCCGGTCACGCCCTTCTCGGCGCGGAAACTGAACAGCAGATCCGGATGGCACGCAGTGCACGGTGCTGCCGTGTCAATATTCTTCGCCAGCACGCCCGCATCCAGGAGTTGCCGGCGGTTCGCTTCGACCAGATCGAGAAAAAGTTTCACCGGCAATTCGCTGTGTCCCGGCGCGCGCGCCGTCAGGAAGAGCAACGGATATTTCTCCCGCACCGGATCCGACTCCTTCACCTCGCGGAACAAGCTGTTGGCGTATGCAAACTGAGTTTCAAACTTAGTGCGCACTTCTTCGCCCACTTCGTAACAGCATCCCCGCACGCCCGGCCCAATCGCGGCCACCAGGTTTCGCGGATCGCTTTTGAAGTATTTCCGCATTTCGCCGACACCCTTCTCGGCGATACGCTTGACCGTACCGCGCCAGCCGGCATGAAAAACGCCAATGGCGTGTCGTTTGCGATCCGCCAGAATGATGGGAAGACAATCGGCAGTCTGCACGGCCAGGAGCACCTCCGGCGTACCAGTGACGAGCCCGTCTCCAGCCAGAGGATGTTCCGTCATGCGGTCGACTTGATGGATTAAATCGGAATGAATCTGCCGCAGCGAAACCAGCGGCCAGCTTCGGCGTCCATTTGCAACGCCCAGTTCCTTGAGGAAAAGCTCGCGATTGCGCTCGACGGCCGCGCGCGAGTCATGCTTCGTGAACCCGAGATTCAGCGCGCTTCCGCCGTAGGCGCGTGAGACTCCGCCATTCCGCGTAGAGAAGGCATGTACGAGCCAAGCCAGTTTGCTCAGCTTCTCGGAACGCAGAAGTTGTAGTTTGTTCCTTGCGACGCGATTGGTCACCACGGTTCGATCATACCCCGATCACCCGATGGCCAGATCAACTTACTTCTTCTTTACGATTTCCGCGTCAATCT
Source organism: Acidobacteriaceae bacterium (assembly GCA_003162255.1). GTDB lineage: Bacteria > Acidobacteriota > Terriglobia > Terriglobales > Acidobacteriaceae > Acidiflorens. Next base: position 8,029 of record PMMJ01000242.1, on the reverse strand, counting down.
GGATCTTGACGTTATCTCCAATCATCGCTTCGCCGGTCTTGAGAAGATTGTTGTACAGCAAATTGAAATCCTTGCGGTTGATGGCCGTGGCCGCGGAAATTCCACGGCGCGGATTACCCCACGGATCGGTCAATTCGGGCGTGGGTCCATCCACGTCGAGGGTGACTTCGTGGGTGGTTCCGTGGATGGTCAGATCGCCGCTTACCTGCAGTTTCCCGCCGCTGCTTATGATTTTCTTGGACTTGAATTCGATGGTCGGATACTTTTCAACGTCAAAGAAATTCGGGCTCTTAAGATCTTTATCGCGCGCCTCGACCCGCGTATCGACGGAGCTGACGTCGATGCTGGCCGATACCTGCGACTGGGTAATGTCTTTGTCGTCCAGAACGACGGTCCCCGTCACCTTCGTAAAATTTCCGCTGACATTCGAGATCCCGAGGTGACGGACGGTAAATTGCGCGGTCGAGTGCGCCGGGTCGATGTTCCAGGTTGAGGTCTCCGCGAGCGCCGATAGGCTTGCGAGAAGGGCGATCGCGGAACCTATTGCAATCCGCTGGGCTGTTTTCAGCATGACGATTTCATATCCTTTGCGCGAGTTTTCTGGGCAAAGCTCCTAGCGTTTCCAGAATCAGAAAACGGTTACTGATGTGGCTTGATTCGCCAAAGATGCAAAAAAACGGGGACGCCGACGCGGGCGGCCCGACGCGCATCGAACCCTGCTGACCAACTCTGCCGACCAGCTTCTGCAAGCCAGTTTCTAGTGCTCGACGTCGAAATAAATCCTGGTAGTAGCGCGATATTGCAAAACCTTGGGTCCGTCCAGTTGCAGGTCGAACGAATCCACGTGTGCCCACTTGATGCCGCGAACGGTCTTCGCCGCTTCTTGTACGGCCGCCTCCGCCGCCTTGGCAAAGCTTTCCTTCGAAGTCCCGATCACCTCGATGATTTTCTGGGTCATTTCACTCTCCTTGCTGCTCGACGAAATTGTACGCGATTTGAGCTGCGTGCGGCAGGCTAGCGCCGACGCGTGAGAAGTGCACGGAACGGGACGGTGTCCGAAGCAGCTAAATAGGAAGGCCACGCAAAAAGTTCGCGTGGCCCGTGCGGTTTTCGTACGCTTCGAGTTGGTTACTTGCTGCCGGCGATGCTAGCGACTGCCGGTTCGGCGACATGCTCCTGCTCGACTGGATTGATTTTCACCGTAGCCAGGATCTTCTCCAGCTTGGCGAAGACTTCGTCGCGGTTGACGTGCTCAATCCCGCCTTCGGTGGCAAATCCCTCAGTGCCCAGGCCTAAGACGTATTCGTAGCAGGCTCCATTTTCGTAACTGTGGTAGTACTGCGTCTCGGCCTGCTTCACGGCGCTGGCGGAGAAGCTCGAAGTCATCTCCATGTGGGCGGAGCCGATTTTGACTTTCTCGGTGTCGACGGGCTCGCCGTCGGCATTGCGCGTGTCGACGAAGGCGAACTGCGCGCACTCCTGCTCGGAGACGCTGCGATTGACGTTCACGTTGAAGAAGGCAGATTCGAAGTCGGTGCCGGGATACGCGCCGCTGGGCAGTGCGACGGTTGATACCGCGACTCCGCCGGGTTCGGCGAAGTTCATCGGCACATCACCGATGGCGGCCAGCTGGGGCTGGGCCTTGTCGCCCGAGGTCAGCGCGAACTTCCGCGGATAGAGAAACGAAACACCGGAGTTAGCGTCGTTGTAAGTGACATTCGCGGGGCGCTTCCTGGGCGTCTTCTTCACGGGTGCGGGTGGAACTGCGGCGCTCACGAGTGTTGCTGCAGGAGTGGGCGTTACCGACGCTGAAGGGCTCGAACCGCCGGACAGCGCCGGTTTTGGAGATTGCTTCGAGCACGCACTCATCGTGAGCAACAGCCCGAGAATCGCGGCGCCTGTGATAGTTGCCATTGCCAGTTTCCGCTGGCGCGAGCAGGACGAGAGTGTCGTCCCAGAGATTGGGTTGTTGTTTGTTGCCTGTTTCGTGCTCTGCTTGTCACCGGATTTCCAAATGGTTGTCATTTTGCCACCTCCTCTGCGGCTGGCGCAGTCGGAAGTGATAGGGCAGGAGAGCTGCCAACTGCGCGGCTGTTGATGCGACGCGACTTATGGGCGAAGGCTGAGCGTGACCGTGTGCGCCGCCATACACGCCGTGTGGCGGGCAACACGCCGCGTGTGGGCCACGGGGCGCTCCCGCTAAAATGTTTCTGGGAGTCAAGTTTTGCCCGGCTTACCTCTTGGTCATCGCGCAAGTTATCGCGGACGGTTGGCGCCATCGCCAACGGGGCTGTTGCATATTGGTCATGCGCGGACTTTCTGGATCGCGGCGCAACGGGCGATCGAGAATCAAGGAACTTTGATTCTGCGGAATGAGGATTTGGATCCGCAGCGTTCGCGGGCGGTATTTGCCCGCGCCATGATGGAAGATCTGCGCTGGCTGGGAATTGGTTGGAGCGAGGGACCGGATTGTGGCGGGGCGTATGGCCCTTACGCGCAGAGTGAGCGCCGGGCGCACTATCTGGACGCTTGGCGGCGGCTGCGGGAAGGCGGGTTTCTGTATCCGTGCATTTGTTCGCGCAAAGATCTAGTGCAGGCGGCGAGCGCTCCGAATGATGCGGACGATGAGCCGGTGTATCCAGGGACTTGTCGTGAGCGCAATGACGTGGCCGAGTTCGCCGACCCTGGGGGCGTGAACTGGCGGTTTCGCGTTCCGGACGGAGCGGCGATTGAGTTTGCGGATCTGAATCTCGGCCGGCAACGCTATGTCGCAGGCAATAATTTTGACTTCGGCGATTTCCTGGTCTGGCGTCGCGACGATGTCCCTGCTTATCAACTCGCAGTCGTGGTCGATGACGCGGCCATGCGAATCACCGAAGTCGTACGGGGCGCGGATTTACTGAAGTCGACAGCGCGGCAACTGCTGTTGATGCGGGCGCTGGGGTATGCCGTTCCGGATTATTTTCATTGTGAACTGGTGCGCGACTCCGCCGGAGTCCGGCTGGCGAAACGGCACGATGCGCTGAGCCTACGGCATTTGCGCGAGAGTGGGATGACGGCGGAGAAGGTTCTGGAGATGGCCGGTCGGTAATAAGGGACTGGTACTTTCGTTTGCCGCACGAGTTACAACCGCTGCAACAGATGGCCATTGGCGGGGTTAGCATAGGTTAGTTGGCATTGCGAGAAATCGCTCAATACGGGCGAGCAGGAGAGGCCTATGCAACGAATGTTCTTGAGAATTCTGGCTTTCGCATTGTTGATGAGCCCGGTCGCCTATGGCCAGTCGCTGGGCGACGTTGCCCGCGAGAACCGGGAGCAAAAGGCCGAAGATCAGTCTGCCGCATCGCCAAAGGTCATCACGAACAAAGACCTTCCAAAGGATCCCGACGCGAACCAGCAAGCGCCGCAATCCCAACCGGCAGCAGACGCAGCCACCAGCAATCAAGCCGCTGAGCATCGTCTGGCTGATCGTCGCGAGTCCTATCGCGCTGCGCAACAACGCCTGGCCGAGCGACGTGCGGCTGAGCAGTGGAAGAGGCAGATACTGGCGCAAAAAGAAAAGGTGGCGGCTCTGCAAGCGCGGGTCGACGAGATCAATGCGTCGATTCGTGCGTCCTACGGCACCGTACAGTACGACCAACCGTACAACCTCTCTCAGGCGCGCCAAATGCGCCGGGTTGCGCAAATCCAGCAACAGCTCGATCAGCAGAAGATGAGGCTCGATCAGATGCAGGAAGCTGCTCGGCGCGCCGGCATGCACAGCGCGGTCTACGATCCGTAGGAGCTTTCAGGTCTCGGTAGCCGGCTCCCATCACAGATTCCTCCGTGGAGAGACGCGGCAAGCTGCGTGTCTGCCGCAGCCTCTCGGAGGGCTCATTTTTCACTCAAACTGGGCCATTCTGGGGCTCTTTGGCTACAAACCCCCGTTTTATGCCGATTTTCAAGGGGGTGCCTTACTGGGAACCGCATAAAATCTGCATAAAATGCTATTTTTCCACAGCACAGTGCGTTACTATGCGCATGGATACAAGTAAATTTGTAGGTTTCTGAAGGAGGAATTCATGGCTTCTGGTTTAACCAAGACTCAACTCACACGCCAACTGGCCGAGAAGCTCGGCACCAACAATAAGACGGCCGCGGCTTTTCTGGAGCACCTGGCAGACACGGCGGTTAAAGAGACGAAGAAGAACGGTGTGTTCGTTATCCCCGGCCTTGGCCGCCTGGTGAAGGCGCATCGCAAGGCCCGCCTGGGACGCAATCCGCAGACCGGCGAACCCATTCAGATTAAGGCGAAGACGGTAGTAAAGTTCCGCGTGGCGAAGGCCGCGAAGGACGCAATCGCACCGAAGAAAGCATAGTGTGGCGCGGGCGCCGTGGCCCGCGAAAACTTAGAAACGAGAAAAGGCCGGCTCGAGAGCTGGCCTTTTTCTGCTTTCTCTCACTCCGCGTCCCCGATGATTTCTGAAATCCCGGCAGTCTTTTTCCCATCTTGATCGGTCGATATACCGACGGCAAGCCGGCTGGCTGGACACCTGAACATCACGCCATGCCACGATTCGCTGAATGAGGCAGTCTCTATCTTGCAGGGAGTCCCGGCACGCGCCGTGAAGCTCTTGACGGCTTTATACAAGGCTTCGGGGAAGTCCCCAGAATCTGTCTGGCTGAAGAGGATGTTTCTCGTGCCCACTAGCCTTCGGTTTCGAAAGGAAACAGCTCCGATTTCCAGATCCTTCTCGCGTACGAGGAACAGTTCCGCCCCGTGCTTCCATATGCCCGCAAGACCTACTTCGTATTTCTTGGAGAGATCGCGGATTGCTGACGATTGGGACGCGCCCAGCTTAAGGCGAACATCACCCACATAGATCTCACGTCGAGTTTGCGCGGAGGGAAAGCCTGTGAGCGCTAAAAGCATGATTGACCGCCAAACTAACCTTTTCATAATTCAACATTGTGCCTCCGCTAATTGGGTGTCGGCAAACGGGACGGCTAGGCTCAGACTAAGGAATCGAGTTGAGTGCATAGGATCAGACGTCTAGGGTCAACAACTTGCCGCGTGCGTTGCCGCTGGCAAGTCTCAACTTTCCCACGCTCACTGGCAAGTGGAAGCGGCGTGGGCCGGCACTCCCCGGATTGAAATAGAGGACGCCGTTTTTCTCTTCAATCTTTGGCTGATGGCTGTGGCCATAGACGACCACGTGAAATCCGGCGGCTTCCGGCTTCAGGTCGAGTCGAGCGAGATCGTGCAGCATATAAATGGAGACTCCGCCGATTTCGATGACTTCGATTTGAGGGAGAGTGCGTGCCCAAGCCTCGGTGTCGAAGTTGCCGCGGACCGCGGTTACCGGCGCGGTTTGCTCCAGCGCCTTGAGAATTTCGGGAGCGCCGATATCGCCTGCGTGAAGGATGCGGTCGGATCCGCGCAAGGCTGCAACCGCCTCTGGCCGCAGCAGGCCGTGCGTGTCGGAGATTACGCCGACGGTGACTGGCTTCTCAAGCATCGGTGCCTCGATCTGATTTCATGCGCGCTACGGGACGGCCGAGGCGGCCGTCGCTACGTGGTTCTTGCCATTCGTCACAAATCTGGTGTCGAGCGCTCACAGACTTCCCGTACAAGTCTAAGGCTATACTGCCGAAGGGATGCCCGAGATTCCAAACTTGGCGGAAGCGCTGCGGCGCTATTGGGGATACCACCAGTTTCGCCCCAAGCAGGAGAATGTGATCCGCAGTCTGCTGGCCGCGCACGATACCTGCGTGGTGATGCCGACCGGAGGCGGGAAGTCGCTGTGCTATCAGCTTCCGGCGGTAATTTCGGGGAAGACGGCGGTGGTGGTTTCTCCGCTGATCGCGCTCATGCAGGACCAGGCGGCGCAACTGGCGCAGATGGGCATTCCGGCGGCGGCGATTAATAGTTTTCAGAGTTCGGCGGAACGGCGGCTCGTGATGGAGAAAGCGGCGCGCGGGGAATATCGGCTGCTCTATCTTTCGCCGGAGCGGCTGGCCGCGGAGAATACTTTCGATTGGCTAGCTAAAGTCCCGGTAGGCTTCTTTGCGGTGGATGAGGCACATTGCATCTCAGAATGGGGGCATGAGTTTCGACCGGAGTACCGGCAACTCAGCCGTCTGCGTACGAGCTTTCCGAACCTTCCGATTGCGGCGTTCACGGCCAGTGCGACGCGGCAGGTGCGGCACGACATTCTGAAGCAGTTGCAGATGCGCGATCCCCATCTCTACATCGCCAGTTTCCATCGCAAGAATTTGAGCTACGTGGTACACGAGTGCGAAGCGCGCACGCAGATGGAGTTGCTCAGCCGGGCTTTACGGCACTATGCGGGAGAGAGCGTGATTGTGTACTCGCCCACGATTCGCCGGGTGGAAGAGACGGTCGAATATCTGGAGGAGAGCGGGATTGCGGCGATTCCTTATCACGCGAAGATGGAATCGTCCATGCGCCGGCAGAATCAGGAACGATGGATGTCGGACGAAGTGCGGGTGCTGGTGGGAACGATCGCCTTTGGGCTGGGCATCAACAAACCGGCGGTGCGGGCGGTAATTCACTTGTCGCTGCCGAAGTCGATTGAACAGTACTACCAGGAGGCGGGCCGCGCGGGGCGGGACGGGCGTCCGGCGGATTGCGTGCTGCTCTGGCAGAAACGCGATCACGTTCTGCTGGAGTACTTCATCGGAAAGATTTCGGACGACGCGGAACGCGAGCGGTCATTCGAACGGAAACGCGTAATCAGCCGGTTCGCGGATTCTCACGGCTGCCGCCACCGGCAGATCTGTCTGCACTTCGGAGAGACTCCGCAATGGAAGAGCTGCGGGAACTGCGACAATTGCGGCGCCAAACCAGAGTGGCTGCGCAAGGAGATCGTGCCTGTGGCCCTGCCTGAAGTCGCGGCGCGAAAGACTTCGTTCCCGCCGACATCGCCTGCGTCTTTCTATACTCCGATGCTGCATTCCGAAAAACCGCGGGTACGGGATGCGGCGCCGGCGGAGGCCGATCCGGCGCTGGCGGAGTATCTGCGCGAATGGCGGCGAAGTATGGCGCGGGAGAACAAAGTGCCCGCGTACATAATTCTGCACGACACTACGCTGGAGGAGCTGTGCCGCCGCCGTCCGGTGAATTTAGCGGAGTTGATGCAGGTGCCGGGGATTGGCGAGCGCAAGGCAGACGTATACGGCGCGGAAATTCTGCAGGTTTTGCGGAACTATGGCGCTGGAGCGCGCGCCACGGCGAAGGTGGCCAGGGAGCCGGCTCCGGCGGAGCAGACGCTTCGTCTCTTGAACGAAGGGCGCAGCTTCGAAGAGATTGCGCGCATTCGAGCGCGCCAGATTTCGACCATCGTTTGCACGGTGGCGAGCCTGATCGAGACCGGGCAGGTGAAGTTGGATCCGAAGTGGATTTCTCCCGACGCGCAGCCGCTGATCGAGGCGGCTTGTTTGAAGCAGGGAGTTGAGCGGCTGAAAGACATTAAAGAAGCGGTGCCACCCTATGTCAGCTTTGAGGACATACGGCTGGTGGTGGCGCAAATGCGAGCGGAGAACCGGGTGCGTGCGAAGACGGCGTAGGGGGTGCATCTGCCTGTGTGGTGGCGGGGCTTCGTCCCGCGCNNCATGTCTACACGCCTTTGGCGGCGGGGTCCCAGATCAGTTTGTGGATTTGCAGGCTGAGTCGCGCGGGAACGTCGTCGGCAAGTATCCATTCGGCGAGTTGTTGCGGATCGAGTTGACAGTGCGATGTGTCTCGCGAACCGGAGGCGCTTTTCTCGAACGCCGGGGAAAATAAAATGGCGTGAACGCGCTCGGC
>PMMJ01000242.1:0-165 GCA_003162255.1 Acidobacteriaceae bacterium | reverse complement strand
CAACATGGGTTCGCCGCCGGTGATTTCTACCAATCCTCCGCTGGGGCTCAGACGTGCGATTTCACTGAGCACTTCCTGCAAGGTCATCTTGCTCCCGCCGTAGAAACTGAACTCGCTGTCGCACCAGGAGCAGCGCAGGTTGCATCCGGTCAGACGCACGAAGAC
>PMMJ01000361.1 GCA_003162255.1 Acidobacteriaceae bacterium | reverse complement strand
GCTGCGGTCGGACTGCCGCGCAGAAGATTCCGCTTCCATGACCGAACTCTTGTCTTCGTCTTCCGCATCGCGCGCCGGGCCGCAGATAGAAGACGAATTTGCGCTTGTGTGCGTGTTGGCGGGCGTGGAGCTATCTCCGGAGCGAATCGAGCGCGTTGCGAATTGGGATCTCTCAGTGCTCGACTGGACTGAATTTCTTCGCCTGGCTGAGCAGCACGGAGTTCTTCCGCTCGCCGCGCTCAACCTGATGGAACATGCTCGCGGCCTTCCGCCGGAAGTCGATCGCGCGCTGCGATCCGCGTACGAAACGAATTTGCGGCGCAGCTTGCTGTTCGCCGCCGAACTCGCTCGTATTATGCAGCGCTTCGAGGGGGTGCAATTGCGGGCGGTACCGTACAAAGGACCTGTGCTGGCGCAATCGCTTTACCACGATCTCGGGCTGCGAAGTANNATCCTGATTTCTCCCGCCGATTTCGAGCGGGCAAAGCAGGCTCTTGCCGAGATCGAATATCGCCCTTCTTCGGATGTTACCCCAGCCGTGGAGCGATTCTGGCTGCGGACAGGCTATGAGTGTTCGTTTGACGGCGCGGCTGGCAAGCACCTGGTGGAGCTGCAATGGGCGTTGCTGCCGCGTTTCTATGCGGTCGATTTGCGCGTGGAGGATCTGCTGGCGGGCGCCGGCCGCACCGTCGTCGGCGGGTGCGAAGTGCCATGCCTCGCTCCCGAAGATTCGCTGCTGGTGCTCTGCCTCCATGCCGCCAAGCATCTATGGACGCGCCTGATCTGGCTCGCGGACATTGCGGAAAAGNNCCAGACCATCGACTACGCGCTGGTGTTCTCGCGGGCACGCGCGCTGGGAATCGCTCGCATTCTCGGTGTAAGTTTCTGGCTGGTGAAGAATTTGCTTCACGCGCAGCTTCCCGGACTGGCGGAGGAAATGATCGCAACCGATCCTCAGGTGCCCGCTCTGGGCCGCGAATTCGCCGAGCGCCTCACTCGCGGCGCGTCTTACGATTTCGAATCCACGGAATACTTCCGACTGATTCTGAAATTGCGCGAGCGGCGCGGCGACCGCTGGCGATATCTCTGGCGGCTGTTCTGGACGCCGGGCGTGGGAGATATTGCGGCGGTGCGACTGCCGGAAGCGCTTTTTCCTCTTTATCGAATCGTGCGGATGGGACGACTGATCGGGAAATGTCTCTGAAAGCTGCTGACTGAGAGCCCACGACAGCGTCTAAAGTTACCGTGACCGCAGACAACTGCCGAGCTGCGCTCGGCTNNGAGGCGCCCGTCCCCACACGGGTGCTAATGCAATTCACCGTCGCCGGGCGCTACGTCCGGCGTGTCGACTTTTCGTGCGACGGCGGTCCCTTGCGCCGGTACTGGCTGGAATTCTCCTGGATCTTTGCCGGCCAGCGCGACGGTCATGAACTGGATCCAGATGGGCAGGGCGGCGTGGCCTCCGGTCTCTTTCTCGCCGAGGGATTTTTTTTCATCGTAGCCGATCCAGACGCCGCAGGTGAGCGACGGAGAGAAGCCCACGAACCAGGCGTCGGTGAAATCGTTGGTCGTTCCCGTTTTGCCCGCCAGCGGATACGGCATTTTGGCGGCGGCGACTGCTGTGCCATGCAGCACGACCTCCCGCAACATGGAGGTCAGGATGCGCGCGGTGCGCGAGCTGACGGCGTCTTTGATATCGGAATAATCTTCTTCCAGAATGCGACCCTCGTAATCGGTCACCTTGGTGATGTAGCGCGGAGCGACGCGCACGCCGTCGTTCGGAAACACGCTGAAGGCTGAGGTTTGCTCGATCGGCGTGATTTCCGCCGAGCCCAGCGCCACCGGAAGATAGGCGGGAATGTTGGCGGTAATGCCGAAGCGGTGCGCGTATTCGATCACGGTCTTAATACCGACCCGGTCGGCCAGTTTGAGCGCGGGAATGTTTCTGGATTGGGCGAGCGCGCGCCGCAGCGTAATGGTGCCCTCAAATTTGTCGTCGTAGTTATGCGGCGAATAAGGGCCGGAGGCAGTTTGAAAAGTTACCGGCGCGTCCACAATGGTGTCGTCGGGGCTGCCGCCCTGGTCAATCACGGCGGTATAAACGTACGGCTTGAACGACGACCCGACCTGGCGCAGCGCTTGCGTGGCACGGTTGAACTTGGAGAGATTGAAATCCCGGCCGCCGACCATGGCCTTGATTTCTCCGGTCGCGTTGTCGATGGCGACTAGCGCTCCTTCGGCCCCTGAATCCTCCTCCAGACTGACGCGCGCTTTTCCGCCCGCATCGAACGCGAGCACCTTGATGTAGACGACGTCGCCCGGATGGAGAATGTCGGGGAGCTTGGGCTTCAGTTTTGTCTTTAGCGCTGTCGATGTCCAGGCTACATCGGCTGGCGAGAGCATGGCCGTGTGCTGGCCAAAGCGAATTTCCGCGGCGGCGGGCGAGACTTGGGTCACCAGCGCGTGCGTGTATCCGTTGACTTCCGGCTCCTCATCCCAATCCGGATCTTCGTATTTCTCGAGCTTTTGACCCTCGGCAATTACGTTCACGAGGGTGCCGTGCCAGCCATGCCGGCGTTCGTAGGCGGCGAGGCCGTCGAGCAGCGCCTGGCGCGCGGACTTCTGCAGATCCATATCGAGCGAGGTGTAGACGCGCAGTCCGCCCGCATGAACCTGATCGCTGCCATACTTCGCTTCTAGGTAGCGCCGAATCTCTTCGACATAGTGCGGCGCCAGTGAATTTGGATCTTTCTGCAAGTTGAGCAGGATGGGCTTGCTCTTAGCATCCGCAGCCTGAGCCGCGGTGATCTTGCCGTCTTCAAGCATGGCGTTGAGCACGAGGTTGCGCCGCTTGATGGCGCGGTCGGGGTGAGTGATCGGCGAATAAAATTGCGGCGCCTTGGGAAGTCCCGCCAGCAGCGCCGCTTCTTCGAGTTTCAGTTGCTTCGCCGGTTTGCTGAAATAGTATTCCGAGGCAGCCTCATAGCCGTAGGCGCCGTGGCCGAGAAATATCTGGTTGGCGTAGAGGGTGAAGATCTGCGGCTTGGTGAAACGGCGCTCGATCTGGATGGCCAGCAGCGCCTCCTGCACCTTGCGATAAAACGAACGGTCGGGAGAGAGAAACAGATTGCGGGCGAGCTGCATGGTGAGCGTGGATGCGCCCTGCACTTTGCCGCCCGATTCGATATCGCGATAGGCAGCACCCACGATGCGCCAGATGTTGATGCCCGAGTGCCGGTAGAAATCCTTGTCTTCGATCGAGACCAGCGCATTGCGGAGGACTTGCGGGTAGTCGTCATAGCTGGCGATGACGCGGCGCTGCAGCGCAAAGGTGCCGATAACTCGGCCCTGTCCGTCGTACAGTTCGGTCACGGAACTGGGGCGATAACGTTCGAGCTCTTCGATCTGGGGCAGGTCCGTCGAGTAGACAAGCAGCAGGCCAGATGCCGCGCCCACCGCGGCGGCGAGCAGGACGAGCAATCCGAACACGACGAGTCCGACCAGCTTCCGTCCGCCAATCTCTACCGTCGGAAGATGTTCAAAGGCTAGTTTCAAGGTATGGGAGTTTCAACATTGCAATGGTAAACATTCAATGTTAAACCAAGGGCCAGGTTTCAAGGTTTCAGAGTTTCAAGGTTTCAATGTTCACGGAAGTGGCAGGGTTGACGCATTATCTGTAATAGTTCGAACTCGACCTTGCGGACAGGGTTGGCGAGGCTCTGCGTTTCGGACGCAGGCCGGTATCCGATCTTCCGTCTAATTTGAGTAATTGAGGAAATGGTGCTGCTCATTGACGACCGCCTAGCGCCACGTTCTTTGTGGGTGCCTTAATCGGGTAACCCGACACGGCGTACGAATTGTCCAAATCGCGGATCTTTACGCAGTGGCTCGAATCTTCGACCCGCTTTGAGATATATAAGTTGAGGGTCCCTCTCCTCGTAAGCCTTTTCCAGCCAGGCGAAAGCCTCACTCGATTCACCCAACGCTCCATATAGAATTGCGACTGAAGCGGACGGAACAAGGCCTTGTTGGTGCATCTGCTCCAGTTTCGCGAGGGTTCTTCTTGCCTCATCCCGCCGGCCCGACATTGCATAGGCAAAACCCAGGTCCAACTGAATATCGGTGTCTGCCGCTCCCGAGAGTTCTAGCGCCTTTTGAAACTCTCGAATGGCTTCGGCCTGTTTTCCGCTATGAAGGTATACCCAGCCCAGGGTCTGGTGAGCTGGGGCAAAGTGGTCATCCAATTCCAAGGTTTCCTCCGCTTGCCGGAGCGCCTCGTCGTAACGCCCTCCCGCCAGCAATCTTCCCGCCAGGGCGTTGTTCAGAGGCAGGGACAGGGGGTCGAGTTCCCGAGCACGCATGGCCTCAGCGATCCCCTCATTGAATCGGCCTGTGTACGTGAGATAACCGGCATACCAGTTGTGAGCTTGGGCGTACCCTGGATTCAATTCCAAAGCCTGCTTGTATTCTCTTTCGGCGGTGGGCCAATCCCAATCGTAGGTCTCCGCGATGAAGGCTAGAGAGGCGTGAGGTTCCGCCAAGGTGTTGTCCAGTTCGATCGCTTTCAGAGCTGCTTTCTTCGCACCTGACAGTGCATCTTTCGATGGGAGACCGCCGCGGAATCCGAGCATGGCGTAGGCCTCCGCCAAGCCGCTATAGGCGGGAGCGTAGGCTGGGTCACTCGCGATCGCCTGCTGAAACGACGCGATGCTTTTGTGGAGCGCATCCGCGGTCCGCTGGCTGAAGTAGTAACGGCCCTTCAGGTAATTCTCGTAAGCTTCGGGATCGACCGGGGGCCGGGACGCCAGAAGCGCCCGCTCCTCCGGTGTGAGATTCAGTTCGATCTGCTCAACGATATTCTGAGCGACTTCCTCCTGCACTTCGAGAATGCTCTGGTACTCTCGCTGGTATTCTCCTGCCCAAATGTGCTCATCTGTCGCGGCACGAATCAATTGGGCGTGCACACGGATCTGGTGTCCTTCTCGCACCAGCGACCCTTCAACAATCGCATCGACTGCGAGCATCTTGGCAATCTCTGGCACTGAAAGCTGGGTGTTCTTGAAGTGCATAGTCGAAGTACGAGATATAACCCGTAATCCATGAATTCTGGAAAGTCGCCCGATGAGTTCCTCGGTCATGCCGTCCGCGACGTAGTCCTGCGACGGATCTCCACTCAAATTCTGCAAGGGAAGCACTGCCAAAGATCTAATTTTGGGCCGGTTTGCATCCCCGGCGCGGCTCCGTGCTGCGACGTAAGCAAACGTAAAGAGTGCGGCAAGTACCACCGCGGCGGAGCTCAGAAGAATCCAGCGAGGTCCTCGCGGAACAGTCGTTTGCCGGCCATCCGGGTCCGCCAGTGCTTCCAGGGCGGGCTCATGTTCGTCCCCGAAACGGAGTTTGCGGCTTTGCTGCCAGGCATCGAGCTCAGAACTCAGGCCGTAGACGGAGCCTCGCTTGTGGTGTAGGTGCCGGTGGACAGGCATCCCCTCCAGCTTCTCCCAGCGCTGGACGGTCGTCACGTCCCGGTGCAGGTAGAGGGCTATCTCCTTCCAGGAATCAAGCCGACGCTCGGACGGGGTCTCGGATAGCGATTTGTCGAGGAACGGTTCGCCCATTGGCTCTCCTGGGGAGCGGTCAGGAGATTGTAATGCCCCGCATGGTAACTGCAAAACGCGGTATTTGGCCGCAAACGGGCCGTTCCGTCTATTGCTGTTTGCTCAATGTCCTCCGAATCACTCAGTGTGTGCATGGCGCGTCGGGCTACGACTCGCCGGAATGCAAGTGCGCCGGCCACCCGGCCTTTAATCTCCGGTGGAGGCTTTCGGCGGCGCGATCAGTGTTCCAAGATTTCTGGAGGCCGTATGCAAAGGAAAGTTTTCTTCTGGTCAATAGGGGCGTGGGTTCTCGTACTCGCGCTAGGGACAAGTGTCGTGGCGCAAGATCGAGGCCCCGAGCACTTTCGTGGCATTATCAACGACTTCACGGCTTCGCACGACGCGAAAGGCAAGCCCAGTGGCCCCTGGGAACTCCATGGCGTTTGGCGTCTGGACTTGAGTCGGAATGGCAGCACGGCGGATTTTTCGGCTGCCTTGAGCATGGAAAATTCCGACTACTGGCTTTTGATTAACCCCAACCCTCCTGCCGATCCAGACTCGCCGGCAACGCGAAATCCACATACTCATCACATCACAATGAAGGACGCTCAAGTCACGTGGGATCCGAGCTTAGTGTCCAGTGCCTGCCCCACCGCCAGCTATAACCCCCCAACTACGACCGGTTTCATGGTCACAGGGTCGGCGCGGGTTACAGGAAATGGGGGCTTTCCACCATTTGCCCCTCAGGGTCAGCTATCGCCGCTCACGGTTTGCGTAACGGGAGGAACCCAAACTCGATTTTCGAACATCACCCTGGTGTTCGGAACACCGGCGAGCGGCCACTTCGGCTCGCAGGCGATCAACGGCGCCGTTCGCGTCCGGGAATAACTTCGCCGCGATCATCCATGATGCTGTGACGGACACGGATCTCGTCAGCCGTGTCCGTCCTTCGTCGAATGCCAGTTGTCTTTCGGTCCGATTCCTCGCGGTTCCCGCAAATTCCGCCCGAGTAAGGAGCTAACCGGAAGTTAATGCCGACCGGCGCTAACAGGGTATACGCTCAGAACCCCTCAATGAGCGTTATCGGGATTTATCGCCAACTGGGGCGGAAGTAGCCTCCTGCACGGAACTTCGAGTCGTGCTCAGGTGTCTCAATAGATGGGAGTTTCGTCGCTCCGCACCTACGCTGAGTAATCTTGGATTTCGCCGGGCAGCGGTCTACGATATTTGCATGAGCAACCATTTCGCATGGCGGATGGCCCTCGCACTGATAGTCGTGGGCTTTTCCAACTCTCTTCACGCGAGAGTTGCGCCAGCAGATTTCTCCACACTGGTCAGAAGAGCGGATGTGGTCGTGTTGGGTAAGGTGATTAGCGTGGAGACTATCAACGGCGTGAAAATCGCTCGTGTAAAGGTGCTTGAGACCTACAAGGGTCGCAAACTCGACGTGCTGTCTTTCGTCGCTCAGCCCACATGGACCTGTGACATTAGCGACGCTGTGAAAGGCGAGACTGCGTTGCTGCTTCTGCATTCGTATAAAAACCCGCGCAAGACCTCGGAACAAGCATCCTTTTCGCCGCGCAGTTCCCCAGAGGAGCTTGAGGCTAGGGGCGCTGTGAAACCTATTCTCTTGCTGATGGACAGTGGTCGAGGAAGGATGCCAGTGCGCACCATCGCCGGGCAGCAGTACGTGACGCTCTGGGTCGATGATTTACGACTTCCGGCCTCAGTACGAACCGTTGTTGGCCCTAGGCCGAAATCCTCCTACATTCGCTCTGTCCGGTTCAGCGACATTGTGGAGTTGATGGGGACCAGCATGGCTTTGGCTGCGCACTCGGACAGGCAACACTAGCTTCATAGCCAACTGCTGTAAGCAGGCGTTAACACGTTTTGACCGCTGGTCAATGAGCGATATCGCGATTTGACGGCTGCCGAATTCCATCAGCCATTCCATGGAGGATTCATTCGTATCGTGGATCGACCAGTAGGTGTTCCATAGAACCAAGCCTCGCCTTTAGGTGATTGCGGCAGGTTCCCAGACAACAACGCAATAATGGCGCGACCCAATTCGATGATTGGCGCTGTGAGAACTTCCGTCGCGCTGCGAGGGAAAATGCGTAAGTTGTCCGTCATCGGCCAACTGGCAATTTCCTCAGATGGTATTGATTTCCTTTTTTCGAGCTTCTTACAGGCAGCTTCTGCCAACTCTATGAGAATCGCCCTCTGAGCGCTTGACCACTCTTCTTCAAGAGTGAGGCCAGCCTCTGTTATCGCAGCCTGCACGCGCCAAGAGGACACCGCCTTCGACAACCACGGTTCATCTATGTGTTTGCTTGCCTCAGCCTCATCAATAAGGTGTTTCAGGAACACACCTGCGGCAACGTCGTAGGCCCAAAAGAATCGACCCTCGAACTCGACACCTTTCGTGGCGGTCATAGCCTTAGATTATGCGCTTGTGAGCTAAGTGTCGAAAACAGGTGTTTACACAATTTTGCGCCGTTTGTTCGCCCTTCGGCCATTGCCCTCAAGAACCTTCTTACGGCCTGACGGCAGCGACCCCATCCGACAGCGTCTCCTCATAAGCAAAAAAAATCGCCCGCCAAAGCGAGCGATCTTGACTTTGAAACTCTGAAACTCTGAAACTCTGAAACCTTGAAACCTGACTTCTTATCCCTTCGTTTCCCGGTTCTTCAATACTTCCAATGCCTTGTTCAACTGGTCGTCGATCAGGTTCTTCGGTTTCTCGTCTTTCTTGTCGCTGGGCTTTTCGCCGGGAGCTGCCTGCTCCTCTTCGTCGGGCAATCCAGCGTCGTCTTCCACAGTGTCAGCGACCAGGACGTTCGGCGTGACCGACACATCCTGAATTGCTTTTCCACCCGGCGAGTAGTATTTGGCGATCGAAAGAATCAGGGCGGAGCTGTCCGGCATCTCGATGAGTTTCTGCACCGAGCCGTCGCCGAAGGTTTTGTCTCCGACCACGTCGCCGCGGGCGTTCTCCAGGATCGCGGAGGCCACGATCTCGGCGGGTCCGGCTGTGCCACGATTCACCAGCACGGCCACGGGGAGCTTGGTGATGTCCTTGGCGGGATCGGCGTTGAAAGCCTGGCGCGGATACTTCTGCCCCTGCAGATAAGTGATGGTGCCATGGTCGAGGAAAAGATTGGCGGTGGCGATGCCCTCAGACTCCGCGCCACCGGCGGCGTTGCGCAGATCGAGTACGATCTTCTTCGCTCCCTGCTTCTGCAGGTCGCGAATCCTGGTGGCAATCTCCTGCGATTCGCCTTCCGGGAACGAGTCCACCTGGATGTAGCCGGCGTTGTCGGCGAGCATCTTGTCACTCGCGGGCGGGATGTTGACCACGTCGCGGGTGATCACAATCTTCTGCGGTTCGGCTCGGCGCGGCCGCACCACTGCCACCGTGATCGTGGATCCAACCTCGCCGGCCAGCAGGCCATGAATCTCAGCCAGCGACATGTCGTGCGTGGTCTTGCCCTCGATCGATTCGATGATGTCGGAGTTCTCGACCCCGGCCTTGTCCGCCGGGCCTCCGGGAATCACGGCGACCACGGCGGCGTATCCGAAGCGCTTGGAGACGGTCGCGCCGATGTCGGCCTTGCCATCGTTCTTCATCGTCTTGTAGCGTTTGTACTCGTCGGCCGACAGGTAGCTGGAATTAGCGTCAAGCGATTCCAGTAGACCATGCAGCGCGCCCTCGGTGACCACCGGGATATTGGGCTCTTCCACGTATTCGAGGCGGATGCGCGACAGCACCTCGCTGTACACCGACAACTGGCGATACGCGCCCTCATTCGAAGAAGCGCGAACGTGGACAAATCCGCCCACGATGGTGAACAGCAGAATAGCCAGCGAACTGGCAATCACAGTAACTTTAAACTTCGTCGACATAGTTTGGTTTTCGCTTCCCCGAGGAACAGATACTTTATTATAGACGGTTTGATGCACAGATCGGGAAGCAAGATTGCAGGGGTAAAGTCGCGGGTAACTGGGCGGGCAAGAGCCTTTGGCCCAAGCCGGGAATTCGCCTGCAAAAGGGCACGGCTTTGAAAGGCCGTTGTTTCGTCCGCGCCGTAACCCCTGTAAAATCAATGGCAACTGGGGCACCTTGCGCTCCCAACGCGATCGAACATGCAGAGTCCAGGTCCCAAGCACACATCAGGATTACCGGGAGAACTCCCTGCGGCGGTATTGCCCGAAGAAACGGCGGCGGGGTCTTTCGACTCCGCAGAGTCAGCGGCTTTGCCGTTGACTCTGTTCCGCTCAAGATGACAGTGTTTTGGATAGGGAGAGAGTTAATGCCGGACGCTCTCAGTTATCGGTGTAGCCCTTCGCGTTCTTACCTTCTTACGGCCTTTCCAGGAGCGCGGCAATTTCCTCGTGGCCTTTTTCTCTGGCGACCATGGCCGGGGTCTTGCCCTCGTCGTTGGCTATCTTGGGATCAGCGCCGTGCTGGAGCAATAGTTCGATCAAGGGGCGATCTCCATTTTGGGCCGCGGCATGAATGGGAACCCAGTCTCGTTGCTGCCGGGCATTTACGGGAGCTCCATGTTGGAGGAGCAGGCGAGCGGCTTCGAGGTTGCGAGCGGAAGCGGCGGAGTGCAGAGGCCTGACCTGCGTCGGATTCGCAGCGACGGCGTCGGCGGCCGCTCCGCTATCGAGCAGCAGGCGGGCGGCTTCGGGCTGGGCGAAAAAACAGGCGAAGTGCAGAGCGGTGAATCCGTCTTTCGAACGGGAGTCGACCGAGCGCGAGTCGATGGCGGCGACATCGCGGATGCACTCCTTGAGGCGATCGAGACGGCCGAGCGCGGCCGCTTCGAAAATGTCGAGCGCCTTCTTCTTGCTCGCGATCAGCTCGGCCAGGTCGCGGCGTCCGCGATAGAGGGAATGCATGAGCAGGCTCACGCCGGCCGTGTCGCGGGCTTCGGCGGCGGAGGGATCTTGTTCCAGAAGTTGCCGGAGTCCGTCGGCATCGGCCGCCTGCAAGAGTTCGAAACCACGCTGGGAGTTTTCCATGGGCGCTCCTCCTAATTGCTTAGCATTGCTAACGAAGTATAAAGATTCAATTTCGCTTGTCAAGAAAAATGTTAGCACTGCTAAGCGTTTGCGATGCTAAGCTGTGGCGTATGCCGCGTTCGAAGGAGCCGTTCCGGTTTGAAGTGGCGGACCGCCTGCACTCGGCGACGATCCATTTGCTGCGCCATGCCCGCCAGCAGGACGTTGTTGCCCGCCAAGGCCCGGCGCGGCTTTCGGCACTCTCGGTGCTGGTGTTCGGCGGTCCGATGGCGCTGGGACAACTGGCGGCTGCCGAGCAGGTGAAAGCTCCAACCATGAGCCGCATCGTGGCGGGATTGAAGCGTTCAGGGCTGGCCAGAATTGAGACCGACGCAAAAGACGCGCGCCGGATTCGAGTGACGGCGACGGCCAAGGGGGAACGATTACTGCAGCAGGCGCGGGTGCGGAGGATACGGCTTGTAGCGAAGACGCTGACGAACCTGAGCCCGGCGGAGCTGGAGATTTTGCGCAGGGCTGCGGAATTGATGGAACGGGCCGTGAGGCAGACCTGAGAAGAGTGACGGTTCGGGCACAAGGCCGAGCTGCGCTCGGCTTGGACCCTTCGGTTTCGCTCAGGGCAGGCTCGCGAGGACGCCCGTCCCCACACGAACAACGGACTGTCCCGTAGGCGAATTAGTTTGCTATGGTTGGTTGGCTATGGGGTTGCGCAGCTGACCAATACCTTCTATTGAAACTTCGACGGCATCGCCAGCGACTACCGGTCCGACACCCTTGGGTGTGCCGGTGGCGATCAGGTCGCCGGGTTCGAGGGTCATGATCTGCGAGATGTAACGGATGACTGCGTCGAGCGAGAAAATAAAATCTCGCGTGTTGCCAGACTGCCGCACTTCGCCATTGACTCGGGTTTCGACGGGGACGCCCGCCCAGGGATCGAGACCGTCAGCGACCACGGGTCCGACGGGGCAGAAGGTGTCGAAGCCTTTGGCGCGGGTCCACTGGCCGTCTTTGTTCTGCAGATCGCGGGCGGTGAAATCATTGACGCAGGTGTATCCGAGGATGTAGGGGCGCACGTCGTCGCTCTCGGTGAGTTGGTGGCAGCGCCGGGCGATGACGACGCCGAGTTCGCCCTCGTAGTCGGTGCGCTCGGAAACCTTTGGGCGAAGAATGATTCCACCGGGCGGCAGCAGGGAAGAGGGCGGCTTGAAAAATAGCAGCGGCTCTTGCGGAATTTCGTGTCCGAGTTCGGCGGCGTGCTCGCGATAGTTGCGGCCGACGCAGACGATCTTCGTCGGCTCCACCGGCGGCAGCAGAGATGCCTGTGCGAGCGGGATGCGGTCCATGCGGCGGCTGGGAAGGCCTTCGACGTCGCCATCGCTATGCTGTGGGGGCTGCAGGAGCAGGCGAGTGATTTCTTCTTCGTTGCTGCCCGCGACGAACTCGACGAGGCCGTAGTGAGCGGAACCGTTGAGCTGGAATCGGCAGTATTTCATCTGAGCAATATCTAATCACAGTTTCTGAGCACGCGGGGCAGAAAGATCAGGACGGAAAAAATCCAGGAAGCGGGTGCGACAATTTTCGAGCGCTGTGTCGAGCAAGTCGTGGGCTTCGATCCATACTGTCGCATCGTGCTGCGAGTGTAAATACAGAGGTCCTTCGCTTCGCTCACGATGACACCTCACACTTAGACCGCAGGCTCAGAAAAGACAACCTTGGCTAGGGGACGGGTTCGCTGGTTTCCTCGGAGAGATGGCTTTCGTTGCCACGCACGTCCACGGCAGAAACTGCGTAGGTATATGTCTTTCCGGAGGCGACGGCGCTATCGCGATACGACGGCGATTTCANNAGACGTTGTATCCGGCGAGATCGGCGTTCGTGACCGGGGCCCAGATGAGATCGATGAATGGCTTCTGTCCCTCGCCTGAGTGCGCCGCCTGCAATCCTGAGGGAACGGAGGGCGGGAAGACGTCGTGGGCGACGACGCGCACGGGCGGAGTGTCATCTCCCTCAACCTGCACTTCGCTGTCGGGCCGCTTGATGATGCTTACGGCGGTGATCCGGTAGAGATAGGTCTTCTCCCATTCAAAGCCAGCATCCATGAATTTTGCGGGGCCGGGATCTCCCACTTTGATTTCGCCCGCGATCGCGTCTTTGCCGGAAAGTTCGTCGCGCCGGTAGATTCGGTAACGAAGTCGAAGGCTGGGGGAGTTGGCGGAAGAGTTGGCGGCAACATTCTGCGACTCGCCTGCGCTGGTCCAGGTGAGCAGGACGCCATCGCCGGTGAGATCGGCGGCCAGATCGCTTGGCGGAGGCAGAGTTACGACGGCAGGCACGTGCACGCGATTCGATAGACCTCCGCTGCGGGCGTTGCGGTTGAAGATCTCGACGGCGTAGGTGACTTCGGCGACCGGGTCCTGCAGTTGCATGGTCGAGGGCAGCGTGTCGATGTAGGTCTGCGGAGCGGGGTGGGGTTTGTCTGATTTCTGCGTGACGGGGCGCTGGAATCTTCGCTTCTGCGGGGCCGGAGACGGCGGCGGCGCCGGCAAGATGGCGGAGGGGTTCCCGCATTCGGTGATTTCAGATTCCAGGCTGCGGCAGACCAGTGTTGGGCCGATATAGCGCACACTCTGGCGGTCGGTAGTGAGCGTGGGCTCGCTCCAGGTCAGCGTGACGCGGTTGCCTTTGCGGCTGGCGCGCAGATCGGCGGGCGGCCTGGGCAGTTCGAGCGANNACGGGGCGGAGCCCCGTCACCACGCGACCTCAATCTACCAGCCGGGATCTACTTGCATGCAAGAGAGGTTGCAGCTCCTACAGTATGTAGCGCGACAGGTCCTGATCCTTCACGATCTCGCTTAGCATCTTCTGGACGTAGGCCGAGTCCACTTTGAACTCCTGGCCTTTCTTTTCCGGCGCCTCGAAACTGATCTCGTCGAGCACTCGCTCCATGATGGTGTGCA
>PMMJ01000092.1 GCA_003162255.1 Acidobacteriaceae bacterium | reverse complement strand
CGGCGGCCTCCGGAGCTTTATTTTCAGATCGATCGCGCCGATGAGTTGGAGAGCCGGGTCGAGGAGCTTCTGGGGCGCGAGAAAAAACGCCGGCGGAAGAATGTTGAGCCGAGTCCCTAAAGGGGAGGCGGGTTTCGGGCCCATTTCGGCGTCGCTAAAGCGATGCGGTCATACTCCCTTGGGACTATTGCGAGTCCCGAGTTGCTATGGCTACGGGCAGCCGCCGAGCTGTGCTCGGCTTNNGAGGGCGCCCGTCCCCACACGAGCGGGTGGGTCCGCTCTTCGAACTGAACTCTGATGGCTGAAGGACGCCTCATGCTGGATCGGGTTCTACAAGCAATTCGCGCGCGTCACCGCTTGGTCGTGACCTCGCACGCCCGGCCGGACGGAGACGCCATCGGCTCTGCCCTGGCTTGCGGCCAGATTCTGCGCGTCATGGGAAAAGACGCCGAGGTCGTAGTGCACGACGGCGTACCCCGCATCTATCAGAACCTTCCTTTTGCCGATCGCGTCATACGTGCCGACGCGGTCCCACCAAACGATGGCGTGATCCTGCTGGAATGCGACAGCACCCGGCGCACGCTTCTCGATGGTCTCGATGAATGTTTCCTTATTAACATCGACCACCACGTAAGCGGGCGCAATTTTGCCCACATCAACTGGATCGACTCGACGGTGATGGCCACCGCCGAGCTCATATTCCACCTTGCGCGCCTGGCCTGCGTTCCCGTCGATCGTGACATTGCCACCTGCCTCTACACCGCGCTCATGACCGATACGGGGTCGTTTATGTTCGAAGGCACCAACGAGCATACCTTCACCGTAGCGCGCGATCTTGTGCTGGCCGGAGCCGACCCGGCGCATTGCGCGCGCCCGATCTATTTCGGACATTCCACCGCCAAGATGCGTTTGCTCGGCGCCGCGCTTTCCAACCTGCATCGCGAGGGTCCGCTCTCTTGGATCTGGGTGACGCAGGAACAGATGCAGCGCTTCGGCGCCCGGGAAGAAGATTGCGAGGGGCTGGTCAACTACGCGCTCTCCATGGCCGACGCGCAGGTTGCCATTTTTTTTCGCGAGCTCCCGGATGGCCGTTATCGCGTCAGCCTGCGCAGCAAAGGAGAGGTGAATGTCTCTGCCGTAGCCGAGCATTTCGGCGGCGGCGGCCACAAATGCGCCAGCGGCTGTTCGATCGACGGACCGCTGTCCGTGGCCGTGTCCCGAATTGTCGAGCGTCTGCATGAAGAACCTGTAGGGTTGAGGGTCGACTCGTCGACCAGTCGTTAGTCGGTGGTCGACAGTCGTTCGCGAAGCTGAAACGAACGATGCAGTCCTTAGCGACCAGCCAACGCCGAATGAACCAGGAAACAAATCCGCGAACTCGCACCGACTTGCTGCTGCTGGCGGCGTTCTGCGGATTCCTTTTTTTCTACGGACTTGGGGCATTCGGCTTGCTTGGCGCCGACGAACCTCGCTATGCGCAAGTGGCGCGCGAAATGCTTGACCGCTCCGACTGGATTACTCCCACACTGCAGGGCAAGCCGTGGCTCGAGAAACCAGTGCTGTACTACTGGCAGGCAATGCTCGCGTTCCGTGCGGCGGGCGTCTCCGACAAGGATGCGCGTGTGCCGGCTGCGTTCGACGCCGCCATGCTCATCGCCGCTATCTATTTTTTTCTCCGCCGGTTTCGTCCTGGCAGTGAACTCGATGGGGCGCTGATTACGGCTAGTTGTGCCGGTGTTATTGGATTTGCTCACGCCGCCGCGACCGACATGCCGCTCGCCGCCGCCTTCGCCATCGCATTGCTTGCCTGGTACGCCTGGTACGGGAGCCGCCGCTACGTCGATCTCGCCATTTTTTACATCTTTCTGGCGCTCGGAACTTTAGCCAAGGGTCCCGTCGCACCCGCCCTGTCCGCCGTCATTATTTTTCTTTTCGTCGCTGTGAAGCGCGACTGGCGCGCCATCCTGCGCACCCTTTGGATACCCGGCATCGCTCTCTATCTCGCCGTCATGTTGCCGTGGTACATTGCCGTCCAACTGCGCAATCCGGAATTCTTCCGCTTCTTCATCCTCGAACACAATCTTGCCCGCTTCTCACGGGACTTGTATCACCACCGGCAGCCTTTCTGGTTCTACCTGCCCGTTTTCTTCCTAGCCACCATGCCTTGGACACTCGTGCTTATCCTGGCCGTCGCCGAGCGCGTACGCCTGATCTGGTCAGAACGGAAAGAAGCCTTGGCTTCCTTCGGCCCGGAAGATTCCTGGCCGCTATTTCTTCTCATCTGGATGTTTGTGCCGATCGTGTTCTTCAGCGCATCGCAATCGAAACTGCCGGGATACATTCTGCCGGCAGTTCCCGCTGCGGCGTTGCTGGTGGCCGAGCATCTGGCCGCGCACCGCAGCGAAGGGAAGAAGTTGTCGCCGCTGTTCGCAGCCGCTCACGGTTTTGTTTGCGGGCTGCTGATCTTTGCCGCTCTTGCCGCCGCATCGGTTGCGATCAATCACAAATTGCTGTGGGGAACCGGAACTTATGTTTTCGCGGCCATTGTCGCCGTGTTTGCGCTTGCTATCGCCGCCGCTCTGCTCTCGCGCTCCGGATTCCGTCTGCTGCGGTCCGTCACCATGTTCGCGGTCATCGTCAGCGTTGCCGCCGTCATTCGTTTTGCTGCGCCCGTCATCGACGCCACTCAGTCTGCTCGTCCCATTGCCGAGAGCATTCAGGCGTTTTCGCACGAGGCGGTCCCTGTCGCTCTCTATCACATCAATCGAGTGCAGGAATACGGGCTCGAGTTTTATCTCAATCGTCCGGCGCAACCCTACGAAAGTGGGAATGTCCCAGCCGCGGCGCATGTCCTGGTTGCTGCAGAAGGTACACAATTGCAAGTCGCTCAACTTGTTCCCGGACGCCGAGTGTCATACTTAACCAGCATCCCGGCACAGAAGGTGGATTTGTACTGGGTGGGAAAGGAATAGGAGGCAGGTGTCAGGCGTTAGGTATCAGGCACCAGACTCTGAACTGGTCTCAGCAATGATTTCGGGGGCGGGGGGCTTCGCCCTCAGGGGCCAAAGCCCACATTTTTGCGGGATCTGAGCGGCACGGCTGAAGCCGTGCCCTTCCCAAAGATCTACCCAAACATTCATGCGACACCGGCTCTAAACTGGCAATGGATTATCGTACACATGTGTTTCCTGAGACCTAACGCCTGAGACCTGCTTTATGGAAATCCTCGATCTCCGACACTTTTCTTCCGCCGACCTTCGGCCGCTGCTGGAAGATGAGATCGCCATTTGGGGACGCCTACTCTCCTGGGATTACACCACCTCGGCGGAGATGATCCTGCGCTACATGGATGCCAAAATCCTTCCTGGCTACGCCGCCATCGAGCGTGGCAGCATCTTCGGCTATTCCTTTTTTGTGTACGAGCAGAGCAAGGGCGTCATCGGAGACCTCTTCGTTCGCGACGGAGACCGAACTCCCGGCCGTCACGAGGTCGAAGAACAACTGCTCACCCACGTCATCGAAACCCTGCAGCAGTCGCCCGGCATTCATCGAGTGGAGGCGCAGTTGCTGGCGCAGCGCAGCGGAGAGGTGTCACGTCCCTTCATGCAACAGGGATTCAGCCGCCATCCGCGGGTCTTCATGAATTTCGATATAGGACGGCATCCGCAAGTTTCGCCAGCGATTCTGCCCTCGGTTCCACCGCAGTTCGAGATACGTCCCTGGTCGGAGCAGGAATACCAGTCCGCCGCGGCGCTGATCACCGCCGCCTACCGCGGCCATGTCGATTCGGAGATCAACGATCAGTACCGGACGCTGACCGGCTCACTGCGCTTCTTGAACAATATCGTGCGTTTTCCCGGGTGCGGCACGTTCGATCCGCAAGCGTCCTTTGTCGTCTTCCAGCGGCGCACGCGCACGCTGATCGGACTGACCCTGTGTTCGCTGGTGCGTCCCGATGTCGGGCACATCACGCAGGTGTGCGTGCTCCCCGAATACCGCTCGGCGGGGCTCGGCGAAGCAATGCTGGCCGCGTCGACTCGGAATCTGCGCGAGCGGGGATTCCGATTTATCTCGCTGACGGTGACCGAGGCTAACGACCGGGCTATTGCGCTCTATAAGCGCATCGGATTCGAAGCTACGCGGGTGTTCGACGCTTATGTGTGGGAGGGATGAAGCGGGAAGAAACGACGAAAATAAAAAACCTCCGCGTCGCCCTTCCCCGAGAAGACGCGGAGGATTTGAGTTGGAAACCGGGGTCACGATGCAAAACTGTCACGAGCCACGGACCCTTTGATACCCAGTTGGACGCAAGCACGTCGCCGAGGGGGGCAGGCGCTGAATCCAATCCAAGTTGGCTTCCATCTCATAAAACGAAAACGCCTAGCAATACCCTTCACGGCGGGAGGAAAAAATCCAGGAACCGTCTCATAATGAGGCGAAGCGAGAGCCTTCCCACAACCCGCGAACCAGAGAGGGTTCGGACAGTCCGAGACGGGGCAAGCTCCGTCTCTACAGGAGTCTGTCGGTGCACTGCCAAGAGCGTCTAACCGATTGGTGTTACGGGTTCACTTCCGCAGGATGTTCTTCGCGATAAAGAGCACATTTGCGGGGCGTTCTGCGAGCCGCCGCATGTAGTAGGGATACCACTCGGTGCCGAACGGGATATAGACGCGCATGCCCCAGCCATCTTTCACCAGGGCCTGCTGCAGGTCACGGCGGATGCCGTGCAGCATTTGGAATTCGAAAGCGTTGCGGGGAATGTTCTCACGCGTGGCAAAGGCCTTGGCCTCTTTAATGATGGCTTCGTCGTGCGTGGCTAAACCATGAAAGACGCCGCTCTTCATCAGGATCTTCATCAACTTCACGTAGCTGGCGTCGACCTCGGACTTCTTCTGGAAGGCGATGTCTGCAGGCTCTTTGTAGGCGCCCTTGCAGAGACGTATGCGGATGCGCTCGTTGAGTAACTTCTCGACGTCGGCCTCGGAGCGGCGCATGTACGCCTGGATCACCGTCCCCACATTGCCCTCGTTCCCCGGAACGCGGTGAAGCTCGTGAACGAAATCGAGGGTGCGCTGGGTGTAGGGCGAGCCTTCCATATCGACGCGAACAAAATTCTTCGGCGACATATTTGCCGCCTTGGCGACTAGCCCGCGGACGATTTCGTAGGCCATTTTCTCGTCCACGTCCAAGCCCATGTGGGTGAGCT
>PMMJ01000019.1 GCA_003162255.1 Acidobacteriaceae bacterium | reverse complement strand
GAAGGGATGATTTCGTTTCGCGAAGAATGGTGGCGCCTGGCGCCGTTGCTGCTGCTGATCGTTGTGATGACGTCGTTTCAAACCCTCCTGTCGAATGAGGAGGTGACCGCATGAACTACCGCCGCGCATTCTTACGGCTTCTTGCCGGTTACGCTCTTCTCTTTCTTATCCTGACATCTGGTTCTGCCTTCGCGCAAAACGGCGGCGAACTGCGCTTCTGTCTTCGTTCCGAACCCAAGACGTTCGACCCGCTCCTGGTCGATGACGATTCTTCCCTTTCGATCCGTTATCTGACCGGCGGCGTGCTGGTGCGCGTCAACCGCCATACGCAAGACCTCGAACCAGAACTGGCGGAATCGTGGAAGGTATCGCAAGACGGCAAGCAGATCACCTTCAAGCTCCGCCGCGGCATTTCGTTCTCCGACGGCACCCAGTTTTTTGCCGATGACGTTGCCTTCACCATGCAGCGGCTGATGGATCCCGCGCTGCACTCCTCGACCGGCGACGCGTTCCGTTCCGGAAGCGGTGCCGTCAGCACTAAAATCATTGCGCCGGACCAGATCTCCGTCACTTTCCCCGCGCCCCTAGCCGGACTCGACCGCCTGTTCGATCAGGTTGCGATCATGTCCGCACGTTCTCCGAAAAAGGAAGCGGCCGTGCTCGGTCCCTTTATGGTTGCGGAATACAAGGCGGGATCGAGCGTGCTTCTGCGCCGCAATCCCAACTATTGGAAAAAAGATTCTCACGGACGCCGCCTGCCATATCTCGATTCCATACGGCTCGACATTCAACCGAATCGCGACGTCGAAATGCTGCGCTTCAAGCGCGGCGAGCTTGATCTGATCAATGTCATCGACAGCGATTACTTCGATCGCCTGGCCGCCACTTCGCCGCAACTCGCGCACGATGCCGGGCCCTCGCTCGATTCCGATTTCATGTGGTTCAACCAGGTCGCGAGCGCTCCCATCCCCGAGTACAAGCGGGCCTGGTTTCGCTCCACAAATTTCCGGCGCGCGATCTCTCAAGCTATCAACCGCGACGATCTAAGCCGCGTGGTCTTCAACGGTCACGCCCAGCCCGCTGTCGGCCCGGTTTCGCCCGCTAACAAATTCTGGTTCAACAGCCGGCTCAAGGCCGAACCGTATCGTCCCGACGCCGCCTGGAAACGCCTGCAAGCCGACGGTTTCCACCTGCAGAACGGGGCGTTATTCGATAAAGAGGGCAACCCTGTCGAGTTTTCCATCGTCACCAATGCAGGCAACAAACCGAGAGAACGCATGGCCGTCATGGTGCAGGAGGATCTCGGAAAGCTCGGCATCAAAGTCAACGTGGTGACGCTCGATTTTCCTTCGCTCATCGAGCGCATTTCGCAGAAATTCAATTACGAAGCCGCGATGCTCGGCTTCCGCAATGTCGATCTCGATCCCAACGGTCAGATGAACATCTGGCTGAGTTCGGCCGAAGATCACGCCTGGAATCCGCAGCAGAAGTCTCCGGAGACCGCATGGGAAGCCGAGATTGACCGGCTGATGCGCGCGCAAGCGTCCACCGCCGATCCNNTACCTGGTCAATCAGAATGCGCTGTCCGCCGTCTCCAGCGCGGTCGAAGGCGCGAATCCCGGCATCCTTTCGCCGCAGACGTTCTGGAACGCCGAGCGCCTCACCCTGAACGCAAGCGCGCGGGCGAGTAGGTGAGCGAGATCATAACTGTGCCGTATATGCCACCGACGACGGATTCTTCGCGCAGCCTGCTCTCCGCGCAGGTGACCGTACGCTATGCCGGCAAAGCACCGGTGCTCCGCGGAATCTCGCTTGAAATCGCGCGTGGCGAAATCGTTGGCCTGGTTGGCCAGAGCGGCTCGGGCAAAAGCACGCTGGCCATGGCGATCCTCGGACTACTCGGGCGCCAGTGCGCGATCGTGGAAGGCAGCATCATTTTCCAGGGCGCCGATCTACTCGCCATGGGCGAACGGGAATTGCGCAACCTCCGTGGACGCTCACTGAGTCTCGTGCTTCAGAGTCCCCTGGCCTCGCTCAATCCCGCGCTCCAGATCCGCACGCAACTAAGGGAAGCGTGGCGCGCCCACAGCGACAACGGTTCGGCCACTGCAGACTGCGATCGCGCCATCCACTCCGCCTTGGCTAGCGTCAGCCTGCCGAGCGACAAGGATGATCCGGATTTCCTGCGCAAGCGCTCCTCCCAACTCAGCGTCGGCCAAGCCCAACGCGTGCTCATTGCCATGGCCATCCTGCACCGCCCCGCGCTTTTAATCGCCGATGAAGCGACCAGCGCGCTCGACGTGATTACGCAGTCCGAAATTCTGGAATTGTTCGCGCGCCTGAATCGCGAGACCGGCATGTCGATCCTCTACATCTCGCACGATCTCCCTTCGGTCGCCGGCATCTGCCAGCGTATCGCCATCCTTCACGAAGGCCAGATTGTCGAGTGTGGCCCAACCGAACAGATCTTCACCGCGCCCATCCACGCCTACACCCGCCGCCTGATGTCGGCCCTGCCCCAGCTTCCCACCCGACGCGAAGCACCCATCGCAAAAGCGCAAGCTGCCACAAGGGACTGACAATAGGGTCGACTGACAGCTGATAGCTGAGACAGCCCGTTATGCCTAGGCAAGCTGTTCTGCAACTTCCGGAAGCCCCGCAGCATGCCACGCGTCGAAGCCTCCCGCCACGTTGATGACGTTGCGATGGCCGGCGCGCTCCAGCAAACTGCAGGCAATGATGCTGCGGTATCCACCCTTGCAGTGAACTGCAATCGCCCGCTCCCCATCAATGGAGGGCAGTCCTTGCGGAAACGTGTCGAGCGCACGGCATGGCACCTGCGCGATGTGACCCGCCTGCCATTCGCCTTCGCGACGCACGTCGATAATATCGGCTGCGCGCAAACTCCCCTCGCACAGCCTTTGGTTCAGTACCCGGACGGAAATCTGGACCGTCTTTGCCAGCGGCAGCCCTGCCTTCTGCCACGCCGCCACGCCGCCCGCAAGATAACCACGCAAATCTTCGATGCCCACGCGAGCCAGCCGCAGCCGAGCTTCTTCAACCTGCGCGTCGCCGTCGCCGATCAGAACCGGCTTGGAGTGGATGCCCAGAATGCCGCCCGCCCATGACGCAAATTGCCCCGCGAGCGCGATGCCGATCGACCCCGGCACGTGTCCCGCTGCAAACTCGTCGCCCGGACGAACGTCCAGCACATTGGCATTCTGCTGCAACAGCGCCTGCACTTCAGCCGGAGAGAGTCCGGGAAGTGGCGGCAATTCCGTCAACGCCGCCGCACCCGAGCGATTGATCTCGGCATCCTCAAGAAAATAGTCCGGACGAGCCGGAAGGTTGGTGGTCAACTGCGCGATGAATTCTTCCCGGCTCGGGATCTGCAGCGCATAGTTCGTGAGCCGCTCTTGACCAATCGTGGACGAGCGCTCCGCCCGCATGGCGCGTCCGCACAACGAGCCCGCCCCGTGCGCCGGATACACCACCACCGAATCAGGAAGCGCCAGCAACTTCTGGTGCAGGCTGTCATAAAGCAATCCCGCAAGTTCCCGCGCCGAGTGCGTGCGCGAAAGATCCGGCGACCAACATCGCCAATAAATAATGTATCCCCGGTCAGCACCGCGCACGGCTGCACCGATTCACCTTCAGACGATTTGCTAACATCCGTAATCACCAGGCAGACGCTCTCGGGCGTGTGGCCCGGCGTTTCCAAAGCGCGAATCCGCACCGCTCCCATCTTCACTTCAAAGCCGTCAGTCAGACGCACATGCGGGAATTCCGCGTTGGCCTGCGCTCCTATATAGATCTTCGCGCCCGTGCGCGCTGCCAGCTCTTTGTGTCCGGAAACAAAGTCGGCGTGCAGATGAGTTTCGAATATGTGCCGGATTTTAACGTTCTGCTCATCCGCCGCCTTCAGATAAATGTCCACATCGCGCTGCGGATCAACCACTGCCGCCTCGCCCTCCGATCCGATCATGTACGAAGC
>PMMJ01000028.1 GCA_003162255.1 Acidobacteriaceae bacterium | reverse complement strand
TGGCCCTGGCCCGAGCCGATGGCAGCTTGCGTAACTTCCTGGCACGACTAGGACACATTGATGTTCTGGTGATCGATGACTGGGCCATGGCGCCGCTGAATGAAAACGAGCGCCGCGAAGTCTGGGAGATCTGCGAAGATCGTTACCAGACCCGTTCCACCGTTCTTACTTCCCAACTGCCGGTCTCGCGCTGGCACGAGCAGATCGGCGATCCCACCATCGCCGATGGCATCCTGGACCGTTTGGTTCACAACGCCCACCGCATCGAAATGCGCGGCGAGTCCATGCGCAAGAAACGCAATCCGCCACAGGACGAAAAGAAGGAAAACCAAAGCCAGTTTCGGTGGGATGTCTGAGTTATGGCACCAACTCCCCAGAACCGGATTCGGGACAACTTCCGGAGCCAGCTTCCGGTGTGGTACAGGCAAACGGTAAGCGGGGAGCCTGGCACTCCCCGCCTGTGGATTGATCCTCCCGGCTTCAGTCTCTAGCCGTCATCTTCTCCAATTGCGGACTGCCTCCACCATTGTCGAAAATGTTTAGGGAGGTGGTGAAGGACGTGGTGCCTCCTGCATTGGTGAACGTGACGGTGTAGGTACAGATTTGGTCTTGAGTCAGCGTCAACCCGGGTTCCAGGCAGGTGCTCTGCGTCCCGACAATGTAGGGCTGCACGACGAAGTTGGCCGCGCCTGTGCCGGTTACGGTGGGAGCTTTGCTGAAAGTCAGCGGTGTGGTGCCCAAGTTCTGGACCGCCATCGACAGCGTTTCGGTTCCCAGTATCGTGCCGAAGGCCAGCGTAGCCGGCGTCAGGCTCACCTCGGTTTCTGTTCCGGTCATCGCCACCACTTGCGGGCTGCCTCCACCATTGTCGGAAATGTTGAGGTCGGCAGCGAGGGACGTGGTGCCAACCCCGCCGGTGAACGTCACGGTGTAGGTACAGAATCCGTATTGAGCCAGGGTTACCGTCCCGTTCAGGCACGTGCTCGTCGACGGCGTGTTGTAGGGCAGCACGGCGAAGTTGGCTGCCCCGGTACCGGTTATCGTCGGAGCGCTGCTGAAGGTTAGCGGTGTCGCGCCCATGTTCTTGACCGTCACCGACAGCGTTTTGATTGTCGTTACCGTGCCGAAGGCCAGCGAAGCCGGCGACAAGGTGACCTCGGTGCCGGTTCCGCTCAGTGGCAACTGCTGCGAGGTGAACCCGTTCGGGTCGCCCGTGAAGTTCGCGGTGACCGTTCCCGTGATCGTGCCGATCGAAGTGGGAGTGAAAGCCACGTTGAACGTGCACGTTGCATTGGTGGCTAGCGATGTAACTGTATTGCATCCGCCGCTCGTGATTCCGGTGTAATTGATGGAGTAGTTCGTGCTCGCCACCAGACTGGTCAACGTCAGCGTTCCAGTTCCGGTGTACTTGAACGTCACTTTCGTGTTCGTGCTGGCGACGTTGATCGTTTGGTCCTTCGTAAAAGTGACGCTGGCCGGGGTGAATGACTCGGAGCTGGTTCCCGTTCCCGTGAGCCCCACCAACTGCGGGTTCGTGGGATCGCTGTCGTGGATGATCAGCGTGGCCTTCTTCGCGCCTGTGCTCAGCGGGTCGAACTTCACTCCGATGACGCACCTTGTAGTGATCGCGCCGGTGCAAGTGTTGCTGGCGATGGTGAAGTCGGTGGTATCGCCTTCGAGTGTGGCCGACGTGGCCGTATAGGTCGTCCCTCCTTTCACCGTTACCGTCTTGGTCGTACTGGTTGCGACGAGATGACTGCCGAAGGCCAGCGACGTGGGGCTCAGCGTGAGAGCCGTGGCTGTGCCTTGCAGGTTGACAACCGTCTCCTGGGTGAAGAAACCGTTGTAGCTGATGGTGAGCGTGCCGTTGATGATTCCCGCCACCGTCGGCGCGAAGCTTACGTCTATGGTGCACGTCGTGCTGTTCAGCGTGCTGGGGCAATCGTCGGTCTCCACGAAGCCCGCGCTCAGGGTGATGCTGCCGATATCCACGGAGCCGTTGGCGGCAAGCGTTATAGCCACCGGTTCGCTGGTTGTCTTGATCGGCTGCTGATCGAACGTCACGCTCACAAGCGAGGGATTTACTATCGCCAGCGCACTGATCTTGCGGATCAGATAGGTGTTGACGTCGGCTGCGTAGATGTTGCCCGAGGAATCGATACTTACACTTACTGGCTGGAGTGCGGCGGTCGTGGCCAGCACGTCATTGCCGTAGAAACCGGCGCCCGTTCCATTTCCGGCGATGGTATGAATAATTCCTCCCTGATCCACGAGACGCACACGACCGTTGTCGTTGTCAGCGATGAGAACGTCGCCAGCCAAATCGACTGCAACCCCTTCCGGATAGTACAGTGACGTTGTAATGGCCAGAATACCGTCGCCCAGGTATCCCGTCGTGCCGTTTCCCGCGTAGGTGGTGATGATTTCTGATGGGTTCACTTTGCGGATACGGCTGTTTACTTCGTCCGCAATGTATACATTGCCCGTGCGATCCACGGCCACATCGATCGGAGTGGCCAACTGAGCACTAGTCGCCGGACCAAAGTCACCAGAGAATCCCCCTCCCAACGCGTAATTGCCGGCGAATGTGGAAATGATGCCGCCGCTCACATTGCGGACCACCTGGTTGTGTTGATCTGCGATGTAGACATTCCCAGAATTGTCCACCGCGACGCCGGTTGGCCAGTAGAGTTGGGCGCTGGTAGCAGCCCCGCCGTCGCCACCGTAACCACAAGTTCCGGGAGTGCCGGCAAATGTGGAAATAGTGCCGCCGCTCACCTTCCGGACCACACAGTTAAGTTCATCCGCGATGTACACGTTGTCGAGGCTGTCCACCGCGACCTTATACGGATCGTTCAGATAAGCACTGGTGGCCGACCCGCCATCCCCGCCGTAGCTGCAGATTCCGGGAATGCCGGCAAAGGTTGAGATGTTTCCGGTGCTGGCACTCACTTCCCGGACGACACAATTGCCGGTGTCGGCGATATAAAGATTGCCCGCGGAGTCCGAAGCGGTCCCGGTTGGGGAAAACAGCGTGGCGTCGTTTGCTGGAACGTCGTTACCAGAGAAGGAAGGGGAGGGGGAGGAGGGTGTCCCAGCGATGGTGTAGATGTACCCCCAGTCAGCACCTGGAGGAGGCGTGCAAGCGACCATGTAATTGTCGCAGGTGACCTCCCGGACAAGATCATTGCCATCGGCGATAAACAAATCTCCGGCACCGTCCACCGCAACCCAATCGGGGTAGTTCAGTTCAGCGGTTGTGGCCGCCTGGTTATCACCGTTGTAGCCTGCGGTTCCCGTGCCCGCCACCGTGTAAATGTTCCCGCTCGCCTGAGCCGAATTGGGAGTGCAAGTACCGCCGTTACTCGTTGTCGTTACGCAAGACACTTCGCGTGTGCGGTTATTGTTGTTGTCGGCGATGAAAAGATTGCCGGAATTGTCCACACTCACAGAAATGGGAATATTCAACTCGGCTGTGTTGGCCTCGATTCCGTCGCCGTTGTAACCGGCCGTGCCACTATGACCCGGACTTTCACCATAGCCGGCCAGGGTGTAGATGTACCCGGACGTTTCGTCCGGCGGGGGTGTGCAGCCGCTGATCCCTGTTCCGCAGGCTACCCGGCGCACTAGACTGTCAAAGGTGTCGGCGATATAGAGATTTCCTGCATTGTCCGTGGTCACACCATACGGATGGTACAGATTGGCTGAGGTGGCCGGTGTGTTATCGCCGCTGTACGGGTAGTTCCCAGTCCCGGCTACAGTGTAAATGTAGCCGGTCGTCTGGCCCGCATTGGGAGTGCAAGTGCCGCCGCTGCTGGTCACCGTGGCGCAGGCTACCATGCGGATGCGGTGGTTGTTGGTGTCAGCGATAAAAAGGTTCCCATTCTTGTCGATGGCCACGCCACGGGGAAAATACAGCAAGGCGATCGTCGCCGGGCGGTTATCGATGGAATAGCCAGAGCGTCCCGGAGTTCCAGCGATCGTATTGATGATTCCGGTGCTGACGTTCACTTCGCGGACTATCTCATTGTTTGTGTCCGCGATGAACACATTCCCCGCGGAATCGACCGCGATGCCTGTAGGGTTTTGAAACTGAGCATCCACCGCCGGACCGCCGTCACCGGAATAGCCCTCGTAGTAGCTTCCCGCGAGGATCGTCAGGATCCCCGTTGACTTGGTCACCTTCCAGACCCGGTTCTCCACGACATCCCATGGATAATTATTTCCTCCGGTAGTGAAATAGACATTCCCGGCACCGTCGAGGGCAACACTTGCCGGCTCGTTGAAAACCGGCGCGCTCGTGGCCGGAACATTATTCGGTCCGCCACCGGCGAAGATACTGATATAGTCCTGCTGACCGCTGGCCGCTCCCGACAGGAGCAGTAAGATTCCGGTGCAAACCATCAGCTTGAAGTAACGCATCGCGATTCCTCCCATCTATTGCTGTTCGGCGCTTGAGCACCGGCGGTAACTCTTTGATCTTTGATTTTTGATTCTTGCAATTTCGCCTTCCGTCAATGCCGCGCTGCTCGCGGCTTCACCAATCTGAAAATCGTCCACTCAGCAGGCACCCTTCTAGGGAGCGGGCACCAGGGCGATGTGCTCGTGCCGCTGCTCTCCCGAAGCACTCTGGTAGTCGATCACGAAGTTCGGCCCTTCGCCCTTCCGCCAGCGCTCGTATTCGCGAGCCGGAATGGTGAAAGTGCCGACGAGGCGCGGCACGGCCTTGTGCTCGTTAAAGTGCAGGGTCACATTCTTGAATGGAACCTGCTCCTGCTCCCAATCGAACGGCTCGTGGTGCGGAAGAGGCGCGAAAGAGCTGGTGAGCGAGATGGTGGCGTCTTGCACGTCCGCCCCGCTGAAGTTGATTACCCGGAGCGAAATCCGCAGTTCGACATTGTCGCCCTGCTCGGTGACCTGCAGGATCCGGTAATCTCCGCCAAAGTTGTGTGTGTTTCTGGCTGGCGCCGTGAGCGCCAGACAAAGAACAAGGCATGGCAAACAAAAATACTGAATTGAGCGTAAGAACCTGGGTTGCATAGTTTCTCCTTAAACGTGCAACTTGCATGCGAATACTGAGTCCCGCCGATGAAACGGGCGGAAGAAAAGGACATGCCTCATAGGGTCGTTCCGTCGCGTCTGAGTATTGTGTAGAGAAGGCCGGACTCGGCTGCCGATCAGGGGAGGGGTTTCGCGGCAGTCGGGAACGGGGGATTGTCTTCCCACGCAGGCTGACGGTAAGTAAGACGCCGCAAGAAGTTTAACGGGTCGTGGAATGCGGCGCGGTGATGGATATCACGACTGCATGTGCGGTGACTTACTTACTTAGGAGTGCTGGTCTAACCTGGTGTCAAGGGTTCGAATCCGTTTTTCCCGAGAGTGGCCGCTCGGAATCTCGGTTCGAGCCACCACACGGTCACTCCTGGATTGTCGGCAAACAGTTGGCCGGAAATGGGTTCTCGGAAGTTGGCATGCCACTTCGAGCACAAACAGCTTAAGTTAGCGCTTATGTGGTGAGTTCCGCAGCCAGTCGGGATCCGATTCAGAGGAAAACTTGATCACGCTGTGCACGGCATGCCACGCCAGAGTGCATCACTTGGGGAATAAACTTCCTTGGGCGGAACCCAGGCAGAAATGATCACCAGCAGCAAAACTATCTGCTTTTACGGTTTTCTCACCAAATCGTGTGCAGCGCCCGTGACCGTCGGATCGCGCGGTCCGCAGTAAGCAGAGACAGTCCCTCGACCAGGGCGGTGGCTCCGATGATGCGATCCGCTGGATCCTTAGGATAGGTTGCTGGAAGTCCGAGGGCGCGCACGCATGCGCGGCTACTGATCGGTAGGACGATGAAGCGGGCCTCGACCTCCCGCAGGAAAGATTCGAGGCTGATGTCGAGCCGGATGCGTCCTTTACTCGAGAGCGTGGCTAACTCCAGGAGAGTAATGTCAGAGATGGCTAATCCGTCCCCGTTCCGACGCGCATCGTCGATGGCTGCTCTTGCGTTCTTGGAGAGCTGAGTTTGGTCAAGCGCTAGCCAGACGAC
>PMMJ01000402.1 GCA_003162255.1 Acidobacteriaceae bacterium | reverse complement strand
AGCCTGGCGCTAAAACCCGACGGCGGCGAGCTGGCCGCTTTCAACTTCGACGCCGGCAGCATGTCGATCATCGAAACCACGGGCAACGAAGTATCCGGCAGTTATCTCGTCGGCGCCCAGCCCGCGCGCGGCGTCATTTCGCTGGATAACTCGCGCTTGTATATCTCGAACTTCGGATCGAATAACATCGCGGTCTACGACATCGACTTAGGCAANNATCGTGGTGAAGTCGTTCCTGGCCACGAAACTCGTGGACGGCCGCTAGGCAAGTAGAGATAAAGAACAGCACCGCGATAGCCGCACCCTGTCGTGCACCCAACCACATCCGCAAAATGCCGATTCGACGTTACACTAATCAAGTCGCCCCCTGCTGCGCGTGGGCGCACTTCACGCCGAGGCTTGGCGAACGACGAACAGCCAACGACGAACAGCGNNAAGCCATCCCAACGCGCTCGCGCTTTCGCAGAACCAGAACTACTTGCTCGTCCTCGACTCCGGCTCCGGAGACCTCGTCGTCATCCAGAAACGCACGCCGAGGAAGAAATTCGAGCCCTCGGAATATTCGCTGCTGACCATCATCCCGGTCGGCATGCAACCCAACCAGATCGTGGTGAAGTCGTTNNCGAACAGCCAACGACGAACAGCGAGCGACAGCGACTAACGACCCAATGATCAAATCTCCCCGAGGAACCCGCGACCTTCTGCCGCCCGACACCGCGCTCTGGAACTTCGTCGAAGCCACTGTCCGCGACGTCTTCCGCGCCTACAACTTCCACGAGATTCGCACCCCCGTCTTCGAGTCCACCGAACTCTTCGCTCGAGGTGTAGGCGAAGACACGGACATTGTCAGCAAGGAGATGTTCACTTGGGAAGATCGCGGTCGCGCCGAAAGCGATAGAGGCCAATCGCTAACCCTCCGCCCCGAAAACACTGCCGGCATCGTCCGCGCCTACATCGAGCACAAACTCTGGGAGCGTGGCCTGAACAAATTCTTCTCGATCGGCCCTATGTTCCGCCGCGAGCGCCCGCAAAAAGGACGCTACCGCCAGTTCTATCAAATTGACGCCGAAGTCATCGGCCCCGCCGCCGCCGGTAGCCAGTCCCCCGCCAGAGACGCGGAAATCCTCGAACTCGTGGCCACGCTGCTTGACCGCGTCGGCATCACCAACTGGACACTCGAACTGAACTCCGTGGGCTGTCCCGCCGACCGCGCAAAATTCAACGAAGCCCTCCGCCGAGCGCTCGCACCTGTAGTCGATAAAATGTGCGCCGACTGCCAGCGCCGCGCCGTAACCAATCCGCTGCGCGTCTTCGACTGCAAAGTTCCCGCAGACCAGCCCATCATCGAAACTCTCCCCACCATCACCCAGTTTCTGGACGAGGCCTGCCGCACTCACTATGACGAAGTAAGAGAAATCCTGGAGGCCGTTCACATCCCCTACATCGAAAACCAGCGCCTGGTGCGGGGCTTGGATTACTACACGCGCACTGCGTTTGAATTCACGCATGGAGCCTTGGGCGCCCAGAATGCGATCCTCGGCGGCGGGCGATACGACGGCTTATCGGAAGCGCTCGGCGGCCCAGCAGCTCCGGGAATTGGATTTGCGATTGGCGAAGATCGCCTGGTGCTTTCACTAATGGAAACCGTGTCGGCGGAGTCGGTAATGCGCAAGCCCGACGTTTATATTGCTCCGCTCGGCGCCGGAATGAATCGCGAAGCGGCCCGTTTGGCTCGTGAACTGCGGCGTCACGATTTGGTAGTCGAACTCGGCGACGAATCGTTTCGTTTGAAAAAGTCGTTCGAGGCGGCCGACAAGATAGGAGCACGCTATATTCTCATCGTTGGCGGGGACGAAGTCGCGGCAAATGCCTTCGCGCTCAAGCATCTGGTCTCAGGCGAACAAGTCACAGTTCCCCGCGCGGAATTGGCGCAACGGATTCTACAAACGAAGTAAGATGGTGCTTCAACCGACGAACCTCAGGAGACAAACATGCGAATCATTTCCCTGCTGTGTGCCGCTATTCTCAGTGCCGGTCTGGCGTTGGCGCAAGCTTCCAAGCCGGTCTCCGCTTTCGAAGAGCAACTCATCGATCTGCAGAAGCAGTTCCTGCAGGCTGTCCAGAGCAAGAACTCAGCCGCAGTCGAGGGCGCCATCGCCGACGATTTCATGGGCGTGGAGACCAACGGCGACTTGTATGACAGAAGTGAAATCGTCGAGTCTGTGCACGAGGGACTGCCGAAAGACACGCGTACCTACGATTTCTACGTCGTCAAACTGAACGATGACTCCGCCGTCGTCACCTACAACCTGATCGTCCCCGGAGAACATCCGCGCTATCGCCACATGGCCGACACCTGGGCAAAAGTCGCCGGCCGCTGGAAACTGAAATTCCGCCAGTTCACGCCCAACCTCTGGACCGTAAACGATCCGAATTAGCGGCCCGCGCAAGAAGTGACGTCGGAGTGCGGCAGACCAGGAGCCCTGCTTCTCGCTCATCGAAAAGTGGGGCTTTCTTGCTGTGATCGCCTGACTCGGTGTCGACACCTTCTTCATCGCCTTTGACGCCATTTATCCCATTTATAATGATTGGTTCGGCTCACCACGGCGGTCTCGGCAAGGCGAATCTCAGCAAGACAAGGCGAAAACGTGCTCGACTTATTAGGCGACCTCAGACGAACTCATATGTGCGGAGCTCTTCGGCTCTCCGATGCGGGCAAAAAAGTTGTGCTCATGGGATGGGTCAACCGGCGTCGCGACCTGGGCCAGATCATCTTTGTCGATCTCCGCGACCGCACCGGCGTAACGCAAGTCGTCTTCAACTACGAACTAAACGCCGCCGTGCACGAGAAAGCGGAAGCGCTG
This sequence comes from Acidobacteriaceae bacterium, assembly GCA_003162255.1. Taxonomy (GTDB): domain Bacteria; phylum Acidobacteriota; class Terriglobia; order Terriglobales; family Acidobacteriaceae; genus Acidiflorens. Next base: position 14,353 of record PMMJ01000402.1, on the reverse strand, counting down.
CGCAACGAGTTTGTAATCGCGGCCATCGGCACGGTCAAGCGCCGCGATGCCGACACCATCAATCCGAATATTCCGACCGGCGAAGTGGAGCTGGTGGTGGACGAGCTGCGCATTTTAAACGTGTCAAAGCCGCTGCCGTTTTTGCCTTCGGACACGGTGCTCGCGAACGAAGAAATGCGCTTGAAATATCGCTACATCGATCTGCGCCGGGACGCGATGCAATTCAACATCGAGCTGCGGCACAAAGTGGCGATCGCGATCCGCGAAAACCTGGCTTCGCAAGGCTTCTTCGAAATCGAGACGCCGTTCATGACGCGCTCCTCGCCCGAAGGCGCGCGCGATTATCTCGTCCCCAGCCGGGTGCAGCCGGGATCGTTCTACGCCCTGCCGCAGTCACCGCAACTGTTCAAGCAGATATTAATGATCTCGGGCTTCGACAAATATTTCCAGATCGTGCGCTGCTTNNGACCTGCGCGCCGATCGCCAGCCCGAATTCACCCAGATCGATATCGAAATATCCTATGCGCAGCCGGAGCGGGTCTGGGAAGTGGTGGAGAGCTTTCTGACCGCAGCTTTCAAAGCGGCGGGGCATGAGATCAAGACGCCTTTCCCGCGCATGGACTTCGACGATGCCATTCGCCAGTACGGCATCGACAAGCCCGATTTGCGCTTGCCGGAGTTTACCGAGGTGGGCGATTGTTTTGCGCCCGCCGATCTCGATCAGCTTGCGATTGACAAAGCGCTGCCCGTGATTGCCATCCGCATTCCGCACGTCGGCGAGCTTTCGCGCAAGGAGCGCGACGACATCAAGCCGCTGTTCGTCGCCAAGGGCGGAGCGCGCGTGTTCGAAGACTTCAAGCGCATCGAGAATAGATTCCCGGAGGCAAGCACGAAAGTTCGAGCGAAAGCTGGCGCAGAGGCCGACGATCTGCTGGTGTTGGTGGTGGGTTCGGCGCAGTCGGGAGCATCCGCAGCCGCGCATCCGGCCAGCAAGCGCAAAGTGACGCCGGCGGAAATGGCGGTCTACGCCTCGGCGGGACTACTGCGCGTGGCGCTGGCGCAGAAATATTCCGACCGGCACAAGCTTTTCCAGAAAGGCGATTACCGTTTTCTGTGGGTGACGAACTTTCCCATGTTCGAGTACGACGAAGGCGAAAAGCGCTGGATGGCAGCGCATCACCCCTTCACCTCGCCGCACGAGGAAGACATGGACAAACTGGAAACCGATCCGGCAATGGTGCGCGCCCTCGCTTACGACGTCGTGCTGAATGGGACCGAGTTGGGATCGGGCTCGATCCGTATTCACCGGCAGGATCTGCAGAGCAGAATCTTCCACGCCCTCGGCATGACGGAAGAAGAAGCGCGCGCGCGTTTCGGCTTCTTCCTGGAAGCGCTCGAATACGGCACACCCCCGCACGGCGGAATCGCGCTCGGCCTCGATCGCATCGTAATGATTCTGGCGGGAGCGGATAGTTTGCGAGAAGTAATTCCCTTCCCCAAAACCGCCGCCGCAAAAGACTTAATGATGGAAGCGCCCACGCCGGTAGCAGAGGGGCAGTTAAGGGAGTTGGGGATTGGGGTGGTGGTGAAGAAGTAGTAGCGGCGAATCCCGTCAGGTGGCTTTTTGGCGGGTGCCCCACACATCGCGCTTTTTTGCGATGTGTGGGTTCACGCTCCGCCGAAGCCACGGCCCGCGCGCTGAACCGACCAGAGTCCTGAAGGGACGAGCCACCTTAGCCCAGCGCCTCGGCGCTGGGTAGGCCAGCGAAAATAGATCAAGTCCCGGAGGGACGGCCCCTGCCTAGCCCAGCACGTGCGCCGGACCGTAAGAAACGCCGTATCTCCGCTACCGCGCGGGATCGCTGGCCGCGGCGATCCGACCTCTGACCTTCTTTCATCACAAACCACCTGTGTGCACCATCACAGACATCCAAACCGCCATGCGCGATAATGACGATCTGATCGGCGCAGCCAGACGTGTGCCGCGGCCATGGGAGCCGGCCCAATTCCGTTTTGGGACAGTCTTTGACAACCAAGCGCAGCAAAATCACCGCTAAGTCGTTGATTCTGAAATATTTTACCCGCAACCCCTTTAAACCCAAAGATTTAGCGGGAATTTCTTCCTAACCCCATGATTCCAAACGGCAGGGGGGAGGGGGGTGCCCCCAAAATTGGCAATGTTTGCCAACCTCTCACGAAAAGAAGTTCATCGGCGGATTTCTGACTCAGGGCTCTATACCAGCACCGTTCACTCCACCGCCGCCAGCACATAATCTGTCAGAATTCTCTCCGTCTGCTCGTGCATCCCGTGCGTGTTGTAATTCGTGCTGGTGATGACGACGGCCATATCGAGTGCGGGGATGGCTACCACCTTGTTCCCTCCGTTGCCCGACATAAAGAACGCCGGATAACTCTTCTCGCCCGACTTGAACGACTTCAACCACCACAGATAGCCGTATTCGGTCGCCTCATCGATACGCGCGCGCGGCTGGGTCGAGCGGTGGACCCACGCTTCACTCACGATGCGCTTCCCCTGCCACTGGCCGCCGTCGAGATAAAGTTGTGCAATTTTAAGCAGGTCGCGGCTGGCCAGCCGCAGTCCGCCGCCGGTCTGCGGAACGTTCATCGGAGAATAAACCCACTCCACGTTCGTTATGCCCAGCGGCTCAAACAACTTCTCGCGGGCGTAGCGGTCGGCGCGCGCGCCGGTTGCCTTCTCCAGCACTTCGCTCAGGGTGAAGACTCCTCCCGTGCAATAGCTGAAATTGCGTCCGTAGGGAGGCGCCTCCACCTGCTCGCCCACGCGCATGCGGCCGCGAATCGGCAAGTCGAGAATGAACTGCGCCCAATCCTCAACCAGATACATGCGCTCCTCGTTGCCGCGCGAGGCATCATTCCAGTCATCGCACTCCAGCGGAGAACTCATGGTCAAAAAATCCTCGATCGTGATCGCCGACTTGCGCGGATCGGGATTCTGAATCTTGCGGGCGCGTTCCGGCAGCAGCGTCAGAACCTTGGCATCGAGTCCGCTGAGCTTGTGCTCGTCGATCGAAATTCCGATCAGTACATCGGTGATGCTCTTGGTCGCCGAGCGGGTATCGCGCAGAGTTGCAGCATCGCCCTCGAAATATCCTTCATAGGCCAGCTTGCCGTGCCGGGCAATCAGCACGCTGCCAATCTTCTTGAACTCTCCGGACCGAATAGCGGCATCGAGTAAACGCAGGCGAGCGTCGGAAAGGCCGCTCTCGGAGGGAGAGACCGTGGCCCAGGCAAGCGTTGCTGCCGGCGATGAGGTTTGGGTTTGGGAGTTCGCAGCTACCGAACAAGACAGAACTGTAACGATCCACACCGCCCAGCGGGCAAGAGTCATAAGCGCCTCACGCATTCGACGGGTAGCAAACAGCAAGGTGAGCAAGCATTGGCCGGAGTGAAGTCGCGATATGGATCAGCGCCCGCCGCCAGCCGCGAACACCGAAGACCCCGCGGATTTAGGCGACCTTGTTCCCGAGGAGCTTGCGCTCGGCTCGCTGCATGGCCTCGTAGATTTGGTCGAAGCTCTCGATGGCGAACAGGACCTTCTGCAGTTCGTCCACCTTTACGGGCGTGTTCAGCACTTCCTCGAGATCGAAGTCGCGGACGCTGCACTTGCCCTCGATTACGTTGTTCCCTTCGCTCTGTGAACTGATGACTCCGCTGCCGTAGAACTTGATCCTGCCGTCCTGCCGGATCAGGCCGAACTCCACGGTGAACCAATAAAGGCGGCCCAAGCGCTCCAGAATGTCGTGATCGTCCACACGCGCGCAGACCGCCGCATAGTACTGCACGAAGTCGCCGAAGACTTTGTGGGTATGCATCGGCACATGCCCGAACACGTCGTGGAACATGTCCGGCTGCGGCGTGTAGTCGAGTGACGTGCGGTCGCGCAGCCAGGTTGTGGTCGGGAAGCGGCGCGCGGCCAGCATTTCGAAGAACGCTTCGTGGGGCATAAAACCGGTGACCGCCTGCGTGCGCCATCCGGAACGCGGCTCCAGCCGGTCGGCAATTTCGCGGAGGCGCGGGCAGCGGTCCTCCATCAGCCCGAGAATGCCATAACCTTCCAGGTATTCGCGGCACGCCCACTCCTCGATCTGCGCCCAGCGCCGCCGAACCAGCTCGGCCCACACGGCATGTTGCTCAGGGGTGTAGGCTCCGTAGTCCTGTTCCATCAGAAAAGGCTTGGCAGCGACCAACGGCGGCTCCGGCATGGCGTCCTTCCTGTAGGATTTCCCCGGGTTCCGAGCAAAGCTTCAGGCCGCGTACGGGGTGCGCTCAAACTTTGCTTGCGCGTGGATTTTGCGGCGAGTCGTCCCTATCCCCAACGAACACCCACATCTTAACAGGAGGTCTGCAGGAGGTATAACGCCGGTGAAGGCGCCCCGGGTTAGCGCCCAACAGACAGGCGCGAAACCTGGGGCACACACTTTAGAAGATTCATCGGACGTACTCTTAGCGCCCTGGGGCGATCCGCTGCGCGACCAACTGCTCGATGCGATTGAGCACTTCATCCTCGGTCAAGTTGGTCGAGTCGATCACAATGGCATCCTCCGCGGCCACCAGCGGAGACGCGGCGCGGGTGCGGTCGCGGCGGTCGCGCTCACGAAGTTCGGCAGCCATGGCCTGCGCAGGCGCGCCCTTCACCTGTTGCTGGTCGAGCCGGCGCTGCTCGCGAATCACGGGATCGGCATCGAGAAAGATCTTTAGATCGGCATCGGGAAAAACCTTTGTCCCTATGTCGCGGCCTTCCATCACGACGCCGCCGCCAATGCCCATCTCGCGCTGCCGCGCCACCATCCACTCTCGCACTTTCGGATGCACCGAAATGCGTGACGCTGCCTCGGTTACGTCGCGTTGGCGGATCCGCTCGGATACGTCTTTTCCGTTAAGCCGAACACGATTGCCGCCGACGGCGCGCTCGAGGGTAATGCTCGATTCCTGCGCCATCTTCAGCAGCGCAGCTTCGTCGTCAAACGAAGAGTCCCACTCGATCGCGCTGAGCGCCAGCGCGCGATACATCGCTCCGCTCTCCAGGTTCACATATCCGAGTTTGCGCGCCAGGCGGGAAGCGATGGTGCTCTTGCCGGCTCCGGCTGGACCGTCGATGGCAATGATAAGTTTGCGTTGGGATGGATCGGCCATGGTGGCGAAGTGCGATTCTACATGGCTGCTCGTTGGAAAACTACCGGTGCGGAGCAGGCTGGGCGCGGGGACTATGAAATTCCGGAGTGTGGCTCCTACTGTAGGAATCGCAGCCGCTGAAGGGCACTGCCGGGCTTCGCTCGGCTTCGACGGGCGAGGGCACCCGTTCCCACACAACTCTACGTGACCCGCTCCGGGCGGCGATTTTTGGGAACGTACACTTGCTTCGGCGGAGTCACTTGCAGCAGGGACTTGCCGCCTACATGCACGAAGCTCAATTCGCGCGCCGAAAGCAAGGCGTGGATGGCCTCTTTCACGCGCGTTCGCGGAACAAAGTTTGCCAACAATTTCTCGACCTCACCCTCATCCACCGCAACCACGCAGTCTAGATATTTCGAGACCAGCGCGGAGAGCGCTTCCGGCANNTCGTCCCACACCGAGCCTTCCTCCACCGTGTAGTCGACGCGCGTGATGCGCAGCTTGGCCCACAGTTCACTCAGCGCGCGATCGAGTCCAGCATTGGAGACCGACCCGCCCAGCATCACGCCCAATTTAGTTTTTGAAATCGGTCCACGCTGCCGGATGATCTCGAAGGCGTCACAAGCCAGCGGCGAGTAGGGAGACCGCGGTCCCGATGCCGGCGGCAGCTTTGGATTGCGCTCGCCCACCAGCGAATAGAAATATGGAAACACAGAGGGCGCCAGCAGGAAGGCGTTATTCTCGTCGATCAGCGGAGCTTCGTAGGCCGCCCGGTCGCGCAGTGCGCGCACCATCAGTTCGGTCGCCGCCATCGCACGCGGATCGGCATATGCGTGCTGGCGCGTCGGCAGCTTGTCTTCCGCTCCAACCCAGGCGCCGATGAAAGTCGGCAACAGAATCGCAGGCCGCATCGGATACATCAGACAAAATCCCACCGACTCGAGGAAGGCGCGCGCTTCCTCAAGAGTGTGCACGGGCTGGCCGTCGAGCCGCCACTTTTGCGTGCGGGCTTGCTGGAGTTCCGGGTCGGTCATTGCTTCGATTAAAACACAGAGATCGTAGATAGAGTACGCCGCCCCTGGTGGCTCTGAGCTTCGAGCTGCGGGCTACGAGCAATCCCTTGCACATCCGACATTGGATTGCTCGCAGCCCGAAGCTCGAAGCTCGCGGCTAGATCCTCTTGAACGCCTTCTGAATGTCCTGCATGGAATAGCGCAGCACCACGGGCCGGCCGTGCGGGCAAGACATTGGATGCTCCGTTTTTGCTAGCTCTGCCAGAAGCCACTCCATCTTGTTCTGGTCGAGGGGCATATTGACTTTGATGGCGGCGTGGCAAGCGATTGACGCCGCGATACGCGTCCTCACGGCTTCCAGGTTGATCGCCTGGTCTTCGCGCGTGAGCTGCTCCAGAATTTCGTTCAGCATGTGTTCGATCTGCGCAGCGTCCACGCCCGCGGGAGCGATCTTTACGGCCACGCTGCGTGCACCGAAGGGTTCCGCCTCAAAACCGTTGCGCGCCAGCTCTTCGGCAATGTCGCTGAAGACTGCTTGCTGGGCTGGAGTCAACTCGATGACCAGAGGCATGAGCAGGCGCTGGCTCTCCACGTGCTGCGCCGAGCGTTGCCGCAGCACTTTCTCGAACAGCACACGCTCGTGGGCTACGTGTTGATCGATGATCCAAAGGCCATCTTCGTTGACTGCAAGAATGAATGAATTTCGAATCTGGCCCAGAGGACGCAGCGTCCGCAACGACTCTAAGGTCGGCGCCGTTTGCGGCTCCTGCGGAATGGGCGGAGCGCAGCCGTGATCGGGAATCAACTGCGCGGTTGCCTGCTCCGCACTCGTAACCTGCGACGCGCGTGCCAGCGATACTGCCGCGTTGGCCTCGACCGCAGTTCCTCCTTCAAATTCGAGGCGCGCCGTCGTCGCGGGAACTGCCGGTGCCTGCAACGCGAATCCAGCCGCCGCCGCTGGTTCGTACAAGTCGCGCCACGGGGCTTGCTGCAGACCATCGCCGTTCGCGGCATGGCTGGGCACGGGACTGGTGAGACCAGGGCTCGCGTTCGGCTGCGCGCCAATTTCGGTCAAGAACTGCGGCACAGGCCTTGCCTTCATCAGCGCGGCCCGCACCGACTCGCGCACGAAATCGTGAATCACCGTCTGCTGCCGGAAACGCACCTCGGTCTTCGACGGATGCACATTCACATCGACTTCGGCGGTCGGCATCTCGATGAAAAGCAGAACCACCGGATAGACCGTCGGCGGCAAAATGCTGCGATACGCTTCGGTGATGGCATGTTGAATGAGGCGATCGCGAATCAGCCGTCCATTCACGAAAATAAAAATCGAATTGCGATTGAGCTTCTGAATTTCCGGCTTGGAGACGAAGCCATGCAGGCGCACTTCGCCGAAATCGTGTGGCGCGGGCACCCCCGCCCGCGAAGCCTCATCCGCAAGGCCGGCGGTTTCACTAGCGGCGTTCTCCGTGGGCCGCCGCCACGGCGGAGGTTGCGGCAGGCCGATACGCTCCAGTGGCTGCACTGCCGCCAGCGGAATCAACTGGTCCAGGGTCTCGCGTCCAAAAACCTGGTACACACGTTCGCGATGACCGGCTACCGGCGGCGCCACCAGCAACGCATTCGTTGCCGAGTGCAACTCGAAGTGTTTTTCCGGATGCGCCAGCGCGTAGTGGGTTACGAGCGAAGCGATGTGGGACAGTTCGGTCGACTCCGCCCGTAGAAACTTCTTGCGCGCGGGAGTGTTGAAGAAGAGATCGCGAATCGTGATGGAAGTTCCCAGTGGCAGCCCCGCCTCTTCGACGCGTATGATCCTGCCGCCGTTAATCTCGAGGACCGTCCCGGCGGCTTCGTCTTCCGCTCGGGTTTCGAGATGCAGCCGCGCAACCGACGCAATGGAAGGCAGTGCCTCGCCGCGAAATCCGAGGGTCGAAATGCTCAGCAAGTCTTCGGTATCTTTGATTTTCGAGGTGGCGTGGCGCTCGAAAGCCAGCATGGCATCGTCGCGCACCATGCCGCAGCCGTTATCGGTGATCTGGATCAGCCTCTTTCCGCCCGCCTCGACCTGAATGCGAATGCGCGTGGCGCCGGCGTCCAGCGCGTTCTCCAGCAACTCCTTCACCACCGACGCAGGACGCTCGACCACCTCGCCGGCAGCGATCTGGTTGGCAACTCTCTCGGGAAGAACGTGAATCTTGCCCATGGAATCAGTCCGTGGCCAGTGTGACAGATTCTTAGGCGCAGCGTAAAGGCGGGGTAGGGTTGGGCGGTGACGGCGCATGAGACCCGCGTGTCGTATAGTTTTCCGGGGAGAGTGCTGGCATGAAACATGCAATCTTGGGAGCGGGAGCAATCGGAGGGTTGGTCGGCACCGCGCTGTCATCGCTTGGCGAACACGTCATTGTCGTGGTTCGACCGGAGAGGTTGGCGAGTTATCCTCGGAGCTTGGCGTTGGAGCGCCCGTCGGGCTCTGGCGTTCTCACTGCGCCAGCAAAAGCCGTCGCGTCGCTGACCGAGCTGGCTGACGTGCTGTGGATCGCAACTAAGACCTATCAACTGCCATCTGCGCTCGAAGCAGTGCAGCTCTCGCCCGGCTGCGTGGTCCCCTTGCTGAACGGAGTGGACCACATCGCGGTGCTCAGGGCGCGGTTTGGACGTGAGCGAGTGGTTCCGGGAACGATCGCGGTGGAAGCGGAGAAGATTGCTCCGGGACGGTTCATCCAGCGCTCTCCGTTCGTTCGGCTCAACCTTGCCGCCAGTGGAGAGCCGCTCTTGGGAGCCGTCGTCGGACGGTTAGGCAATCTCGGATTTACCTGCCACTTCATTCCGAACGAGCAGACTCTGCTATGGGGCAAGCTTTGCGTCCTCGCACCGTTCGCGCTGGTAACGTCCGCATCCGGTATGAACATTGGGGAGATCCTCATGAACGGTGCGTGGAAGGAAAAATTGATCTCCGCGATCAGCGAGGCATGCGTCGTGGCAAACGCGAGCGGCGCAGAGGTGGACGCGCTGAAACTCCAGACGAGTTTCGACGGCGTGCCACCAGGGATGCGCAGTTCCATGCAGAAAGACCTTGTGGCCGGACGGGAACTGGAGTTGGATGCCATTGGCGGTCCGATTGTACGCGGCGGGAAACGGTATGGCATTGAAGTGTCGACCACGGTGAAACTGATGGCGGCGATTCAGGAGAAGACTGCCACGCGATGAAGATCGCCACATCCTCACTTGGCTGGGCTCTCGCGTAGGAGTTGGTTTTTGATTTTGTCGGGGAGGCGCGAACTGGCGAGGAGTTCGTGCAGTTGCGGCGCGGGGATTTCGCGGCTGAATTCCAGGGCGCGGGCTAACGATAGGTGCTCGGTTCGCAGCAGGGCGGCGCGGATTTCTCTGCGGCAGTACCATTTCTCGTGCTGCGCGACCGCATCCACCAGAGCTGCGCTGGCGGCGGGACGAAGCACGGAGCTAATGACGAGACTCTCGGTGAGACGCGGGTTTTCGAGCGCGGTGCGCATGACTCGGGTTTCGCGAGCCACGGTCTTGGCGTCGGGGACTTTGCTATCGACGCTCTTGCCATCAATGATCTTGCCATCCATCTTCTCTAAATCCAGCAGCAGCGCGGCGGCCACTCTGCCCGAGGCGCGGCGGGCCAGGGTCAGGCGTTCGCCGATGGTGACCATTTTGAGGCGAGAGATTAGAACCTCGTCGGCGGCAATTTTTACATCGGCGGGAACCCATGGCGACAGCGCAACTTTCATCAGATCAAACGTGTAGAACTGCCGGGCCAGGGGCACGGACACATGGCGCGGTGTATGCGGATGGCTGACTAACGCGATCTTTACTTTGCGGCTCTTGAGTGCGTTGACGTTCTTGGCGAGTCGCTCGATGACTTCAGGAAGCAAGTCGGCGCGCTTGAGAAGGGCGAGAGCCAAGTCCTCAGTGAGATTAGGGTCGGCGACGGTGTGGAGCAAATCGGCGGACGGAGACGTCGCCATTACCGATTCCTTTGAGGGCGGCGCGCTGTCGTCTCCGAAAATTTCGTCTTTGGACATTTCCGCTTTCGACATGCCGACGTTTAGCCGGCGTGAGACGGGGTAAGCCTAGTCTCTATAATCGTCTCGCCCTAGCTAGCGCTCCCTCGACGGGATCGGCCAGGTCTTTGCGCACATCGATGCCGGGGAAACTCTTCTGCAGCAAATTGTAGAAAACCTGATGCACAACGGGCGACTGCCGAAAGACACTGCCGGTTGTCGCTACCGGGAGCGTGTCCGGGGGTGCGTGCGGCGCGAGACGTCGGACGACCGTAGAAACAAGGTCAGCTAACTTGGTTCCGGCGTCGGCGAGCAGTTCGCGGGCAATGGCGTCGGCCTCGTCGGCGGCGCGAAGGACGATGGGAAACAGACGCGGAAAATCGGGTGGTGGAGTCGAGTTGGCTTGCTGCACAAGTTCGTCGATGGTATTGAGTTTCCAAGCCTGGAGGACCATGGCGGTGAGCGCGGTTTCCGTCCCCTGGTCAAGCGAGTTCAGGATGGCCGACACGGCGCGACGGCCGATCCAGTAGCCGGAACCTTCGTCGGAGACGGCGAAGCCCCAGCCTCCGGCGCGCGCGGTGTGACCCGCGGCGTCGCGGCCGTAGACGATCGAACCGGTACCGGCAATCGCGACTACTCCCGGGCCGGCGCCAAAAGCGGCTTCCAGGGCGATTACAGTGTCGCCGACGACTTCGATTTTTGCGCGCGCACTTTCGGAAATTAATTCGGCGAGGATACCTCGAATCTTCGCGGCGATCTCGGGCCGGGCAGCGCCGGTGACGCCGATACAGACGGCGCTGACCCGATGGGGAGAAATCTTGGCGGCGGCGCAGACCTGTCGGATGGCGGCATGCAGCGCTTCCCTCGCCTTCTGCTCGCCGAGTCGAATCACGCTGCAACCGCCGGTCATGGCTTTCGCCAGCACAGTCGTTTCGTCGGCGAGAACGCAGCGGGTCTTGGTGCCGCCGCCGTCGATTGCGAGATAGTAGGCCATCACGCTAGTTCTAACACAGGTTCAGCGTAAACTTCGGTGGCGGGTTCGGGGCGCGAGCATGCTTGTACAATGCTGCGAAACGGTTGTCAGGCACTGGAGACGCGAATAACGGCGGCTCCGCATAAAGGAATGGCTTGGGATTGAATCGGATCGACCTGCTGATTATCGCGCTCTACCTGGCGGGAATCACGCTGTTCGGGCTGCGGTTTCGGAAGCGGCAGCGGACGATGCGCGACTACTTTCTCGCCGACCGCGACATTCCCTGGTGGGCGATTGCGCTTTCGATTGTGGCGGCGGAGACCAGCACGCTGACCATCATCAGCATTCCCGGCCTTGCCTACGATTCGAATCTTACTTTCCTGCAGGTTGTGATGGGGTACGTGATCGGGCGCGTCATTATTAGTTTCGTGCTTCTGCCGCAGTATTTTCGCGGAGAGCTGTATACGGCTTATCAGCTGATTGAGCGGCGCTTTGGTCCCGAGCTGCGCACGGTGACCGCGGGGCTGTTTCTATTGACGAGGGCAGCAGCGGAGGGCGTGCGCGTGTATGCCGTGTCGATTGTGGTCTCGATTGCGCTGGGCACGGGCGAAGTTACTTCGATCGCAATCATCACGCTGCTGACTTTGATCTATACCTTCGAGGGCGGGCTGGCGGCGGTGATCTGGACCGATGTGGTGCAGACCTTTATTTATGTCGGCGGAACGCTGGTGGGGCTGGTTACGATTCTGCATCTCGTGCCGGGAGGATGGGGGTCGGTCGAGGCGATTGCGGGCGGGTTGCACAAGTTTCAGGTGTTCGATCTTTCTTTTTTCAATTTGGCAGCTTCGGCGCACTGGCCGCATTTGAATTTTGTGAAGCCGTATACGCTGTGGGCGGGGATTATCGGTGGCGCATTTTTGACCACGGCAAGCCACGGTACCGACCAGCTCATCGTGCAGAGACTGCTGGCGGCGCGGAATCAGCGGCAATCGGTGCTGGCGTTATTGTCGAGTGGAGTCGCGGTCTTTTTTCAGTTCGGATTGTTTCTTTTTGTGGGTGTAATGCTGTTTGTTTACTACCGCGTTCCGTCGTCCGTATTTGGACGGGCGGACAGGATTTATCCGACGTTCATTGTGAGCCGGATGCCGCACGGAATTGCGGGGCTTCTGATCGCGGCGATTCTGGCTGCCGCGATGTCGAACTTGAGTGCGGCGCTGAACTCGCTGGCGTCGAGTTCGATGATGGATTTCTATCTTCGGTTTCGTCCAAGCAGTCGTTCAGACNNCTTCAGACTCTGACCCGGAAGTGAGCGAAGGGGCGCGACTGCGGTTGGCGCGACTGGCGACGCTCGCGTGGGCATTAGTGCTGTTCGGGCTGGCTGTCCTGGCGCTGCATCGGGTAGGACGCGTGGTGGAAGTTGGGTTGCAAATCGCTTCGGTTGCTTATGGCGCGTTACTCGGAGTGTTCCTGCTGGGAGTGTTGACAAAGCGCGCGAATCAAAGTGGGGCGATGGTTGGCATGATTTGCGGATTGGCAATGGAACTGTATCTGTGGGGATGGTCGCACGTGGCGTTCACCTGGTGGGTGGCGATCGGAACCTGCGTGACGTTTGCGGTGGGATACGCGGCTAGCGCTTTGTGGAGGATTCAGTCGAGAGCTTGAACCGCAGAGACACAGAGTGCGCGAAGAGAAGCTGGGTCAAAGCCTTTCATACGGTGATCGGCGTCTCGTCCGTCCAGCCGGGTTAGGACGCCCCGCGTTCCACCGGCAAATTCTCTTGATGCTTGGGTCCTCCGCGAACTCTGCGGTTAGAATCGTTCTTCGAAACGATCGACAGACAGATGCACAGACGAGCAGAGAATCATTCCCGTCCAGAACTGGCACGCGACCTTGGGTTGTCGCATGCCGGGGCGGTGGTGGTTGGGACGATCATCGGGAGCGGGATTTTTCTGGTTCCATCCGAGATGATGCAAGCGGTGGGGTCGGCTCGACTTGTCTATCTCGCCTGGATGGTTGGGGGGCTGCTCTCTTTTTTCGGCGCGCTTACATATGCCGAACTGGGCGCCATGAAGCCGCAAGCCGGCGGTGAGTATGTGTACGTTCGCGACGCCTACGGGCCGCTGGCGGGATTTCTTTATTCCTGGACCTGGTTTCTGATCGCTAAACCGGCTTCGATTGCGACCGTCACTACCGGGCTGGTGCGGATCCTGGAAACATTTCCGATCTTCTCTTTCTTCTTGCACTCCTGCATTTCGCTGGATTGGTTCTCGCGCAGCTCGGTTTCGCATCCATTCATCATCACCTACGGGCAACTGGTGGCGATCGGAGCCACCTTGCTGATTTCGTGGTTGAACTACATTGGAGTACGCCGGGCGGGGGAATTTCAGTTTCTGTTCACGCTGCTAAAGGTGGCGATCATCCTCGGAATCGTCGTGGTGGGCTTTTCCTATCGCGGAGGAACCTGGGCGAACTTTGCGACCGAGTTTACTGGGGCGAAAGGCGGCGTGGCGGGATTTTTCGCGGCGCTGGTGGCCGCGCTGTGGGCTTACGACGGCTGGAACGATCTGACCATGGTGGCTGGAGAGATACGGAATCCGCAACGCAATATTCCGCTGTCGCTGATCTGGGGCGTGGCGACGGTGGGTGCGCTCTATATTCTGGTGAATGCGGCGGTGCAGTATGTGCTGCCAGCGGCAGCGATCGCACACTCGGAGCGTCCCGCGTCGGACGCGGTGGCGCTGGTGCTTGGGCCTGCGGGCGCCAGCCTGGTGTCGGCGGGCATGGCGCTTTCGATGCTGGTGACTTTGAATGGCACCATCATGAGCGGTGCGCGCGTGCCGTTTGCTGTGGCGCGTGATGGATATTTTTTCCGGGCGATTGCCGAGGTTCATCCGCGCTTCCACACGCCGTCGGTGGCGATTGTGGCGCAGTGCGGGCTGGCGGTCGTTCTTCTGCTGCTCGGCGGTAGTTTCCGGCAATTCTTTTCGCTGGCGATTTTCGCGGAGTGGATGTTCTACATGATCGCAGGCAGCACGGTGTTCGTTTTCCGCCGCCGCGAGCCGCGCGCTGAGCGCCCTTACCGTGTGTGGGGATATCCGGTGGTTCCTGCGTTATTTGTGCTGGCATCCACGGCCCTTCTCTACTACACGTTCACCGACAATTTGAAAAGTTCGGCTGGCGGATGC
>PMMJ01000349.1 GCA_003162255.1 Acidobacteriaceae bacterium | reverse complement strand
TCCATACAGGCGGGCCTCCGCGATCGTTTCCGCCGTGTAGGCGTGAAAGTGCACGCGCGCAGCGTCTTTCAACGGCTTGGCCGAGGGAAGAAGAGAAAGAAGCACATCGACTCGCGACGTGGAACGAAAAGTGTCCGCNNGTGCCGGTCACGACCGTGCCGAAGCCTTTTATGGTGAATACGCGGTCAATGGGCAAGCGAGCCAGCGCCGCCGGGTCTTTTGCGGGAACTTCGGACGCGACCCGAGCGAGCGCCGATTTCAACTTGTCCAGACCTGCGCCGGTCAACGAGCTCACGGCGACTATCGGGGATTGCGCCGGATCGAGAGTCGTATCGAGAAAAGACCCGCGCACAAAATCTTCCACTTCCAGACGGACGACTTCGAGCGTCTCCGCGTCCACCGCATCGGATTTAGTGAGCACGGTGATGCCGCGGCGGATCGCAAGCAGGCGGCAGATATCGAAGTGNNGATGCCGCCCACGCCCGCGAGCATGTTGCGCACAAAGCGTTCGTGGCCAGGAACATCGACGAAACCCAGGCGAAGCTTGCTGCCATCGGGGGCGGGGAGCTCGAGGTAGGCAAAACCGATGTCGATGGTGATGCCGCGCCGCTTTTCTTCTTCGAGGCGGTCGGCATCAATGCCGGTCAGGGCTTTGACCAGCGCGGTCTTGCCGTGATCGATATGTCCGGCGGTGCCGACGATGACGGACTTCATCTGCGACAGTATAGACGTGGCGTGTGTGGTGACGGGGCTCCGCCCCGTTTGGCGGGGCAAAGCCCCGCCACCACGCATTATCTCCACTTCTTCAGCTTGGGCCAGAGCTGCGCCAGACTGCCGAACTTTGCGCCACGGCAAATGAAGACGGTGAGTTCGCGCTCCAGAGCATAGGGGTTATCGCGCGAGGTGCCCACAAACTCTACATGCTCGTAGAGCGTCTCCAATTTTTCACGGTTGTCGTCGAGCACGATCATGCAATTCCCGGAGTAGCCCCTCGGCCCCCACAACCACCACGTCTGATGTCCGCTGAGCGACTGCGGCAGGCCGTACTTCGGCCTGAGGAAATCGACCGCTCCGGCTTGCCCGTAGTCCTGCGCGAAGATGGCGCAGTCTTTGCGTTCTTCGTTGGGAATCTTGTTCCAGGCGATGGCGACCTCGTCCACAATTTCATTCCAGCCGAACTGGTCGGCGTAGTGCTGCGGCAGGACGGCCCGCATGTGACTGTGCTCGCTGCGCGGCACCTTGATGGGCAACCACTGCATATAACTGACGAATTGCTCGATCGGCAGAATCGGAGCCGCTAGCGGCGCGAGGACGGCGCCTCCTGCGAGCAGAAGCACAACGATCACGGGCTTCATCCATCGCTGGCGAATGCGATCGATGGCATCGTCGATCACTACGCATCCGGTAGCAAGATACACCGGGTAGATCAGAGCCAGGTAGTAATTCTTCCCTTTGAGCGCGACGAAGACGGCGAAGCTCACGAGGTAGGCGAATCCTAGAAAGCGGTAGGACTTGAAGCGCGGTGCGACGAGCAATGCAATTACACCCGTAATCCAGATCAAAGCGGAGAGGTAGTGGATGAGCAGAATCTGTTGTGAAAAATATTGCCACGGCGAGAGCACGACGTCCCGGCCCTCGGCCTTGATGTTGTGCATGAGTTGGACAAAGGGCCAGTGGTAGGCGACATTCCACATCAAATTGGGCAGAAAAATGAGGAAGGCAGCCGCGCCGCCCAGCCACATCCACTTGTTCAGGAGAAATCGCCGCTGCCCGGTCAGCAGCAGTCCGATGACAATGGCGAAGCCGAGCACGGCGATGGAATACTTTTCCTGCAGACCGATTCCGGCCACTACTCCGAACCACAGCCAATAACGAGGCTGGTCGCGTTTCGCGGCTAGGATTGCGAAATACACGCAGCCCATCCATAGCAATACTTCGAGGCAGCAATTACTGGTGAGCAGGCTGCCGCCCGACAAATAAATCGGGGCGATCAGGATGGTCAGCGCGCTGAGCACGACCGCAAATCGCCTGCCGCCCAACTCGCGGGTGATGACGCCCGTCAGGAGGATGAGAGCCGAGGTGGAAAGGACAGGCATGAGACGGATGCTGCGCAGCGAGTCGCCGAAGACTGCCCGGAAAATCCGGCTCAGGATCGGGACCATGGGAGGCTGGTCCACGTATCCCCACGCCGGATGACTTCCACAAATGATGTAGTTGAACTCATCGCGGAAATAGCCGTAGCGGCCGTTGAAAACCATGTGCAGCACGAAGCTGAAGGCGGCGATGCCAGCGACGGCGAGCATTCCGTTTTTTGCCCAGTTTGGTTCGGAGCTATCTACTCGTGATCCGGGATCAACCTTGTCCATGGTGGGCGCTAGCATAGCGAAGCGGCAAGAAGTTGTCACTTTTCTTCTTTAATTCGACGAATCCACATGCGAAAAGTGAGTTGAGATGCGACAATAAAGATTCCCCGATGACCACCTCCGCAATTTCTGCCATTACACCTGAAGTGATCCGGGAGCACGGCCTCACTCCGGAAGAATTCGAAAAGATCAAGCAACTGCTGGGCGAACGCGAGCCCACGCGGACCGAACTCGGCATCTTCAGCGTGATGTGGAGCGAGCACTGCTCCTATAAGTCGTCACGGGTACACCTGAAGCGTCTGCCCACACGCAGCAAGCTGGTCCTGCAGGGGCCGGGCGAAAATGCCGGCATCGTGGATATTGGCGACGGCTGGGCTTGCGCGTTCAAGATCGAGTCGCATAATCATCCGTCGTTTATCGAGCCGTTTCAGGGAGCGGCCACGGGCGTCGGCGGAATTCTGCGGGACATTTTCACCATGGGAGCCCGGCCGGTTGCGGTTATGGACTCGCTGCGCTTTGGTCCGATTCAGGGTGGCGAAAACGCGGGCGAGGGCGCCCGCGCCACACAAGCGGAGATTCACAAGAACGACTCCGTCATGGAAGGTGTGGTCTCTGGGGTCGCTTCTTATGGGAATTGTTTCGGCGTGCCCAACCTGGGCGGCGAGGTGAAGTTTGAGCCCTGCTATTCGGGCAATCCGCTGGTGAACGCGTTTGCGCTTGGCTTGGTTCGCCGGGATCAGATTTTTTACGGACGCGCATCGGGCGAAGGGAATCCCGTCATTTACGTGGGATCGAAGACGGGGCGCGACGGCATCCACGGCGCGACCATGGCGAGCGAGGAGTTCAGTGAAGGATCGGAAGCCAAGCGTCCCAATGTTCAAGTCGGCGATCCCTTCCTCGAGAAGCTGCTGCTGGAAGCCTGCCTGGAAGCGATGCAAACGGGTGCCATCGTTGGCATACAGGATATGGGCGCCGCGGGGCTGACCTGTTCCACCTGCGAGATGGGCGGGCGCGGCGGCACTGGCGTGGAAATCGAACTCGACCGCGTTCCGCAGCGCGAAACTGGCATGACGCCTTACGAAATCATGCTCAGCGAGTCGCAAGAGCGCATGCTGCTGGTCGCGCAGAAAGGGCGCGAAGAAGAAGTTTTTTGCGTCTTCCAGAAGTGGGGATTGGATGCGGTGGAGATCGGCCGGGTGACCTCCGATGGGAAGATGCGCGTGTTCGAACACGGCGAGGTTGTCGCGGAAATTCCAAACGCCGCTCTCACCGATGAGGCGCCGTTGTACAAGCGTCCTCTCGAGCGCTGGGAACCGGCGATCGAACGGGAGATGCCGGAGCACATAAGGCTCTCCGAAAATGGAGACGTTTCGCGCCAGCTCAAGCAGCTTCTCGCGAGCCCAAACATATGCTCGAAGCGCTGGGTGTGGCAGCAGTACGACCACATGGTGCAGACAAACACTGTCGACGCGCCTGGAGCGGGCGATGCCGGCGTTATTCGGATCAAAGGCTCCAAGCGCGGACTGGCCATGGCGCTCGATGGCAACGGACGCTGGTGCTATCTCGATCCTCGTCTGGGCGCGATGCATGCCGTCGCCGAGGCTGCCCGCAAAGTGGCCTGCGCCGGAGCGACTCCGATCGGGGCTACCAACTGCCTTAACTTCGGCAATCCCGAAAAACCGCACATCATGTGGCAATTTTCGCAGGTGATTGACGGCATCACCAAGGCTTGCGAAGAACTGGATACGCCGATTACGGGCGGAAATGTCAGTTTCTATAACGAAACTCTCGGAGAGGGGATTTACCCGACTCCGGTGATCGGAGTGGTGGGAATTCTCGAGGATGTTCACAAAACGGTGAAGATGCATTTCGCGCAAGCGGGGAGGAAGATTGTCTTGCTGCGCGCGAATGAAGCTGGCGACGCCGTCGACGCTGAGTTAGAGTTTGGGTCGTCCGAATACGCGAAAGAAATTCTAGGAGCGGTGTGGGGCTATCCGCCCGAACTGGATCTCGAGAAAGAAGCCACGCTGCAACGCGCTTTGGTGGCCTCCGTCCAAGCGGGACTGATCGAATCGGCGCATGACTGTGCCGATGGCGGGCTAGCGGTGGCGCTGGTGGAGTCGGCGCTGCCGGGCGGAGTCGGGCTTAACGTCAAATTGCCCAGGCAGGAACTGGCGCTTGAGTTTCTGCTCTTTGGGGAAGACGCCAGCCGGGTCGTGGTAAGCTGCGACCCGATCCACTTGCAGCGAATCCAACAAGTGGCGGAGGAGTACGAAGTCATCGCGGATGTGTTGGGCGAAACGGGGCCGGACAGGGTTGAGATCGCGGTGGACGGGCAGTTAGTGATCTCCGCGAGCGTGCAGGAATTGCGCGAGGCTTACGAGGGCGCGCTGGAGAGAGTGTTGCGGACGANNCGCCCGTCCCCACACGAGCACGGTTGAATTGGCTAGGGGCTAGAGGCTAACTACTAGATGCTGACTTCTGACAAATTTCGCGATGAATGCGGCGTGGTCGCGATCCACGCTCATCCCGAGGCGGAGAAGCTTGCCTATCTGGGGCTGCATGCGCTGCAGCATCGCGGACAGGAATCGGCGGGCATCGTTACCTCAGATGGCGAGCGCTTGCGCCAGCACAAGTCGATGGGCTTGGTCGCCGACATCTTCAGCCATCAAGTGCTGGCTTCTCTGCGCGGTGTTCTTGCTATCGGCCACACCCGATATTCGACGGCTGGCGATTCGGCCTTGCTGAACGCGCAGCCCATCATGGTGCAGTCGAATAAGGGCACGATCGCCATTGCTCATAATGGCAACCTGGTCAACGCTCACGCGATTCGCGCCAAGCTGGAGGGCCAGGGCTCGATCTTCCAAACCAACAGCGACACGGAAGTGTTGGTTCACTTGATTGCGCTCTCCCGCGAGCATACGCTGCCGGATGCTATCGCCGACGCGCTGCGCCGCGTGGAAGGCGCCTTTTCGCTGGTCATGCTCAGCCGCGACCGTATCTTCGCCGCTCGTGATCCGCGGGGTTTTCGCCCACTGGCCATGGGCCGCATTCCGGCTCTGACCACGGAGAAAAAAGACACGGTCGTCTTTGCCTCCGAAACCTGCGCTTTTGATTTGCTGGGCGCTACCTACGAACGCGACGTTAAACCCGGCGAATTGGTCATCGTTGGGCCGGAAGGCGTCAGCTCGCGTTTCTATTCGCCGTCTCCGGCGCTGTCGAGCTGCATTTTTGAGCACGTCTATTTTTCCCGTCCAGATAGTCTGGTATTTGGCCGGTCGGTCGATCAGAGCCGCGACGCCATGGGACGCCAGCTCGCGCGCGAAGCTCCGGTGGATGCCGATATCGTCGTTCCCGTCCCTGATTCCGGCAATACCGCGGCCATCGGATACGCCGCCGAGAGTGGCATTCCTTTTCGCCTTGGCCTTATCCGCAACCATTACATCGGACGCACATTCATCGAGCCGCAACAGTCGGTCCGCGACTTTGGCGTGAAGCTGAAACTGAACGCCGTTCACAGCCTGATCGAGGGCAAGCGAGTGATTCTGGTGGACGACTCCATCGTGCGCGGTACTACCAGCAAGAAGATCGTCCGCATGATTCGTAACGCGGGTGCGAAGGAAGTCCACATGCGGATTTCCTGCCCGCCGACGATCTCGCCCTGTTTCTACGGAGTGGATACGCCGTCAAAAAAAGAACTCATTGGAGCGAATAAGTCGATCGAAGAGATTCGCGAATACATCGTCGCCGACTCACTCGCCTATCTCTCGCTGGAAGGTCTGAAGAAAGCTTGCGCGGACGGGGAAAAGACCACTTACTGTTCCGCCTGCTATACGGGAAACTATCCCACCAAGGTTGACGTGGAAGAGATACTGCCGGTTGTTGCCTCGCGATAACCGGAGCTCACTTCGGGTCATTATGATGGGCGCAGGGGCATGCCAGCCTTCTGACCACTGCTTTCGATTCCACTATTGCTGGTAGTAATTAGCGCGCGCCGTTAGTCTGATTGAACCAGACTGCTTCGCCGCGTAGGCATTTTTCAGCGATTCTGATCAGCGGCAGTCCTTGTCGTTTGCCGGATGGGGTCCTTTCATGATCGCCAGGATTTCACTTTCTGAAATGCGCAGATCGAGTTCGCTGAACTGCGCCATCCTCCTCTCGATTTTCCTCCTGATGTTCAGCTCTGTTCCTGCGCCCCTGCGCGCGCAAAATTCCAACGGAGCGCTTCGCGGCGAGGTTCAGGACGCGAGCGCTGCGCGAGTGGCGGGTGCTCGCGTCGTCGTGCGGTCAAAGGGATCTTCCATCTCCCGCGAGGCAATGGCAAATGACCGCGGAGAATTCCGCATTGAGGGACTGCTGCCGGGCTCCTATCGCGTGACTGTGACGGCCAAAGGTTTTGCCGAGGCCACGGCCGATGTCGACGTCGCCGTCAGCCTGGTGCGCGATATCGCGGTCACGCTCAAACCGGAAAACGCGCGCGAGACGGTCAACGTGCAGGCGAATTCTTCCTCGATCACGACCCAGTCGATTGACACGGCGAGTGCGGTTCGCGAGGGCGTCGTCGGCAGCCGGGACCTGGAAACCCTTCCGCTCGCGGCACGCAGCTTCGCCAACATCGCTTACCTGGTGCCCGGAACCGAACCTGTCGAGCCTTCCGATCCCACCAAGGCGCGCATCACCGCCGTCTCCACTGGGGGAAGCTCGGGCTTGAACAACGAACTCTCGGTGGACGGCGCCGACAACTCCGACGACTGGATTGGCGGGTTCCTGCAAAACTTCTCCCCCGATGGCATTCAGGAATTTGCCGTGCGTACCTCGAATGAAGACGCGGACACGGGCTGGACCACCGCCGGGTCGGTCGTGATCACCACCAAGCACGGCACCAACGAGTGGCATGGCGACGGCGCTTTCTACGAGCGCGCGGCACAGCTCAACGCCCGGTTCCCGATCGAGAATCCGGCGCCTAATCCCAAGCAGCCGTTCTCGCGGCAAAATTACGTCGGCACGCTGGGTGGGCCGATCGCAAAAAACAAAGTGTGGCTCTTCACCTCGTTCGAGCATGTGCATGAAAATGCCAGCATCGCCTACAGTCCGGCCAGCACGCAACAATTCGATGCACTGGCGCAGTTGGCTGCGGATGGCTTGATTCCGGACGTTTCGTCGATTGCCGTTCCCGCGAATGTCCCCATCCCCTTCCGCGATTACCTGGGCTCGATGCGGTTTGACTGGGCCGAGTCTTCGAAGTCGCAATGGTTTCTGCGCACCTCCGAAGACAGCCATCTGACGCGCAATGCGCTGGTGCAACAAGCAACTCTGCCTTCTACCGGTTTGATCACGCACAACAACTACTGGAACACCGTGATCAGCAATGCCTACACTTTCAGTCCGACATGGCTGGGCAATCTGGTTCTGGGCGCGAGCCTGTTGCACCTTACGCAGACGCGTAACTCCGATCTCGGATTCGCCCTGCAATTTCCGTTCAGCGTGACGGCGCTGACCGTCTCCGGCTTCGAGACCTTCGGCGACAACCAATTCGCCACTCCCATCACTCTTTTCCCAGACTTGCGCAATCAGGACAAATACCAGGTGCGCTACGATCTGAGCCACGTTGCGGGCAGCCACGCGCTCAAGTTCGGAGTCGATTTTATTCACGAGCCGGTGCTCGGCGGCGCGTTTGCCGCGACGGCGGAGCAGTTCACGACTTATCCGTCCAATCCCGATTGCTACATCAATCCGCCTGGCCCCGACTGCGGCGGCATCACGAGTGCATTGCCCTTTTATTACACGCCGCCCATCTCCCAGTGCGATCCGATGCCCGATCCGGCGTCCGGCATCACTTGCACATTCACTCCCGCGGGCAACGGCAGCTTCGCGCAAAACGTTCAAAGACTTGGACTCTACGCCGAAGACTCGTGGCGCGTTTCGTATCACCTCACGGTCAACTACGGATTGCGTTATCAGACCACCTTCGGACTCTTCACGGCTTCCGGACACAGCCAGGCCGCCAATGCTAACTTTTCACTGCTGCCATCGTTGGGTTATCCGGAAGCAGTGCCGCATGACGATCGCAAGCAGGTTGCGCCTCGCCTCGGAATTGCGTACTCCCCCGGCGACAGCGAGAAAACTGTCATTCGCGCCGGCTTCGGCGTGTACTACAACGACCTCGCCCAGAACGGCTGGGCCGCCGCATTTCAGTCGGTCAACCCAAGTTCCGTCGCGCCTCCTTCGCTCATCGATCCCAACTACAAGACGCCTTACGCCATCCACGCTACGGGCGGAGTGCAACACGCTTTTAACGAGCACTGGACGGTTAGCGCCGACTACACCCATGAGCAGGGAAACCACGGCTATCGCGCCTATCCCTATCCCACCGCCACCGTCTTCCACTCTGACAACCGCTCCAGTTACAACGCGCTGATGGTGCATGTGCAGGGCAA
Source organism: Acidobacteriaceae bacterium (assembly GCA_003162255.1). GTDB lineage: Bacteria > Acidobacteriota > Terriglobia > Terriglobales > Acidobacteriaceae > Acidiflorens. The sequence continues at coordinate 5,503 of PMMJ01000349.1, read as the reverse complement.
CATGCGCCGCTTCAATCTGGTGGCGAACTACACGCTCTCCAAGGCGGAGACATGGGGATGCCTGCTCGGCGAGCTCTTCGATTATGTGAATGGCGTCTGCGATCCGCTGAATGCCTTCCGGCGCGGCGACTACGGTCCGTCCGGCGAAGACGTTCGACATCGTCTTATGCTCGCCGGTACAGTGCATATTCCCGGTGGTTTCGAATTGAGCAGCATCGCCCAAGTCGAGAGCGCTCGCCCCATTACCATCACGAACCTGGACAACACCGACCGCATTTATGTCAACAACAAGCCGACCAGCCTCGACGAATTCCGTGGCACGCCTTACATCCAGGCGGACCTGCGTGTCACCCGCCCGTTCAAGATTGGCGAGCGCTGGGAGATAAATCCGTTTGCAGAGTTCTTCAACATCTTCAACCGCAACAATCCCGGCGCGAACTTCGCGGTCAACGTCGCCCAACTCCCGGTGCCTCCCGACCAGCAGGCGAGCGGCAACGTCACCAGTGTTTGTAGGGGTGCGAACGTGAGCAATTGCACGGATGCAAACTCCGTGCCCCTTACCAGCTTGAAGCAACTCGAGATACCTGAGGGCGCTCTCGGAGATTTTTTTGGCCCCGGTACGACGGTAGGGATTCCGTTCGCCGCGCAACTTGGAGTACGGGTGACGTTCTAGGATTCGGTCGGCGGAGGGACGGGCGTCTCTTCCGTCCGCCGGGCGAGGACGCCCGGCTCTCCACGAGCAAGTTTGTTTCTACGGATTGACTTTTCTCGCCACCGCCACCCGCGCGATCCCCTGCAGGTCGTTCCTGATTGCGACCTCCTCCCAACCCGATAGCAATCTCCGCACGCGGTCGGCAATCGTCCCGCTGATTTCGAATACCAGCCAACCTCCGGGTCTCAGTGCGGTCTGCGCCTGGGGGATGAGCCGCTCGATTACGTCCAGCCCTGTTGCTCCCGCGAAGACCGCATGGCGCGGCTCGAACTTGCGGACTTCGAGCTCCACTGAATCTTCTTCCGAGTCGCCGACGTAGGGAGGATTCGAGACCACGAAGTCGAAGGAGGCGGGGGAGAATCCGTCCAGCAAATCGGCGCGGTGAAACTCGATGCGCGAAGTGAGTTGGTGCCGGGCCGCGTTGGCGCGAGCGACTTCCAGAGCCTCGCGAGAAATATCGGTGGCGTGGATCTCTGCCGTCGGCAGTTCGTTCGCTAGTGCAATCGCAATCGCTCCCGAGCCGGTGCCTACATCGACGATGCGGGCGCTTCGACTTTGCTCTGGGCGGACGGGCGAGGATGCCCGTCGCTCCACGAGCTGAGCTTTGGCCCGTTCCAGCACCGCCTCCACTACATGCTCCGTCTCCGGACGAGGAATCAACACCGCCGGCGACACGATCAGATCCAGGCCCCAGAATTCCTGATGCCCGGTGATGTACTGCGCCGGAACTCCGGTAGCACGCCGCGCGAGAGCTTCGCCATAGCGCTGCATCTCGGCGCGGGCGAGCTCTCGCTCGGGATGAGCATAGAGATACGCACGGTCGCAATCGAGCGTGAACATGATCAGCAGTTCCGCATTCATGCGCGGGGAGGGGACTTGCGCAGCCGTGAGGCGCTCGACTGCTGAATTCAGAGCCTGGCGAAGTTGCACGAGTCTATTTCACCACGGAGACACGGAGACGCGGAGAAAAACAAACGAGAGTGAAATTTGTGGAGGGCACGAATTTCCAGAGCGAACCAAAAGTTGCCGTGAGCGCGAGCGGCTGCCGAGCTGCGCTCGGCTTGGACCCTTCGACTTCGCTCAGGGCAGGCTCACGGGCACGCCCGTCCCCACACGAGCATCATACGACTGCATCACACTACGGCCACCGCGCCTGCCTCATTCTCGCCCTTCAACTTCTCCGCCTGATAGTGCGTGATAAGGGCGTCGATGATTGGCTGGAGTTTGCCGTCCATCACCTGCTCTAGCTGGTGGATGGTGAAGCCGATGCGATGATCGGTGAGCCTGTTTTGCGGAAAATTGTAGGTGCGGATCTTCTCCGAGCGGTCACCCGACCCGACCATCTGCTTGCGTTCCTTTGCCAGCGCGTCCTGCTGCTTCTGCATCTCGACTTCGTAGAGCCGCGAGCGCAGCACGCGCATGCCTTTTTCGCGGTTCTTGATTTGCGACTTCTCGTCCTGACAGCTCACCACCGTATTCGTTGGAATGTGCGTAATCCGCACCGCCGAATAGGTTGTATTCACCGATTGCCCGCCCGGTCCCGAAGAACAGAAGGTGTCGATGCGCAGGTCTTTCGCTTCGATCTTGACGTCCACTTCTTCGGCTTCGGGCAGCACCGCTACCGTGATTGCGGAGGTATGCACTCGTCCTTGCTGCTCGGTCGCCGGCACGCGCTGTACGCGATGCACTCCGCTCTCATATTTCAGCCGCGAATAGACGCGCTCGCCTTCGATCAGCGCGATCACTTCTTTTAGTCCGCCGACGCCCGACTCCGACGTGGAGAGCACTTCCACTTTCCACTTCTGCGTCTCGGCATAGCGGTTGTACATGCGGAAGACTTCCGCCACGAACAGCGTGGCCTCATCGCCGCCCGTCCCAGCGCGAATTTCGAGGACCACGTTCTTCTCGTCGTTCGGATCCTTGGGCAGCAGGAGAACCTTGAGTTCTTCCTCAACGGTCACGATGCGGGCTTCGAGCTTCGCCAGTTCCTCTTCGGCGTAGGCGCGCATGTCCGGATCGGGCTCATCCACCAGCACGGCGCGGCTCTCGGCGATGCCGCGCTTCAGATCCTTGTACTCGCGATACTTCTCGACGATCCCGGCGACTTCGCTGTGCGCCTTGGCAGTCTTCTGGTATTTTGCGGAATCGTTGGTGATATCCGGCGACAACAGCGCTCGCGTCAGTTCCTCGTAGCGCACTTCGATTTGGTCAAGTCTCTCGAACATCAGTCGTTGGTCGCTGGTCGTTGGTCGTTAGGCCGCGTTTTCGCGGAATTTGTTGATGAGGGCATTCAATCCTCGGCCGATGCCGTCGCCGCTGCGACAAAGCTCATCCGCCTTTTCCTCTGACAAGTATTGTAACCGCCGGGCTATCAGAATCTGGATCTGGAGCTCCAAGAGAGAGCCTCTGGCATGAAGAAGAAAGCGCACGAACTCAGGATCGGAACGACCAACGACCATCGACTAACGACCGCTAGGCAATTACCAGTTCGCCGCCGTGCTGTTTTTCCAGCTTCATGGATTCATTCAGGGCGGCGATGGCGCACTCGACTTCGCTGTCATCCGGCGGCTGGGTGGTGATTCGCTGCAGCCACAGGCCCGGCGCGGTCATCAGCGCGAAGAGCGAGCCGCGATGTTTGGCGGCGAAGCGAATGATCTCGTAGGAAACTCCCGCAATCAGCGGCAACAATGCAATTCGAATGGCGAATCGGGCCCAGAAAGTGTGCACTGGAATCGCCATATACACGACCATCGAGATGATCATCACCGTCATCAAAAAACTCGTCCCGCAGCGCGGATGATAGGTCGAATATTTCTGCACCGCGGCGGTCTCCAGCGGGTCGCCATGCTCGAACGCAAACACCGTCTTATGCTCGGCCCCGTGGTACTCGTACACGCGCCGAATGTCTTTCCACAGCGAAACGCCCCACACAAACAGCAGGAACATCGCGATGCGGATCAGGCCGTCTACCAGGTTAAACACGATCTGCTGCCCGAAAACCGGATTCACTTTTTTCAGTTCCGTCGTGGCCAGCAGCGGCAGATATTTGTACATGAAGATGAAAAAAGCGACGGAGAAAGCAATGTTCACTCCCACCATCCAGCCCGGGATCTCCAGCTTCTTCGCAGGATCTTTATCGCCGTGATCGTCGTTGCTATGATCGTCGTTGCCCGGATCGGGGGATATCTCTTCCAGCGCCGCATTGGCGGAAAACTTCAGCGCCCGGAATCCCAGCGACATCGCGTGCCCCAGCGTCATGACGCCACGCACCACTGGCCAGCCCATCCACTTATGCTGTTCGGAAGGCCGCTCCAGCGGCTCGCTGTGGGTCACAATCTCGCCCGAGGGCTTGCGCACGGCTATGCCCCAGGCATGCGGCGAACGCATCATCACGCCCTCCAGCACCGCCTGCCCGCCGACGAGGGTTTCCTCGCCGCTCTCCAGAGCTGGGAGCAACTGCACCGCCGCCAAGAATCGCAACATTTGCCGCCAACGCATGTTCATTGGATGCTACTCAGGGAGGAATGACTCCAATCGACAGGATACCACAGAGGCCGGGGATCGATCGCCAGGAAATCCGGCAACACTCGTATTTTCATTGAGATACGGATCAGGTGGACTAGGTCAATGCGTGTAATGGGGAGGTTACGACAGTTACGCGAGCTGTGGCTGTCCTCTAGGCCGTAAACTTGGAACGGCACAATCACCCGAAAATGCATCACTCCCCAGCATCCCCTGTTATACCCGCTGCAATCACGTTCGGGAGTTCTTAATGTGCCGCAGGCGAAAATATGTTTGAGAGCCTAGACCCTCTCGAGCGAACGGTGAATCGTCGACGGCCGCTTCTGATGTACAGCATGTATGCCGTCGTAAGTCTTCTCTTTCTAATTCCGGAGGTACGACGGCATGGTTTTTCGCAACCGTTCTGGCCTGTCGTCCTGGCCGCCACGTTCTTGCTATCTTTGACTTGGCTAGTAGCAACCCTCAGATCGGTAGTTCCACCGACCCGGCGCGAGGTCCGCGTTCGCTATATCATTCTGTTGTTGCCCATGTGGATATTCGGGCACTTGGTCGCGCGGACTGGCGCGGACGTCACCGAAATTTTTCGAGCGGCAGGCAACGGCGATTTAGAGGAGACCCGGCTATTACTTAAGCACAATCCTAACCTGGTATTCGCTAAGAACAGCGAAGGCTTCACCGCTCTCCATTACGCAGCGCGCCATGGCTACGTGGAAATCGCCAAATTGCTACTAGCCGAGAGGGCAGATGTGAATGCAAAGGCTGGCAAAGGCGATACTCCTCTACACTATGCTGTGTGGTATGGCCACAAGGAAACTGTGCAACTCCTACTGTCGAACAAGGCCGACGTAGATGTCCGGGACGGAATCGGACGCACGCCTTTGTATGACGCCGCGGCAAACGGTCAGATCGAAGAGGTCGAGATACTTCTGGCCGCCAAAGCCGATGTCAATGCAAGAACTCTTCGCGGTGATACGGCACTGAGCGTGGCAGCTTCTGACGGACGTGAGGATATCGCGCGGTTGCTGATCGACAACGGGGCCAACGTTAACGACGCAGACATCAATGGCTGTACGGCCCTATACTGGGCGCGGACAAGGGGACACGAGCGAATCGAGGAGTTACTACGCCAGCACGGTGGCTTAGAACCGTGTGCAAAACCGGAGTCGCTCTCTCGTTGATGTTCGCGGTACGGGGACCATCACCAGTCAACGGTTGCCATCAGCGATTGCGCTCACGGCTCGCTTACTCTCAATGGGCGTGATCGTGGCG
>PMMJ01000292.1 GCA_003162255.1 Acidobacteriaceae bacterium | reverse complement strand
CGCCGAATCCGCCAGCGGGACATTCGTGAAGTCCAGAATCAGCGCGCGCGAATTGTCGGCACGCACCTTGGATTGAAAGCCGAATAGATTGGGAAGCGTCAGCGGCCCCGCCAGACGCAGAATGTGGACCCCCTCCCGCGACCCGGGGAGATCTTCGATGTGCAACGGTTGCTCAGGCATGGGGAAATGTTAACGGCGAATGATTGGGCGAATGTTAAAACCAGGTTAATTCCAGAGTTTGGGTGGCGCGGGCGCCCTCGCCCGCNNCTCGCTATTCGCCGCCGACGGTAAGCCCGTCAATCCGAATCGTAGGCGAGGCCACGCTGCCGCGGAATTCCAGGTCGCTCGCGATCTCAGAGATATTGCAGAACATGTCTTTGAGGTTGCCGGCTACCGTGATTTCTTCGACAGGATAGGCCAGCTCGCCGTTGACGATCCACATGCCGGAGGCTCCGCGAGAGTAATCGCCAGTTACTAAGTTCGCTCCGTGACCGAGAAACTCAGTTACATAGAGACCGTCTTTGATCTCCGCGATAATCTGCTGTGGCGTTTTCGGTCCCGCCTCCAAAAAGTAATTTCCCGGCCCGATTCCCGGCGTCCCAGCGAGTCCTCGAGAAGCGTTGGCGGTCGTCTCCAGCCCCAACTTCTTCGCGGTGTAAGTATTCAGCAGATACGATTTCAGAATTCCGTTCTCGATCACCACCGTGCGGCGCGTGGGGATGCCTTCGCCATCGAAGGGCGTGGTGCCAAAGCCTCCGGACATGGTGCCGTCGTCCACAACGGTAACGTTCGGGCCCGCAATTTTCTCGCCCAGTTTCCCCGCCAGGAACGAGGCTCCGCGATACACCGAGTCGCCATTCACGCCCTCGAAAATGTGTTCGAGCATGGAGCTAGCAACCATGGGATCGAGCACCACCGGCACATGCGCAGTCTTCACCTTGCGAGCGCCCAGACGTCGCAGCGTGCGCCGCGCCGCCTCTCTTCCCACCTGCTCCGCCGAATCGAGCTTCGCCAGGCTGCGCGCCACCGAATACCAGTAATCGCGCTGCATGAGGCCGTTGTCGTCCTGCGCGATGGGCACCACCGCGACCGAACAGTACGACCGCCGGTATTCGCCAACAAAGCCATGAGAATTCGCCAGCACTCTTCTGCCGGTCGCGGCGTCGAACGATCCACCATCGGAATTCTTGATGCGCGGATCGGCGTCCAGCGCGGCCTTTTCGCCGCGGCGCGCGTACTCAATGCGCTCGGAGCCCGGCAATGAGTAAACGTCCTCGTGATAAAGGTCGAGGTCGCCGGAAAGCGATCCAAGCTGGCCCGCTTCAGGGATTCCCGCGTACGGATCTTCTGAAGTGATCTTCGCCAGTTCGAGCGCCGACTTCAACATGCGCTCAATGCCAGCCGCCGAAAAATCGCTGGAATACGTCGAGGCCGCGCGCTGTCCGAAAAAAACGCGCACTCCGATCGCGCGTGAGCCCGATTCCTTGAGCGTTTCGACCTGGCCCAACCGCACCACGGTAGAAAATTCGTCGCCTTCGCGCACCACGCACTCGGCCGCCGTAGCTCCGCCTTCCATCGCCCGGCGGACAACGTCGGTGGCAAGTTGCTTGAGATCGGTTGTGAGCTTCGTTTCGCTGGCTTCCAGTGTTGTCGTCATTTCAGATTCTTTATCGCTGCGAGCTGTCAGCCACGAGCTGCGAGCGGGCAGTGCTTGCTCGCAGCTCATGGCTCGAAGCTCGCAGCCTGACTTTACTGCATGAATCCGCCGGGTTCCCGCCGCGCAGTCCCGCCGACGGTCAACCGGTCGATCTTAATGGTCGGGATGCCGACGCCCACCGGAACGGATTGTCCATCCTTGCCACACGTGCCCACGCCTTCATCCAGTTTCAAATCGTTGCCTACCATCGAAACCCGCGTCAGCACATCGGGTCCGTTGCCGATCAGCGTCGCGCCCTTGATCGGAGCCGTGATCTGCCCATTCTCGATGAGATAGGCTTCCGACGCCGAGAAAACAAATTTGCCGTTCGTGATATCAACCTGCCCGCCGCCGAAGTTCACCGCGTACACGCCATTCTTCACCGAACGAATAATGTCTCCGGGATCGTCCTGCCCCGCCAGCATGTAAGTGTTTGTCATGCGCGGCATCGGAATATGCTCGTAACTCTCGCGCCGTCCGTTGCCCGTATCGGCCAGGCCCATCAGCCTCGACGAAAGTTTGTCGCTGAGATATCCCTTCAGAATTCCGTTCTCGATCAGCACGGTCTCCTGCGTGGGCTGTCCTTCATCATCAACGTTCAAAGACCCGCGCCGCCACGGCATCGTGCCGTTGTCCACCACCGTGCACTTTTCGCTGGCCACCCGTTTGCCGATCAGTCCGGCGAACGCCGACGTCTTCTTGCGATTGAAGTCGGCCTCCAGCCCGTGGCCCACAGCCTCGTGCAGCAGCACGCCCGGCCATCCCGGACCAAGCACCACTTCCATATCTCCGGCCGGAGCTTCGCGCGCATCGAGTTGCAAAATCGCCTGCCGCGCCGCTTCCTTGGCAAAGAACTCAGGAGTCTTGTCCCCAAAAAAGAAGTCGAGCGCAACTCGCCCGCCGCCGCCCGAACTGCCGCGTCCCGAACTCGCATCCGTCTTTGCGATGCACGAAACATTCACGCGCGCCAGCGGCTGCGAATCTTCCGCAAACGTGCCGTCGGAGCCGACCACCAGAATGTGCCGCAGTTCGTCGGCATAGCTGGCGCGTACTTCCTTGATCCGCGGATCATATCCGCGAGCCGTGCGATCGGCGCGCATCAGCAGTTCAACCTTGGCGGTAATGTCCGCATCCACCGACGGCAGCGCCACGGGATACAAGCTGCGCGCCGGCTTCTGCTGGAATCCAACCACTGTCGTTTTGGAAGGCGCGCTAGCGATTAAAGCCGCAGTGCGCGCGGCATGAAGAATCCGTTGCGGAGAAAAATCATCGGTGTAGGCATACCCTGTGCGCTCGCCGGAGACAACTCGCACGCCGCACCCCGCCGAAATCCCCTGCGAAGCGGATTTCACCAGCGACTCATCCACCATCAGCGAAGTCGAAGTCAGGTATTCGAAATAAAGGTCGGCATAGTCGCCGCCCGCCGAAAGCGCCGCAGTCAGATAAGTCTCAAGATCGTGATTCGTAAGTCCGTAGTGCTCGAAGAAAAAGCGTTCCTGGTTGGCAATCACCATATTTGGATGCCCCTGACTTTGCAAACGACTCGTGCGGCTGCTGCATTATCCCACGGGCGGAACGCTGGAGTTTCGAGCTGCGAGCCACGGGTAGTGGCTCANNAGGACCTATGTATTTGAATTCGCTATGCAGCAGATGCGCGGGTGCCCCATCCTAAAATCGCGCTCTTTGCGATTCTAGGGTGGGATGTTCCACCCCGACTCGAAAATTCGCCGGCTAGCGTCCGTGGTAAACAAACGGAGCCTGCTCGGTGCCCCAGGTTCCCGCCCGCTTTTTGGGCGGTAACCTGGGAGCCGCGTCGGTACCCGCTGACCCAGGCCCTGAGCGACTGAGCCAGCGAAGGCGTCGAATGGGGCGATGGTAGCAGCAGAAAGTTGAGGCGCCCAGCGGGCATCTGAGCCCGCTGCCGAAATCCCGACTTTGCCGAGCCCTGAGCGCAGTCGAAGCGGAAGCCGAGGGATCATGATTCGTGAAACCGCGTGAGTCCCCATGGCATGAGGACAATCTAGTTTGCTCGTTGGCCCCGGTCTGTGACGCGCAGACCATCCCACCCTGTCATCCCGACCGGAGAAGATCATCGCGAAGGCGATGATCTGCGGAGTGGAGGGACCTTGTGTTTAGTGTTTGCATCGGAAGGAACATCCCCACTCAAGCCCGGTGCCCCAGGTTCCCGCCCGCTTTTTGGGCGGTAACATGGGAGCCGCGTCGGTATCCGCTGACCCAGGTTAGCGTCCAAAACCGACGCGAACCTGGGGCACCAGCTCCCTAGAGAGCAGGCGGCGGTCGGCCAGTAGGGACGGTTATAGAATTGCTCCTTATGGTCCAACGTACGAAGGAAGAACTTGTCCCGATCCTATTCCGCTACTTCATGGCGGCGAGCCTGATGTCCCAGGAGTTTTATAAGCACCTCGGCGATCCGAAGGACACGACGCCGCACGGCGGCGATCCAAGGGCGTTCATGATCAGCAAAGCCGGACTTAAGATGTGTCTCTGGTACGGAATGCTCTATGTGGTGGTCGAGGGCTGGAACGACTCCGGGCTGTCGGACCCCGAAGTTGACCGGTTGCTCGCGTCGCCGAATACCGAACTGTTGAGGCGTTTCCGCAACGGGATGTTCCACTTTCAAACAGATCACTGGCTTCCCAGCAAGTTTTCCGAGTTCTTCGATCCACAGAATAAGACGGTCGAGTGGGTTCGAGCACTTACCGCTGAGCTTCGTCGGTGCTTGATGGAGGAGATGAAGAAGATCAGCGGCAAACCTACTCAACCTACCCCTTAGAAATGGCGCGGGCACACTTTGTATTCGGGGTGCCAACACTAATTCCGTTTGCGGAGCACGGTCTTTGCGTCAGGCGATGGGGAAAACGGTGTGTCCTCGTGTAATTCCCAATTCGAGCCGACCGCGCTACAGAGGTCTTTGCTTAGCTTCGGTAGGTGTTCATTCACAGGCTCACTCAAAGTCTGGAATGCGTATATTTTTTTAAGTCTAAGGTCGATCCTAAGGACGTTCAAAACCTTGCAGATCTCGGTAGGTTGTCCCTTCGCAACAATCTCCTCTTCGTTCCAACGGTCGATCCGGTACTCCGCATGATCGGCAGTGAGTGTAAAGGTGCCGTCGCCGAACCCAACGATCATCGCTTGTGCCTCTTCACATGTGCCGTCAGAGCGCACACAGATGATATCCGAGACTGATGGTCCCGCTGGGGGATTCTTGCCCTCTGTGTCGACCCATACCCCAGAAGCACTGACAAAACCGCTGTGAACGTAGATAGAAGCAAGGCTATCCTGCAGATGGACGAACGCACCGCTCTTCACGGGAGATTTGGCCCATTCGTACTTCGCCGCTTGGGCAGCCCCTAGTGTATCGGCTAACAGAAGAAAAAGTGCTACAGTTCGTATGCTCATCTTTCTTTGCACCTCCGGCGACCGGGGGTTGGCCCAGCCCCTCCCGATGTTAATCCTCGAGGGTGCCCCGCTCTTGTCGCGTCTTTTGCGATAGGGCGGGGATTTGATCTCCATGAGTTGAGGATGCCAGGGGAAATTCGGGGCCAGACAGAACTCTCCCAGCAACTAGTTCGCATCGCACCCCAAAGAGAACCGCAGAGCAGCACACACCTCATTCATCCGTGCGGAACTAAGCTGGGCCACACGTTTCCCCAGGCGCTGTTGCGACACCGTAATTGCATTGTGCAGGTTCACCGCGCACGGGGACTTCATGCCGTCCTCCTCATTCAAAACAACTTCCGATGGCACGCCGCGAATCGTGGAAGTGACCGGCGCAACCGTGACGGTGGATAAATACGCGATGGCGCTATTGCGGGTGAGCACGAGGGCTGGCCGTCTTTTGTCGGGCGCGGCAAACTGGTAGAGCCGAACCTCACCTCGGGCTATTCTTCCGGCCACGTTGCCTCCGATTCCCAACCCCGCTCTTCCACGTCGGCTTGCGGCTGTCGCGAGTAGCCCTGGCGGTCGCGCTCTTCACTGGCTCGCAGTTCTAACCGGCGGAGATGTTCTCGCAGGGCGTCGCGCACCAAAGCGGACCGGTTTCGTTTAGTGCTCTTGGCGGCTTGGTCGGCGGCGTGTAACAGCTTTTTGTCCAACACGATTTGAACGATTTGCATATGTGGAACCTATTCCACAGTATACTCCACAGTGGAACAGATTACCGGAATCTGACTTCAACTTCTTTCATCACAAACGCCCGGTGTGCATCATCACAGACACCAAGCCGCCAGTCGGCGATCATGGAAACCGACCTGTGTGCCAGGACCGAGGTGCGCCCGTTTCTCAGGAAACAGCCCCTCAAGTCTGGTAAGCCCACGGTGTATTAACTTTTTGATAAACAAAATTGGAGGCAATCAAGAGACTAAGTAGTCGCCCCAAATCCGGAAAATGAGGTCAAAACCGCGATAACTCCTTATTCCGGAATATTTNNGGGAGGGGGTGGTAGTAAACACGCATTAATACCCTAACGGTTAACAAAGCGAAAAGTAGTGACCAATCCAGATTGCCCCGTTTGCCCATCAACTCCATGACCCCAGACTCGCTCAGCCAGATGCTCTCCGACTTTCTCAACGGCGCGCACGCCGCCGTGGTGGTGGAAGACGGCGCCATCGCGTT
>PMMJ01000252.1 GCA_003162255.1 Acidobacteriaceae bacterium | reverse complement strand
ACCTGATCGCTGGGGAACGGCTTTGATCCCCAGACAAGTTGGGCGGCATACACTTCGAGCCCGGACAGGATACCGGTGATCAAACAAACCAAGACCGTGGCCAGAAGAATGTTGCGGCGTGGATTCTTAACCTCCTCCGAGAGTGTGGACACGGCGTCGAAGCCGATGTAGGTAAGGACAGCTACCGAAGTACCGGAAAAGATACTCGACAGATTGAAGGTGTCGGGCTGGTAGAAGGGATGGGTAAAGAACCCGGGATCGTGCTGAATGTGCCATACCGAGCGGAGTACGGCGCCAAGAAACAGGATGACCACCACTACCATGCCGGTACACAAAGCCTCATTCAACTGTGCTGAGGTCCGAATGCCGCGCAGGTTCAGCCAGGTAAAGAGGGCGGCGAAGATCAGAATCCAGACATAGAAAGAGGACAGCCCGGGAAGAATATTCATCGCCGCCTTGGCGCAAAACGCGATACAGATCAGCGGACCCAGAATGTAATCCATCACCATGCCCCAACCGACGATATAGCCGAGGGCAGAATGCATTTCCTGGCCCACATAGGTGTAAGCCGAGCCGGCGCTGGGATAGACGCGCGCCATACGGCCATAGCTAATCGCCGTAAATAGCATGGCGATCATGGCGATAAGAACCGTGGTGACGACGTGGCCATGGCCTTTGTTGCTGATGACACCGTAAATCCCCATCGGCGCGGTCGGCTGAACCATCACCATCCCGATTATGACCAGGCTCCACAGACCCAGAGTGCGTTTTAGGCGAACTGACCCAGCGGAAGAGGATGCGGATACGACCTTCGTCGGATTCTGCTGCGTCATGACTGCTCCTTGGGAAAATTACCCATTGAGATGATGGCGGTGCCGATAGCGAGACTGGAAATCGGGCGGGTGCGAGATTGCAGATCTTTCATCGCCGCAGGGATTCCCATTGGCCCGAGTTGGCAGAGTTGAAGATGGCTTCGATTACGGCCATGTTCTCGATGGCGTCCTCGACCGAGACGGGAACTTCGGTGCCATCCATAACGGCTTTGGAGAAAGCATCGCCCTGCAGGGTGTACTGATCGCACGCGGGGAAGGTTTCCGTGGTGATGCCGCCGCCGAACAGATCGCCGCTGTCGTCGATGAAGAGGCGAGTGGGACGATCCATAGGAGCGTTGAAGGGAACCTCGATCTCGATGCGGCCACGGGTNNCCGATGTCCAGGAGAGCGCCTCCGCCGCACTCGACTTGATTGTTGATGCTGGACGGGTCCATCTCGAAGTAGCTGAAGAAGCCAACGATGGAGCGGAGTTCGCCGATGCGGCCCTCGGCGAGTAGTTCGCGGAGGCGAAGCCATTGGGGATAGCTGCGGATCATGAAGGCTTCGCCGATCTTGACTCCAGTACGCGAGCGAACCGCGAGGAGAGTTTCGGCTTCCGCAACGGTAAGACTGACAGGCTTCTCGCAGAGAACATGCTTACCGGCTTCGGCGGCTCTGACAGTCCAAGGGACGTGGAGATGATTGGGAAGAGGATTGTAGATAGCGTCGATATCAGGATCGGCGAGAAGTCCTTCGTACGAGCCGTACGCCGTGGGAATGCCCAGGGCGGTGGCCGCCTGCTGCGCCTTCGCAAGACCGCGAGATGCGATGGCGGCGACGCTGGTGTATTGGCCCTGCTGCATGGCGGGGATGACTTTCCTGCCGATGCTGGCGGTGCTGAGAACTCCCCAGCGAAGCTTGTTGGACATATTTGGTTGTCCTCAATTTGTAAACTCGAGACCGATTTTGCAAGGGCGTTGCTCGCCTTCTTGAAACCGGCAAGCGGACATCTGGCTTGGGAACTCCGGCACAATACCCATCGCATGGCCGCGACTCGGAAACTGACCCATAGCAGCGTATCCGGCTCTGTTGGCATTTTGAGGGCAACAGAGCCAGATTGGTTCTCGCTGCGCGAACTCGTGCCGATGACGAACCGGCACCTCACGTCCTGACGCAACATGCGTTCATACGTTCGTTGATCCCTTGGAGGGGAACGACTTCGACAGTCGCATTCCCTTTCGGAGATAAACTAACAACAGATCGTTAGAACTGCAATTTGAGCGCAAGCTGGCCGATCCGCGCATCTGCCGCCGCCGACGCCTGTCCAAATTCCGGAGAATTGAAGTTTCCAGTGCTGCTTGCGACCGCTTGGAACTGTGTGTGGTTGAACACATTAAAGAACTCGGCGCGGAACTGTAGCGTGCATCTCTCAGAGAACTTCGTGTTCTTCGAGAGTGCCACGTTGAAGTTATTGAGTCCTGGGCCTGAAAAGAATCGGCGGCCCGCCGTTCCCAACTGCCCAATTGGCTCCGCAGAGAACCCGCTTGTGTCAAAGTAGAGGTTGCCAGGCTTCCGCGGATTCAGTTTCTTGACGGAGCCGCCGGAGTAGTTTGGCGTGTCGATTCCAAGCGGTAGAGGACCTGAAGTGTCGGTCCCGAGCAGCGAGTGATCGTCATTCTCAAAGATGTAGACCGGAATGCCCTGCGAGAAGGTTGTGATGCCGCTAAATTGCCAGCCATCCACAAGTTTCTTGGGGCCTCCCAGTTTGCCAGTCGGCAGGTTGTAGCTGTAACTGACCACAAAGTTCTGGGGTATGTTGAAGGCGGATAGACCGCGGGTGAGGGCGGGTTTGATCGGATTCACCTGTTCTCCGAAGGAAGACGAATCATCCAATGATTTGCTGTAGGTGTAGCCCAACAAAAGCTGCAACGGACCGCTGTGGTGCTGGAGATTTACCTGAAAGGAATTGTAGGAAGACGTTCCGATGGTGGAGAAGAGCGCATCACTGCCAAAGTTGGCGCCAAACGGAGAGCGTAAGCTGTTAGGTTCGGAATTCGGTCCGCAGGCTGGGTTACTTGGATTCAGACTGTAAATGGCAAGGCAAGCGGACTGGTTTACCGGATTTGCCTCCTGAGCTACGAGCAATCGATGACCCTGCGTTCCCACGTAGCTAACGGTCAACAAGTCGGCTGCTGAGATCTGGCGCTGAATGGATAGTTCGTACTGCTCTGCATACGGTACACGATTGTTCCGATTGAAGCCCGGTGAGTCTGAGATTGTGCCGAAGGCGCTCGCCGGGACGTTTGGATCGGGGTTCGAGGGGGAAACATTGTTGGGGGGGAAGCTGTATGGGAACGGACTTGGGGTGAACGCCCCCGTGGCTCGGTCTTGATATGGCGAAGCAAAGGACGTACGATTTGCCGAGTAGTAATCTCCGTAGGGCGCGTCGCCGATGACGCTGAAGTCATAGCCACCTTCAAATGCGGTGTAGAACATTCCGTAACCGAGACGAATGCTGGTCTGCCCTGAATTGCCAAGGAGCTTGCTAAGAGGTCCCGAACTGGCCGATGGTGCGTAGGCCAATCCTAGACGCGGTGAAAAATTATCGTACCGGATCGGAGCGATCGTTCGCGCTATTCCGGGATCGCCCGGAACCACCCATCCGGTGGGCGAGTTGGGGAATACAACCGATTGCTCGCCCGGCACCAGCGTCTCAAATTTGTTGTGCTTCTCCCACCATGGAGTAATGACATCCCATCGCACTCCATAGTTTAGAGTCAGGTTGGGGCGGACGCGCCAGCTATCCTGCGCAAACGCTCCGAGATAGTAGCTGCGAGTGTTGGCGGCGGGCGTCTGCCCCTGGTTGAAAACGGCCGGAGCACCGACCAAAAAGTCGGCAAAATCGACGCCGGTCTCAAGCGCCTGGTTGAATTCAAAATAGCCGTTTTCAACGTTCTGAAGTATTTCCGCCAACTGAGTGAAGTGGTACGCTGCTCCAAACTTCAGGGAGTGGGTTCCTATCAGTCGGCTGTAGTTGTCAGACGCCTGAAAAGTGTTTTCCACGAGGCCAAGGATGCGGCTCGGCACTCCGATATTGAAATCTTCAAAGTCGATCTCCGGAATGCCTTCCGTCGCCGAGTCGAGCGGAGTGATGGCGCCAGGGGCGCTACCCGTGGCGAAACCGAGTCCGCCGAGCGTCGCGGTTATGCTGCCCTTGGGGTTGTTCAGAGAGTCGTTGAGGCGGAGATAGCCAATACGAGCTTCATTAACCGCGGTGCTTCCCATGGTCTTCGTGTCCCCGATGTCTATGGCCTGCGTGCGTCCCTTAGTCGTCGCACTGAAGCCCGGCACGGTCGCGACAGGATACGGGTTTAACAGCGAGAACTGGTCGAAGAAATAGTAGCCAAACAACGAACCCATCCGGGTGTTGGCATCCAAGCGGCCGCTGAACTTGTCGTCCCTCAACCTCTGCGAGTCTGCCGAGGTGGAGAAGTGGCCTTGGCCGTCGCCTAGCGGAATTGCGCCTAAGGCCAGGATATTCGTTGAGATGGGCGAGATCGCGCTGGTTGGAATATAAGCATTCGGGAATACACAACCCGTATTGGTGGTACAACCGGGGCTGTAATACGGTTCACCCGCTGTCACGCCGTACCCCAGTTCGCCGCTAAGCGTATTTGCCCACGCACTGCCCTGAACAGTGCTCGCACTCATCGCCGATTCCAATGTTGGGGCGGAGAAATCGCCGCTACGCTCTGCTGCCGTTGGAACCGCCACCAAGCCGGTCGATTTACCCACCACATTCCGGTTCCCCTGATAATCGGAGAAGAAGAAGACCTTACCCTTCCTGATCGGGCCGCCAACGGTCCCACCAAATTCGTTCTGCTGGAATGCACCCCGAGCGCCCTGGTCGAAATAGTTCGCGGCATCGAAGTCCGTGTTACGGAGGAAGTCAAACACATTGCCGTGCAGTCCATTGGTGCCGGCTTTGGTAACGACATTGATTTGGCCGCCGGCGAAGTTGCCGTATTCCGAGTCGAAGTTGTTCGTGATGATGCGGAACTCGCTGACGGAATCCAGATTGGGGACGGCAGCAGTTCCGGAATATGCGAACTCCTGCACGGATATACCATTGAGCAAGTAGCCATTCGCAGACTCCCGCATGCCATCTACGGACTGGTTGCCGGCGTTCTGGTCACCCGAAACCAGCGGAATCTGAACTCCGCCACTTTGAAACTGGTTCGCCGAGGAGGAGCCACCTCCGACTACAGAGCTGGTATTCGCCACTCCCGGCTGCAACGCCAGCAGGTCGGTATAACTGCGGCCATTGAGCGGGACTGAAGTCATCTTCTGGCCTTCGATGACTTCACCCAGTTGGGTTGAGGTCGTTTCCACATGGAGCGCTTCGCCGGAAACGGTGACAACTTCATCGGTGTGACCAATTTGCAGGGAAGCGTCTAGCGTGACGACATCATTGACATTGAGTACGATGCCGGTCTGCCTGAAGGCCTTGAAGCCGCGTACGTTGATGGTCACTTCATAGTTGCCGGGTTGCAGCGCCGGAAAAGTGTAGAAGCCCTGATCGTTGGTGGATACGACTTGCAAGATATGCGTCTCGGTGTTGGCGACCGTCACCTGAGCGCCGGCTACTACCGCTCCGGTCGGGTCTTTTATGGTTCCCAGGATGCTTGCCGTCACACCGGCCAAGGCGCTCTTGTTCAAACCGAAGATCAGGACCAGAAGGACAACCGCCACCCCAAATCGCCGACACAATAATCGAGGACTAAGCGGACTCGATTGCGCAGATTCTTTTGAAAGATACAATTGCTGGGAACGATTCATGAAATGTCTCCTGTGGAATGTGAGTTCGGCTGACGGACCGTATACCAAAGCTGCAGCGACATCTTCAATTCGAGTTCAGCGTTCGCACCCCGGCTCTGCCGGAGGGTACTTACTCGACCAAAGCCTAGTGAAATCATGTGAAACCTTCAAAACCTTTTAAATACCAGAACTAGCGAGTTTCACGTAGTCAATGGAAAATGTCAAGACAAATTTCTGTTTTCTGTTTGTTCAAAAACTTCTGTTCTCGGCCCGTGTCGAGAGGGGATTGTAAACAAAAACCTTCCGTTACGGCATTCTTCCTGCCGCAAACCACAGAAAAAGGCTATGAAAGAGATCAAAGCATACCTCGAAGCGCGGAAGCGTGGTAACCGCTGAGGGCAAACGCCACGGCTTGGGGACATTCAGCCAGCCGGCTGGTTCTCCACCACTACTTTTGGAGAGATCCCTGAGCAGGTCCACATCCACTCCGTGTTCCAGCGCCACGAAATAGGCGAACAGCTAAAGCGGAACCACCTCAGAAATGGGCAGCAGACCGGTCGGACATTGCAACAATCGCTCACCAGTTCCGCCACCTCTCCATCGTTTACGTTGGCGATGGTGATCACCTTTGCCCCTTACGCTTTCATATCGCGCAGCAGTTGCAGCGCATTCTCACGGTGCAAGACCGAGGCATCGAGCCCGTGGTCGACTGTGGCCAGGACCACCAGGGCACACAGTCGTCGACCAGTGCTCTCGGCCCATGTCTCAGTTGGCCCGTTTGTACCCCTCGGCCTGGACATACGTTGGGATGGCGAAGATCCTTGCTTCCGCGGCAACTGTACTCGCTGGAATACTCGAGAGTCGACGGCTAGACCGCACAGATCTTCGAGAAAGATCTTCGCGGGCAGGCCGCTATGGAGACTGGAGCCGCTAGCGCCGATCTATAAGGAAGGGTTGACAACCCGCACCATTTCAGTTTTCCTCCACCACTTCTGAGCCGATCGCCTTGCAGGCGGTCAGCTTCCAGCATCCGTTTCCCTGGGATGCAGGTGAGGGAGCCAGCGGTCAGGCTTGCAAAGGGAAGTCGAAGCCACTCGCAGCTTGAAGATGCCAGACGCGAAGCGTTTCGGTCGGATTCATCCGCATTGGCGACTTTCAGTCGCAACCGAACCTACCGACTTTAAGTCGATTGGTCGTTTAGCCACTCGGATCTTGATCGGGCGGTTCTTAGGAGTGCGATATTTCTCGATATACGATCCTTGACAACTGTTCAGGCTCGGTGATGGGAATGACAGTAAATCCCGCTTGCTGTGCACTCGTGATACCAGCATCTGAGTCTTCGAAAACGAGGCCCGCCCTGATGCCTAGCCGATTTCCTAGCAGGAGGTATGGGTCGGGCGCTGGCTTGTGACACTCCACATCCTCGCCGAATACCGAAGCTTCAAAGCACTGATAGATTCCTGCGGCGCGAAGGACTGGTTGAACGTCAGACTCTGCGGAACTAGTGACAAGGCCTAGACGATAGCCCTTGAGAGAGCGCAACATCTCAATTGTCGCTACAGCGATTGGCGGTTCATTAACGCACAGATCTCGCATGATTCGCTTGCGGAGCGCGAACTGTTCCTCTACTCCGAAAAGTGTCAAAGGAGTTTGTGCAAGTTGTCGCAGTTTGGCGAGCATACGGGCATTCTGTACACCACGGCCAAACTCGCAATATTGATCCCAGGTGAAGCGAATGCCCAGAGGTTCCAAGATCTCTGCCCATATTCGCCAATAGATTGGTTCCGTATTGGCGATTACTCCATCGTAGTCAAAGATCAACGTCTCGATCCGACTCCGGGGGATCATTTAGAAAGACCTCTCATGCGCAGTTTAACAGTATCCGACTGACCTACCCCCAGTGTGCCGGGTTCGGGAGCCATGTTGAAGTATAGGCATGATGGAAGAGCGCAGCGGACGGCGAGGTTCTCTTCGGCGCGAAGTTTTTCCGCGAGATGAGAATCGTTGAAACCCTGATACTTGCCACGGGCCAAGCTCAAGATCAACTGCTTTTGGCGGAACGGAAACGGCCCAAGGCATGGAGCGTCCGCGATTGCCATGCTGGACCCAGACGACAGAATCGGGCTGATAGCGGCGTTTAAGATGCTGCACTTAGCGCTTACTCAGTTACAGCAGGCGGGAGGCATTCGCGTACGCTCTGCCTACCGCCCGCTGCATTCTCAAGTCACCATCCTCACACGGGTGACAAAGTCTCGTCGCAGTTAAGGGGTGAATTCTCTTGGAGCATCTACAATTGGACGAAACGGCTCGTTGACTCATTCCGTTGAAGTCTGCTATTATCACCGCGCTCTAGTAAATCGGAGTAATTCGAAGATAAATGGAGGAATTCAAAATGAAACGATTAAAATATGCCGTGCATGCTTATGCCTGGACTCCCAGTTGGAGCAACCGAACTCTCGATTTAATCGATCGCGCCAAACTCTTAGGTTTCGATGTGATCGAAATTCCACTCATGGAATTGGAATTAGTGGATGCTGCGGCCATCCGCAATCGCGCGGCGGAGGTAGGCATCGATCTGTGCACCTCGACTGCCTGCTCAATAGCAAACGATCCCACTGGCGACGACCAAGCCATTCGTCAGCGCGGCGTAAAGTACCTGATGAACTGCATTAAGGCGACAGCAGATATGGGTGCTACTGTGTTTACCGGTGTAACCTACTCGGCTATCGGCCGCCGGATCGCAGAGATACCTGGGGAAGAGTATTGGGAGCATGCCGCCAAGGCTCTCAAGGAGGCTGCCCGCTTTGCTAGTGATCAGGGCGTCGTTGTCGGAATCGAGCCCATCAACCGCTACGAGAGCTTCCTCATCAATACCTGCGAACAGGGGATAAGACTTCGGGAGATGATCGGTGAACGGAATGTCGCCCTGCATCTGGATGCGTATCACATGAATATCGAGGAAGCCGACTTTTATGAACCAACGCGAAAGGCTGCGCCCTTTTTGTGCCATTACCACCTGAGCGAAAGCCATCGCGGTACGCCGGGAACGGGTCAGGTTAACTGGGAAGAAATCTATCGAGCACTTGCCAGTGTTGGCTACTCGGGCTTGGTCGGCATGGAATCCTTCTGCGAAGTTTCCGGGGCAATGGCGGCGGCTACATGCATCTGGCGTAAGATGGCCAACTCGAGTGATGAACTTCTTACACAAGGGCTATCGTTCTTGAAAGGCCTGGAAGCCAAGCACTATGGAAATCTTGTGCGTAATGAAAGGTGAAAAGCAGATGAGAAAGATCAAAGTGGGAATTCTCAGCGGAACGGTGTCACGGCCGGGGTAAAAGGGGACCCACCTTGGCCGCGAGCAGGGATGAGCCGGACCCGCTGAACGGATCGACCAGAAGGCGTGCTGGCGCGGAGAATGTGCCCATCTCTGTCCGAATGAAATCTCCGGGATTGGGCTGCAGCCAGGGTGCTACAAATACTTGGATCGTTGTAAGGCCCACCAACCTAAAGCTACCCCCACAAACTTAGGTTGCACGCGCAACAAGCGATTTTAAGAAATTGCGCGTGTCTCGCTTTATTCTGTGCCCAGCAGAATGCCGCAACGGGCTGAGCCGACGTTTTTGACCATTTTGAAGTAGATCCCAAAAAACATCGTGAAGCTTGTGCAGGTCGGACAGAAGTCGCCCTAACTCCCCAGTATTCGTCATGGCAACGAAGCCCTGATGTCCGTTCGCTCCCTGTGCGCGTACACCTTGTCCCTTAGCTGTTTGTAGCAACTCCCATACACCTTTCGTCGCGCGTCCACGAATGACTGCAGCCGCTTGAAATCAGAAGCGGTCGGGTCATGCACGTCACGCATGAAGTCGTCGATCCACTCGTGGGCATTTGCAGACTGGTTGCTCTTGCGTTTCCTCAGAGCGGCCTTCGAGAAGATGACGATGTTCAGTTCGGCGCGTTTAAGAAGCCGTTTGACGTTGTGGGAATGTTTGTGTGTATCGAAAATTCGGCCCAGCGCCATTAGAGAGTTGGCCTGAATAGAACCAATGGCTAAGTTCCAGAATCCGGCATCTTGGTTCAGGAGGTTATACACCAAATCGCCATGTCCACATCTTTGCCGAAAATCTGTAGCTCTCGGTCAAATTCAGTCTCTGGATCGGTTGTAGGTGGCATGGATAATCATAACTCCAGTTGGAAGTCCCCTCCAGACAGTTGATGTCAAACCACTCCTGCCCGGACAAGATTGTCCAACTCCCCTGACTTGTATACGAGTCAACCCAAATAGAGTGCAGCCCTCGAAACTGACGTCTACGGTTGATTGAAATCGAATCGTTCTGAGGGGTTGTTATCCGGCTGCTTCTGGCAGGGCATACTCAGAACATACGATCCGATTCCCTGCGTACTTGACCTCAACCACAGTATTGGTCAGATCTCTTGCGCCGATATGCTTGAGCGCCGCGCTGAAGAGTTCTCGCTGACNNGCTGACGAAGAGGCGTCACACTGGGAACAGTAATGATCACTCCGGGATGCAACGGTTCTTGTCCATGGAGAGCAAGAAAGTCGGAACGATTGTTCGTTACAAACGTGTAATCCTGCGCGCGGATGGTGGCCATGAGCTCCCAGTCTTTCGAACTGCCGAGACCGAGATAGTTGACATGATCGGCTACGTGACCGGCTGCATGTGCCAGTTCAACCAGAGAAGTGTGCAGGCATTCATCGATCAAAAGTTTCACCGTGCCCCCGAAAGGGCACGGGCACGCCGGGTTGCATGAATCGGTTTTTGCTTCGCCCAAGGGCGAGAAACCGGACGCCCGCGGCGCGGAAAGGCTTGGACATAAAGAGGAGCGAGTTCGACTTTCTCTCGATCAAGAGCTGGGTAACCCTCTAGGATCTCTTCTGGCCTCGCCCCTTGAGTCAACATGTCAGCAATAAGTTCGACCGGAATGCGCGTCCCGCGATACACGGGCGTACCGCGCATAATCTCAGGATCAGAAATAACTATGTTCGCTGCACGCTCAAGTTTCTTCAGCTCCTGGTCGAGTTCCAGCCGCACCGATTTCACCTGAATTAGCAGGGCTGAACCCTCCGTAAGAACAACGGCGTCAATTCCGGGAGATGACTCAATTTTCTTAGCGATTGCTCGACGGGCGGCTATCGGCAATAGGCACACGCCCTCCGCTTCGAGGCGCAGATATAAAACCTGCTCGCGGCTCAACATTCGTTGTATCGAACGGCCAGTACGGAGCCGTCGCGGCCGAATGAGGCGGCGTTCGATAAGCTTATGAACGGCGGGCAGCGGCAAATTTGCAAGCGCCGAAGCCTGTGCCGGAGTATATTCGATGGTCTCCATGTAATTATTCTACCCCTAATAGGGCAGAATTAACAGCATTTGGCGACTTCGGCGTTAGTGCTGTTAGGGCCGGTAGGGCCTGGGCGGGAACAAACGGGTGATTCTGTATCCTAGAGCGCATGACGGTGCCTGTTTCCGATGATTTTCGGGACGCTAGGAATCGACCTTACCCATGGCAGCAACTCGGCTTTGCAGGCTAGGTTCTCTCAATGGCGTCAATGACTTAGAGGCAGCGCGCTTCGTTAGCGTACAACAATGCTGAAAATGGTCCCGCGTGGCCTCTTACATCGGGTTGAGACTCGGCCATGGGAATCGGCACGGTCAGGCGGGCCGCTGCGACACGCCCGGCACACCTTTTAGTCGGCAGCATTCTCCTCGCCCTTCTGATGCGGCTTCTCCTATCCGGCTTTAAGAATCACAGCGGCGGTGGCGAAAATCTTCTGTGCCGACTTCTCCGGGATGCTGGCTCCAGCTAACCAGTTCTGAATGTAGCCGCGTGCATATTCCTCGCCTTCCAATTCGAGCGACGCACAGCAGAGCAGAGCAACCGATTCCGCCTCGACTTCGCGCAAGCTGCGCGGGGTCTGTTCATCGTCGGACAGAGGGCCTTCTTCCGTGTGGCCTAAAACCACGTGTGCCAGTTCATGGAACATTGTTTTGTGAGGCAGGGCAGCCACGGGGTTGATGGCAATTTGCTTTCCGGGTGTTGCATATCCCTGGGCGTTGCCGTTCATCGTCGTAAACTCGACGCGAGTAATTCCAAGGCCGGAAAGCGCCCGCTCTGCATTCCAGTTCGGCGCGTTCGCGGCGGCAACGTCGTTGCCTTCCGTCTGCGACAGTACAAACCAGTTCGGACGGAACACGAAACGGGTAAAGCATTCGCTCTTGCGCGAGTCGTGCCTGTCGGCTGCATCGGCTGCCTCTTGGTTTGTTTCGTTGCGCTTCTTGCACGTGATAGGCATTACAAGGCTGATAGCTTTCTGTCCCTTCAGGACATGGCGGCCTAGTGCTTTCCAGCCGGGAAACGTGTTGATGGGGCCGGGTTGGATGCCGCACATTTCGCATTGAATGAGGGCGAGCATTGCATTTCCGAGCGAGTAGTTATGAAACAAGCTGTAAGCAGCAAGGATTTTGCCGGGTTTGGTCACGGCTTCGGTGAGAAGGTTTTCCCAATTGAGTTCAAGTTTCGTGTTGGTGGTTGTCATCGGTTCGGCTCCTGTGCCTTTGGTGGCATTGAAATAGAAACCATTTTTTGTTCTTTCGACAGGCCGGGTTTTTGCGCACCGAGAGGCGCTGTCAATCCCCGGAGCCCCGGAAGGGTGCCCGAAGCGAAGCGCGGAGCCGCGTTTTGTGCGGCGAGCACTAGAGCTGCAGGGCAGGGATTGACAGGAGGAGCCGAACGGAGCGCGATTGTGGCTGGTCGAAAGGACAAAAGGGACCGAAATCGAATCGCGGAGCGGCTAAGCGGAGCGATGTGCCGCTGGTTGTCCTGTTTCCAGCACAGATGCGGTATTCTTTAGTTGAGCCTGGACAGGCATAGAGCATGCCTTTCTGGGCTTGAGTTTTTTGATTGACAAAGTATACAGGCTGTGTATTCTTAGGATGGCTGACTACTCCATTTCCGAAGCGGCACGTCAGTTGGGAATTCAACGCCGAACGCTTTACAAATGGATTCGTGAAAAGCACGTTCCCGCCCCATCTACGCGTGTAGTAGCTGGGACACGACTCCGGTTCTGGACCGAAAAGCGTATGGCCAAACTAAGGCAGTACAAGGCTGCACGATTTTGGGGTAAGGGCAAGAGCAAGAAAAGCAAGAAGAGTTCCAAAGCGTAGCAAAAGTGAGGAAGCGGGACGCGCAGGTGCTTGAACACCGGGCGCGCCCCTGACCAAGCGTCGCACCGGA
>PMMJ01000085.1:2243-2545 GCA_003162255.1 Acidobacteriaceae bacterium | reverse complement strand
GAGGTCACCAGATCGAAATGTCCATCGGGAAACGGCAGGCGCAGCGCGTCGGCTTCGACCCAATGCAGGGGCCGGAGCGTCGCGCCGCTTCCCTTCTCGGCTGCCTTCGCTGCTGCGCGGTACAGCATGGCGTGAGAAAAGTCTGCGCCTAGAATCTGCTGAGTTTGCGAACCAGCGCGGCGGCGTAATGCGAAAGTCATGTCTCCGGTGCCGCAACAGAGATCTAGCACACGGGCATTGGGACGTTTCAAAATCGCATCGAACTTGCGCGCGGTGCGCCACCACCATAACCGGTCGATGTT
>PMMJ01000085.1:0-2186 GCA_003162255.1 Acidobacteriaceae bacterium | reverse complement strand
TGAAGCCGTGCCCTACCCAAGGCCGTTTATGAGAACCAGTTCAATTCCGCGCCAGGTTGCGAATCTCGTCGACGGCTGAGCGGATGACGGCTTCGGGCACGTCGCTGGTTATCTCAACCTTGCCGATCTCCCGCGGCAGAATAAAGTGCACCACTCCCTGCCGCGTCTTCTTGTCGGAACGCAAGCGCTTCACGATGCGCTCGGTTCGCCATGTCATGCGGGGCAGCTTGCCAAAACCGAGGACAGAGTTCGTAATGCGTCCCGCCGTCACACTGTCCAGTTTGCCGGTGGAGAGCGCGATGTGCGTGGCCGCGATCATGCCCCACGCCACCGCCTCTCCGTGGAGCAACTTGGTGTAGCCGGTCTCGGCCTCGAGCGCGTGTCCGATGGTGTGGCCGAAGTTGAGNNGAGTCGGCAATCACTTTCTCAACTACCATCGGGTCGCGATCCAGAATCTCGCGGCGGCGGTCCTCAAACAACCGGAACAATCCGGGATCTCCGATAACGCCGCACTTCAGCGACTCGTACAGGCCGGCGCGGTATTGGCGCGCAGGGAGCGTCTCCAGAACGGACGGGTCGATCAGCACCGCGCGCGGCTGGTGGAAAGTTCCTAGCAGATTCTTCCCCGACACCAGGTTGANNGGCCGCGTCCACCTGCGCCAGCACGGTTGTCGGTACCTGGATGACATCGACGCCGCGCATGTAGATCGAGGCCAGAAATCCGGTCACGTCGCCGACAACGCCGCCGCCCAGTGCGATCAGGGTTACATCGCGGTCGGCGCCCTGCTTGATGAGTTTCTCCGCCAGTGTCTCCAGTGTCGTTAGGCGTTTGGAGCGCTCGCCATTGGGCATCTCGAGAAGGCCGGTTTCGATTCCCGAGGCGGACAGCGATTTCAGAAGGACTTTTGCCCAGTGACTTCGTACGGGCGGAACGGTGATCACAAACGCGCGGCGCTTTTCGAGAATCCCGCCGAGGCATTCTCCGGCACGGGCGAGCAGGCCGCTTCCGATGAGCACTTCGTAGGAACGCGATGGCGTGACGACTGGAACGCTGATCATGAACATTCATCATAGCGCATGGGCCTCTGTGCGCACGTGGCCCAGTGGAACGGCTGCGAGCTTCGAGCTACGAGCTGCGAACAAGCATGATTCGTTTGTAGAAAACTCGAAGCTCGCGGCTTGAAGCTCGCAGCCGGCTCACGCCGATTTTTTCCGCCGATCCACCAGCGAGGCGAGGATGGAGGCTCCCAAAACAAAAAGCACGATCATGAGTGCCCAACCGGTGGGGATGTTCACGTAATGCGACCCCAGCATTTTGAGCCCGATGAGAATCAGCACCACGGAGAGCCCGTAATGCAGGTAGTGAAACAAGTCCATCATGCCCGCCAAGGCAAAGTACATCGAGCGCAGGCCTAGGATGGCGAATACGTTCGAGGTATAGACAATGAAGGCATTCAGCGTGATCGCGAGCACCGCCGGGATCGAATCGACAGCAAAAACAATATCGCTGGTTTCAACCACGAGCAGCACCACCAGCAGCGCAGTCGCATAGAGTCGAGTCCTGGGCGCGGAGAATCGTCGGGTGAAGAACTGCCCACCCACATATTCCTCCGTCACCGGGAAAATTCGGCGGAAAAGGCGCAGAACAGGATTCTTTTCGGGATGGATTTCCGTCTCGCCCTGCCGTAGCAGCTTGATTCCGGAATAAACGAGCAGAGCGCCGAAGGCGTAGGTAATCCAAGTGAAACGGCGGATCAGACCCACACCCGCCAAGATGAATGCACCCCGCATGAGCAGCGCCCCGAGAATTCCCCAGAACAACACTTTGTGTTGGTATTGGCCGGGAACTTTGAAATAACGGAAGATGATCAGAAACACAAACAGGTTGTCGACGCTGAGTGACAACTCGATTACGTAGCCGGTCACGAACTGGAGTGCTTGGGCCCGTCCATGCCAGAAGAACACGAGCACGGCAAACACGGCCGCCAACGCGATCCAACCGGCGGACCAGGCAAGCGCTTCGCGAAAGCCGACGCGATGAGGTCGGCGATTCAGCACGCCCAGGTCGAGCGCCAGCAGTGCCAACACAAACAGGTTGAAAAGAATCCAGAAGAGGAGCACAGGGAATCTTACGAGAATCAGGTGTCAGGTGTCAGGTGTCGCGCTTTCCATTGGCCCATTCGTCC
>PMMJ01000286.1 GCA_003162255.1 Acidobacteriaceae bacterium | reverse complement strand
TGGCGAGCGACTGGTTGAACGTCTGCATGCCGAACTTCTCCTGGCCGGACTGCATGGCGGAGTAAACCTGGTGGATCTTGTCTTCGCGGATCAGGTTGCGCACGGCGGCATTGGGCACCAGGATCTCCATGCACATGGCGCGCCCCTTGCCGTCGCTGCGCGGCAGCAGGCTTTGACACATGATGCCTTCGAGCACCAGCGAAAGCTGGGCGCGAATCTGCGATTGCTGGTGCGCCGGGAACACGTCGATGATGCGGTTGATGGTCGACGATGCGGAATTGGTATGCAAGGTAGCGAAAGTGAGGTGGCCGGTTTCCGCGATGCGCAGCGCCGACTCGATGGTTTCGAGGTCGCGCATTTCGCCGATCAGCACCACATCCGGGTCTTCGCGGAGCGCGGCGCGCAGGGCGTCGGTAAAGCTCTTGGTGTCGGAGTGCAATTCGCGCTGGTTGACCACGCAGTTCTTGTTCATGTGCACGAACTCGATCGGGTCCTCGATGGTGAGGATGTGTTCGTGACGCTCGGTATTGATCTTGTCGATCATGGCCGCCAGGGTGGTGGACTTGCCTGAACCGGTCGGCCCGGTCACCAGCACCAGCCCGCGCGGCTTGTCGCACATCTTGCTGACTACCGGAGGCAGGCCCAACTGCTGGAAGGATTTGATCTCAAACGGAATCAGACGGAAGACGCAGGCCGAAGCGCCGCGCTGATTGAAGACGTTGGAGCGGAAGCGAGCCAGTCCCTTCAGGCCGAAGGAGAAATCCAGTTCGAGGCTTTCTTCGAAACGGTGCTTCTGCGAATCGGTCATCACGCTGTAGGCCAGTTGCTTGGTCTCGGCGGCTGTCAACTGGGGCAGGTCGAGCGGCACGAGATGTCCGTGCACGCGAATTTGGGGCGGTGAGTTGGTAGTGATGTGGAGGTCGCTTCCCCCCATCTCTAGCATGCGGCGGAGCAGATCACTTAATGAGAGAGCCATAGTTTTTCCCGTCTTTCTTGTTTCAATTTCACCTGCTCGTCGTTCGCTATTCGCTGTTCGTCGTTCGCCAGGCGAAAAGCGAACAGCGTTTCTAGTGAATCGTTTCGCGAGCCACTTCTTCGAGCGTGGTCCAGCCTTGCGCGACCTTGATCAACCCGCTGCGGCGCAGGGTGATCATGCCGCGTTCAATCGCTTTCTTCTTGAGTTCGAGCGCCGAGGCGCCCACCAAAACCAGTTCCCGGATCTCATCGTCCACTTCCATCACTTCGTACAAACCGGTGCGGCCCTTGTAGCCGGTCTTGTTGCAGGTGGTGCAGCCTTTGCCCTTCATGATCTGCACCGTCTTGGCCTCTTCCGGGGTATAGCCTTCATCGATCAGAGCCTGGGGAGGCATTTCGACGGGCTCGGCACAGTCCTTGCAGATCCGCCGTACCAGGCGCTGGGCGCAGATCAGGTGAACCGAAGTCGCCACCAGAAAGGGTTCGATTCCCATGTTCATGAGACGGGTAATAGTTTCGGGCGCGCCATTGGTGTGCAGCGTGGATAAGACGAGGTGGCCGGTGAGTGCGGCCTTGATGGCGATTTCCGCGGTCTCAAAGTCGCGGATCTCGCCGACCAGAATGATGTTGGGATCCTGGCGCAGAAAGGCGCGCAGAGCCGCAGCAAAATTCAAGCCGATCTGCTCCTTCATCTGCACCTGGTTCACGCCTCCCAGTTGGAATTCAACCGGGTCTTCGGCGGTCATGATGTTGGTGTTGACCTGATTGAGCTGCGAAATCGAGGAATACAGCGTGTTGGTCTTGCCCGATCCGGTCGGCCCGGTGACCAGCACCATGCCGTAGGGCTTGAGGATCGCCTTCTGGAACTTGTCCAGCGACTCCTGCTCAAAGCCGAGCTTGGTCATATCGAGGCGCAGGTTTTCCTTGTCAAGCAGCCGGAGCACGATCTTCTCGCCCCAGAGCGTGGGCAAAGTGGAGACGCGGAAATCGAGTTGCTTTTTCTTGCCGCCAATCTGCATCTTCAGCATGATGCGGCCGTCCTGCGGCAGCCGCTTTTCGCTGATGTCGAGCTTGGCCATGATTTTGAGGCGCGAAGTGATGGCGTCCTTCAGTTTCAGTGGCGGATTCATGATCAACTGCAGAACGCCGTCAATGCGGAAGCGGACGCGGAATTCCTTTTCGTAGGGCTCCATGTGAATGTCGCTGGCGCCGCGCTTCACGGCATCGGTGAGCACTAGGTTCACCAGCTTGACGATAGGAGCTTCGTCGGCCGCTTTCTCCAGTTCCTTGAGTTCGAGTTCCTGTTCTTCGCTCTGCACCTCGACATCGGCGGCTTCGCCGGCGTCGTTCATCGACTGCATGACCTGCTCGAGCTCTTCCTCTTTGGAAGTGCCGTAGGCCTTATCGATGCCCTCGACGATGGAACTTTCCGAAGCCACGACCGGTTCGATATTGAAGCCGGTCATGAACTTGATATCGTCCATGGCGAAAACATTGGTGGGATCGACCATGGCGATGGTGAGCGAAGCGCCCACGCGGCTGAGCGGCAATATCTGATAGCGTTTCGCGGTTTCGTAGGGAATCAGCTTGACGACCGCGGGATCGATTTCAAAATACGAAAGATTGATGGCGGGCACGCCGTACTGGCGCGAGAGAAAGTTGGTGACATCCTCGTCCGAGAGGAAACCCAACTTCACCAGCGCCGAGGCGAGCCGGGAGTGAGAGTCCTTCTGGAGCTTGGTCGCCTGTTCCAACTGCTCTGGTGTGATGACCTTTTCCTTGACGAGCAGGTCACCCAGCCGCTGAGACATATCTCTCCTGTGTTCCCGCGAAGTCCGGGGTCAATGCGAAGCCGCCGATTTCCAGGGGGATCAGCAAGGAAGCGTTCGCACTGACACAAATTGTCAACCCAACGGGAATTCCGAAAAAGTAACTTAAGTACCTGTCCTTCGCGGGAGATGCGGTTTGTGCCCGTTATAGGCGGCATTTGTCCCATAAAACCGAAGTGTGACGAGGATCACACGCGGCAGACCATGTTCTTCGGTGTGGGAAGGCAGCCGTTGGTCGTTGGTCGATCGCTGTTGGTCGTTCGCTATTCGCTGTTCGCTACTCGTCGTCTGACGGGAAAAACCGCGAACGACGAACAGCGACCAGCGGAGTCCTACAATGGGAAGGCTCGTACTCCAACCTGCAGGCGTTTATGACTCTGGCCAAACACGACGCGATCCGCGCCTACTACCACGCGTTGTTTTCCGCTTGGGGACGCCAGCACTGGTGGCCGGCGCAATCGCGTTTCGAGGTGATTGTTGGCGCGTATTTAACCCAGAACACTTCCTGGACAAGCGTTGAGAAAGCGCTCGTCAATCTTCGGAAAGCGCGGCTTCTGACCATCCGCGGAATCCGGGGCACGCCTCCACCTCAGCTTGAGTTATTGATTCGTTCGGCGGGTTACTTCCGGCAAAAAGCACAGCGGCTGAAAACATTTGTGAGCTTTCTTGATGAGCGTTATGGCGGTTCGCTGGCGCGTATGTTCGCGCGGCCCACCGCCGAACTGCGCGACGAATTGCTCTCCCTTAACGGTGTAGGGCCGGAGACCGCCGATTCGATTCTGCTGTATGCCGGAAATTATGCGGTGTTTGTGGTGGACGCTTATACGCGACGCATTCTGGAACGGCACCGGATTGTCGCTGCCAGTGCAAGCTACGATGAAATCCGCGAATTGTTCGAGCAGGCTCTGGGCCGAGCACTCCCGCCCAAGCAGAGCTTGGACGAGGTACCCTCAGCAGTCGGGCCGCGAGGCTCTTCGCATACGCCTTCTGCCGTGAGTGAAGCTCCCCGTTCTCCCCTGGTCCAGGTATTCAACGAAATGCATGGCCTGCTCGTCGGAGTGGGCAAGAACTACTGCCTAAAGTCACAAATGCAGTGTGAGCAATGTCCTTTGCAGAAGTTCCTTCCTGAGGCAAAGTAATCGGCAGGTAACCACATGAAATGGCGAACGCTTTTTCTTATTTTGGCGGCCGCAGCCTTTTGCTTGGGATTTGGCGCTGCAGACTTTGACCAGTCGCTGCGTGAGGCGGCGCGGAGTTCTGGAATGCTCATCGGCACTGCCGTGAGGCCGGCTCAACTCTCCGAGGCAGCATACGCGTCGACACTGGCGCGTGAGTTCAACATGGTGGAACCGGAGGACGTCCTCAAGTGGGAGACAGTGCATCCGGAGCTGCAGTCCTTCGATTTCTCTAAAGCGGACCAGATCGTGGACTTTGCAACCCGACACGGCATGAAGGTTCGCGGTCACACGCTGGTCTGGCACCAGCAGAATCCAACATGGCTGACGGAAGGCAAATACACGTTTGAAGAACTTGCGCAAATTCTTGAGAAGCAAATTAAGACCGTGGCCGGACACTACCGGGGCAAGATATTCGTGTGGGACGTGGTCAACGAGGCCTTCGACGAGTTGCACCCGGGACAACTGCGCAGCACGATCTGGCGTGACCAGCCCGGAATCGGCGCGGCGAAAAACGATGCAGCTTCGAGCTCCGAGCTCCGAGCTTCGAGTAACCCTACTCGCTCGCAACTCGAGGCTCGCAGCTCGCAGCCAGATAGCTCGAAGCAGAGTTACTCCTATATTGAGCGTTGTTTCCGCTGGGCGCATGAAGCCGATCCGCAAGCTCTGCTCTTTTACAACGAGGCCGAGGCGGAGGTCGTGAATGCCAGGTCGGACGCGATCTACGCCATGGTTCAAGATTTCCGGCAGCGCGGCGTGCCCATCGATGGTGTCGGATTTCAGATGCACATTGCGCATCTGAACGCCGATGTCGCGTCTATTTCCGCCAACATCGCGCGCTTCACGGCGCTGGGCGTTCAGGTCCACATCACCGAGATGGACGTTGCCCTGCCGGTCGATGCGAATGGCGATGCTCGCCCCGAGGACCTGCAAAGGCAGGGGGATATCTATCGTGAGATTGCCGACGCTTGCCTGTCTCATCCCGCGTGCACGGCGATCCAGACGTGGGGTTTCACGGACAAGTATTCCTGGATCGGGTCGCATTCGAAGCACACACAAGGAGCGGCGCTGCTGTTTGATCGGAGCTATCGGGCCAAGCCTGCGTATGAGGCGCTGCGGAATGCGCTGGAGTCGGGACATCGTTAGTCGTTAGTCGTTAGTCGTTCGCTATTCGCTNNACTGTCCGAGTCACCTTGGCCGCACCGAATCCAACTCGCGACGAAACCAAAACCTCCGGCCGCCGGGCGTTCGTAATCACGCTGGCGATCGGGGCTTTTCTGCTGCTTGCGATTCTGGTGTCGCAGGCGTCGTTCAATCTGAAGTTCATCAGCCCCGACAGCAATGAGCAGCTTCTGTTTTTTGCCGGATTGAGCGGACTGATCTTCTTTGCCTTTGTGGCGTTGACGATCGTTCTCGGACGCAATCTGCTGAAGCTATATGCTGAACGCAGGCAAGGCGTGGCAGGTTCAAAGTTCCGCACGCGCCTGGTGGTGGTCAGCCTGCTGCTGTCGTTCTTGCCCGTGATTGCGATGTTCTGGTTTTCCTACGGGCTGATGAACCGATCGATCGACAAGTGGTTCTCCCAACCGGTCGAGGAAGTGCGCACGGACACCGCGGCCATGTCGGCTCTGCTCTACGATTACGCGGGCCAGAATGCAACCTCGGAAGCACAGTCCATTGCGCAGTCGGACGAATTTCAAAGAGCCCTGGCCAGCAGAAATTCCCCTGAAGCTACCGATGAACTTCGGGAACATATCCCCACGCTGGAGGGCGGATTCGTTCTGGCTCTGGCGAACGGCAATGAGGCAGCCAGTCTGAACACGCCGGCACCCTGGGCCGACATGAAGGATCGCTTTCCGGTGCAGCCGGCCCTGCGCGGAGAGCACCCCCATTTCAAGTGGGGCGAGACGGACTACATTGTCGCAGCGGCCCCGTTCCAGAACGGCGTCGTGCTTGTCGCCAGGCCTCTTCCGCCAAAGTTCGCCGAAACGGCCAAGCAGATTCAGGAGAGCCAACAGCGCTACGTCGAACTGGCCGCAAAAAGGAAGCTGTTTCGGCGGACTTATATCGGGTATCTGCTACTGCTGACGGTGGTGGTGCTGTTCGCTTCCACCTGGCTCGCGCTTCTGCTTTCGAAGTTGGTCAACCGTCCGGTAGCGGCGTTAGCCGCGGGTACAGAGGCCATCTCCAAAGGGCAATTGGATTACCGCGTCGATATTCGCGCCACCGACGAACTGGCCGAACTGGTGCAGTCTTTCAACAGCATGGCGGAACAGCTCGAGTCCAGCCAGCGCCAGATCGAAGCCTCCAGTCGCGATGTGGGCGCGGCGAACGAGGCGCTCGAAAGCAGACGCCGGTACATCGAGACCGTGCTCGAGAGCCTTCCGACCGCAGTGATTTCGATTGATGCGGCGCGGCGTGTGACGCTGACCAACGCGGCTTTCTCCCGCATGTTTTACCTGGAGCGGAGCGAGTACGTGAGCCCGGCCTCGCTGGTGAACCTGCCACTGCGCGACGTGATCCCCGCCGATGTGCTCGCCGACCTCGAACCGCTCCTCCGCCGCGCCGATCGCATGGGCATCACGGCGGCAAACATGGAGCTCGACCTGCCCCGAGCGCGGTTGAATGTCGCCGTAACCGTGTCGGCGCTGAGCCGCTCCGCCGAGGGACTGGGATACGTGCTGGTATTCGAAGACCTGTCGGATCTGTTGCGAGCGCAGAAACAGGCAGCCTGGCGCGAGGTGGCGCGGCGCGTGGCGCATGAGATCAAGAATCCGCTGACCCCGATCGCACTTTCGGCCGAACGCATTCATCGCCATTTGTCGCGTGGCGCCGCGCCCGATGCAGCTTCACTCGAGGTGATCCGCAACTGCGCGGAAACCATTCGGAACGCCGTCGAAACCGTGCGCTCGCTGGTGGATGAATTCTCGGTGCTAGCGCGTTTTCCCGCTTCGCGCCCGCAACCAGCGAATTTGAATGACCTGGTGGAAGCCGCGCTCATCATGTTCAATGGGCGGCTGGAGGGCATTCGCGTGCGCACCGAACTGGCGCACGATCTGCCGGCGGTGATGGCCGATCCGGAAGCGATCAAGCGCGCCGTCGCAAACCTGGTGGATAACGCGGCGGAGGCGATGCAGAACGCGATGCTGAAAGAGATTACGATTTCAACCTCGCTGGTAGCCAGCCGCGATGCCGTCGAACTGGTGGTCTCCGACACCGGGCAGGGAGTGTCGCGCGACGTGAAGGAACGGCTGTTCCTGCCGTACTTCTCGACCAAGCAGCGCGGCACGGGGCTGGGCCTCGCCATTGTGAGCAGAATTGTGGAAGACCATCGTGGCTCCATCCGGGTGGAAGAAAACAAGCCGTTCGGCAGCCGCTTCGTGGTTGAGTTGCCCATCGCGGTTGAAACCAGCGCTCCGGCGGCAAGCTAGGTGCGGTCAGGCGAAACGTTGTTAAGCTAAGCCATGGCACACATTCTGATCGTCGATGACGAATCCAGTATCCGCGAATCCTTGCAGGGCATCCTCGAGGATGAGGGCTACAAAACCAGTGTCAGCCCGAGCGGAGAGGACTGCCTCGAACTGCTGCGTAAGAGCAGCTTCGACCTGATCCTGCTGGATGTGTGGCTTACCGGGATCGACGGCCTCGAAGTGCTGGAGCGGATCCGCGAGATGGAGGATCCCCCAGAAGTCATCATGATTTCCGGCCATGGGACCATCGAGACGGCAGTGCGCGCCACCAAGCTGGGCGCCTACGATTTCGCGGAAAAGCCGCTATCGCTCGAAAAGACGCTCATCCTGGTAAAGAATGCGATCGACGCGCGGCGGCTGCGCCATGAGAATCTCGACCTGCGGAAGCAACTGCAATCGAAGAGCGTGATCGTCGGCGACAGCGTGCCGATGAAGGCGCTGCGTCAGCAGATTGCGCTCATGGCGCCCACCAACGGACGGGTGCTGATCTACGGCGAATCGGGCACCGGCAAGGAACTGGTGGCGAATGCGATTCACATGCAGAGCCTGCGCAAAGATGAAATGTTTATCGAGATGAACTGCGCGGCGATTCCCGAAGACCTGATCGACAGCGAGCTGTTCGGTCATCGCAAGTCGTCGTTTCCGGGGGCCACGGCCGACAAGGAAGGCAAATTTCAGAAGGCGGATCGCGGGACTTTGTTTTTGGATGAAGTCGGCGACATGAGCCTGAAGACGCAGTCCAAGGTCTTGCGCACACTCGAACAGCAACGCTTCATTCCGGTGGGCAGCGACGATCCGGTGACGGTGGACGTGCGCGTGATTGCTTCCACCAACAAGGATCTGGAGGAAGAAATCGCCAAGGGCAACTTCCGCGAGGATCTTTTCTACCGTCTGAATGTGGTTCCGTTCGTGGTGCCGCCGCTGCGCGAACGCAAGGAAGATATCCCGCTGTTTGCGCGGCACTTTCTGAAGGAATTTGCCTCCGCCTACGGGCGGCGTCCGAGAGAAATCACCGACGACGCCATCGACGCGCTCATGCGCTACGCCTGGCCCGGGAACGTCCGCGAGTTGCGCAATGTGATCGAGCGCATCGTGATCATGAATCCCACGACTACACGCTTTGAGCGCAAGCACCTTCCGCCGCTGGTACATCGCGACGCCAGCCGCCGCGTGGCGGGCAGCGAAGGATCAACGCTGCACCAGGCCCGGGCGGCCTATGAGCGCGATTACATTCTCAAGAAGTTGGACGAGAATTACGGCAACGTCAGCCGCACGGCGGAAGTGCTCGGCCTCGAGCGCAGCCACCTGTATCGCAAGATGAAGAGTTTGGGGATTGCGGCGAAAGAGTAGGGCAGC
This sequence comes from Acidobacteriaceae bacterium, assembly GCA_003162255.1. Lineage (GTDB taxonomy): Bacteria > Acidobacteriota > Terriglobia > Terriglobales > Acidobacteriaceae > Acidiflorens. The sequence continues at coordinate 12,600 of PMMJ01000286.1, read as the reverse complement.
CATCAGCCATCAGCCATCAGAAAATGCAAAACTGCGCCGCACGCAATGTCAACATAATTGCGCAGAGATAACCTGATGACCTCTAGGTTTTCCTGAGGGCTGATGGCTGACGGCTGAGAGCTATCTCTTCAGCATGTGAATCTCAGTCCCATTCTTGTGAAACTGGACTTCGTCCATCAACTGATTGATCAGGTAAATGCCGCGGCCGTGATTCGAATAGATGTTCTCACCCTGGCATGGATCTGCAATTTTGGCGGGGTCAAAACCGGATCCGGGATCGCGTACCACGATCAAAATGCCATGCTCCGTGTCGCAGGCCACGTCGCACTCAACAATCTTGGAGGGATCGTTCTTCGCTCCATGCACGACAGCGTTGGCCAGAGCTTCGGTCAACGCGAGTTCGATGTCGTCTTCGCGGCCCGGAGCGCAGTTCATTTCCCGCACCACATTCATCACGCTGCGGACCACCGGATCGACGGCATCGCGGTCGGCGGCGAGGGTCACGCTGAGCTTGAGATCAAGCTTAGCCGCGTCGAAGTTACACCATGTCTGCGGCGGCTCGGATGATGGGGAATCTGCCATAAGGGGCTGCGGGGCTTTGGTTCCAGTCTCTCCCTTAACTATGATGCAGGAAGACGCTGACAGATTCTAGGGACTTAGGGCCCTGCGATGCAAACCCTATTTGAAACACAGGTAACCGTTAGTGCTAGGTTGGCGGGGTTATCACGGCCAAAGGGCCGTTTAGCGACCTGAAACCTATATGAAATTGTCATGCCGAGCGAAACGAGGAATGACAATTTATGAGGGTTCACTCCTCCGGATCGGGCGGGCCGCCAATTTGCTGTAGTTGACGGCGCCAATCCAGTTCTTCCACGAAGGTTCGCGAATCGCGCCATCCGGCTTTGATCTTGACGAAGAGTTCGAGAAAAACTTTGGTGCCTACCATCTTCTCTATGTCGAGACGGGCGGCGGTTCCGATCTTCTTTAGCATTTGGCCGCCTTTGCCGAGCAGGATGGCCTTTTGGCCGTCGCGCTCGCAATAGATCACGGCGGCAATCCGCGTGAGTCTTGGATTTTCTTCGAACTGCTCGATCAGCACCGAGACCGCGTGCGGCACTTCTTCATGCGTCTGCATCAGCACATGCTCGCGGATCAACTCCGCTGCCATGAAGCGCACCGGCTGATCGGTAATCTGATCTTCGGGAAAATACTGCGGGCCATTGGGCAGCGCCTTCAGTACGCAGGACAGCAACTCGTCGAGGCCTTTCTTCTTGAGCGCGGAGATGGGAACGATCTCCTTGAATTCGTACAGGGTTTGAAACTGTGCGATCAGCGGCAGCAATTTGCTCTTGTCGGCGAGGAGATCGATTTTATTGAGCAACAGAAAAACCGGCGTGCTCGCCTTTTTCGCCAGGTCGAGGACGTAGCCGTCTTCAGCGTCCCACTTTTTCTTGGCATCGACGATCATCAGAATTAGTTCGCAACCTTCGAGCGCCTCGCGTATCTCGGACATCATTTTGCGTCCGAGCGAGGAGCCGGAACGGTGAACTCCGGGCGTGTCGATGAGCACGATTTGCCCCGCCTCACGTCCTTTCTGCTTGGGAACGTTAATGATGCCGAGAATGCGATTGCGCGTAGTCTGGGGCTTCGGCGAAATGATGGCCAACTTCTCACCGACCAGCGCATTCAGTAGCGTGCTCTTGCCGGCGTTGGGGCGTCCGAGAATGCAGACGAATCCGGAGTGGAAGGACATGAGTACAGGCTACTAGCTTTTGGCTGCTGGCTGCCAGCAAAACACCTCACGCCATCAGCGAATGACATGAATACGAATGCCGAGTTTCAGGTTCTTCCAGGATCGGTCCGTTGTGTAGACCGGAGCATGAAGCGCCGCTCCAAGCGCCAGACAAGCGCGGTCCCCCAAGGACAGATCGAGCGGACGGGTCTGAGTCACGAGATTGCCTGCAATTCTCGCTTGCTCGGCAGTGAACGGCACGGGTTCATAAACCGCGCTGAGTGCATCCTCCCATGCTTCATCGGGCTGGCCCCCGCGACTCACCAGCTTGGTTTGGACTTCGGCCAAATTAACCGTGCTCCCGGCAGCGTAGCTCAGCATTTCCGCAGTCAGTTTCTCCGAACCTGGCTCATGATTGAGGACAGCGAGCATAGCCGACGCGTCCAGCACGATCCTACTCATACGGTCTTAATTCATACGATCTACTCACGTTTTGCGGCCTCGCGCCGTTCCGCGATGAGCTCGTCCGCCAGCGACACGCCCGGTTTCACGTATTGCCGGATGCGCCGCCGTGCGCGCTCCAGACGCCGTTTCATCGTCGTGATGCGCAGTTCGTCGTCTTCCATGCGTAGAATCACTTCATCCCCGGCCTTGATGCCAAGAGCTCTCCTATAGGAAGCCGGAATGACGACGCGGCCGTTTTCGTTGACCCGCATTCGAGTTTCAGCGTTCATGTGTCACAGCCCAACAGACATGACATATTATACAGGAATGTCACATGACATCCACAATGACACTGGATTTAAATCAACTTCATCTGCTTGGGCGCGACTGTCGTGATGCGCACCCGTTCCACTCGGCGATCGGTGGAGTCGAGGACTTCGAACTTCAGGCCTTCGTCTTCGATGACTTCGCCTTTCTTGGGAATCCTCCCGGCGAGTTCGCTTACCAGGCCGGCTATAGTGGAGGATTCGTGGCCTTCCGGCCTCATGCCGAAAAGTTGGTCGAGGCGGTCGACATCCATATTGCCGGGGACGATGTAGGAGTGATCGTTTTCCTGGACGACTTGCGCTTTTTCGTGCTCATCGCCGATTTCTCCTACGATCTCTTCCACTAGGTCTTCGATGGTTACCAGGCCGGCTACGCCTCCGTATTCATCTACCACGATCGCCATGCGGATGTTACTGCGCTGCATCTCGCGCAGTAAGTCACTTACTAACTTACTTTCGGGGACAAAGTAAACGTCTTTCCGCATCAAGGACGCTACCGTGCGCGTGTGCGCTTCGGAGTCGGGGACTTGCAGCACATCCTGGGTGTGAAGAATGCCTTTGATGTAGTGAATCGAACCTTCGTACACGGGAATGCGCGAGAAATGCTTGCCGCGGAGTAACTCGACTACCTGCTCGACGGTGTAGTCGGAGGGAACGGCCACCATCTCCGGCCTGGGCTTCATCGCTTCGCGAACCGTTTTGCCACTGAACTCAACCGCCGACTGGATCAGGTCGCGATCGCCTTCCTGGATGATGCCTTCTTCCTGTCCGGCTTCGATTAAGGCGTCCACGGCTTCGGAGGTGGTTTCGGGTTCGGCGTCGGCGTGCTCGTGGGTGAGGGAGGCTACGGACTGGCAGAATCCGAGCACCAGCGTTACCGGCAGAACCGCGTAGATCAGAACGCGCAAGAGCAGCACCCAGTCGGCGAGCCAGCGGCCATGGGTTCGCGAAAAAAAGACGAAGGGGAGCAGGCGGTTAAAGAAGATGATGATCAGGACGAGGCTTAGGGTGGCTTCGAGGACTTCGTAGACGCTCCAGGCGCGGTCGCGAAACACGGTGAAGCCTACGATCATGGCGATGGCCGCGGTGACTAGTTGCGTCAGAATGGCCATGGCGAGCGAGGCGCGCGAGCGAGTTACTCCGAGCCTGGGCTCTACGATCTGCTCGAAGGCATCGATGTTGTCCTGGAAATCGCGGGAGAGGAATTTTCCGATCTCCTGGTAGAGACGGTCGACGTAGGAGACCAGCGTGAGCAGGCCGAACAGGAGCACGAGAGTGATGCCGACGCCGATCATTCTTATTGCTCGGTTATTGCCGGCGCTTCCTCCGAACGACGGAAGTCGAGACTCTCTCAATCAGTCCGTCGGGAAGGTGGAGTTTTGCGCGCAACTGTTTTTCGAGCTTCGCCATCTGCCCATTGTCGCACTCGTGATCGTAACCGCGCAGATGCAGGACGCCGTGCAACACTAGAATCTTAACTTCCTCGGCGGGGGAATGTCCGAGAGAGAACCCATTCTTGGTTGCGATTTCCGCTGAGATGGCGATTTCGCCCGCCGAGTGCTGGCTCGCTTCGGGCTCGGCGGGAAACGAGAGCACGTCGGTGGGCTTGTCTTTTCCTCGAAAGCGGCGGTTCAGGAATTTCATCTCGGCGCTGGTCGTCAACAGCACGTTGACTGCGGCTTTCAATCCGGCGGCGCGGCGGGCACGTGCCAGGAAACGGGCGAGCGCCAACTCGGTCAGGTCGGGGACGCGCTTTTGAAAGATGACCAAGCTCCCACCATACTGTCATCCTGAGCAAAGCGAAGNNCTTCGCTTTGCTCAGGATGACAAACTTAATCTAGTGTCCGCGCCATACCCTTCTGTTAATTGCGCAGGCGCGGCTCTTCCGACAGCGGCGGCAGCGACGCGGGCCGCGGAGCGGCATCGGTCAGTTTGGCCGCGCCGGCCTTGGGTTCGAGCAGCGACAACTGCTGCTCCGCCAACCGCGACTTGTGCTCGTCGTAGGCGCGAATGATCCGCTGCACCAGGTGATGACGCACCACGTCGCTCTCGTCGAAGTTCACGAAGGCCAGGCCGTTCACGCCTTGCAGAATCTCGGCCGCTTCGATCAGCCCGCTGCGGCGCGCGGTGGGCAAGTCGATTTGGGTTACATCGCCGGTGATCACCGCCTTGGAACCGAATCCCAGGCGGGTGACGAACATCTTCATCTGCTCGGAGGTGGTGTTCTGCGCCTCGTCGAGGATGACGAAGGAATCGTTCAGGGTGCGTCCGCGCATGAAGGCGATGGGCGCGATCTCGATGATATTTTTTTCCAAATAACGCTCGACGCGCTCGGGCTCGAGCATATCGAAGAGCGCGTCATACAAGGGGCGCAGATAGGGATCGATTTTTTCCTGCAACGTGCCGGGGAGAAAGCCTAGACGTTCGCCGGCTTCGACCGCTGGGCGCGCCAGAATGATGCGGTTTACCTGCTTATTGAGCAGGGCCGAGATTGCCATGGCCACGGCGAGATAGGTCTTGCCGGTGCCGGCGGGGCCGACGGCAAACACCATGTCGTGCTTCTCGATGGCTTCGAGATAGCGGCGTTGATTGGGGCTTTTCGGCTGTACCGTCCTCCGGCCAAACGACCGCTGGCGTCCGGCCTCGGCGAGTCCGCGGAGAGTCACGTTCGGGTCGCCGACCACCACGCGCAACATGCTGCTCAGATCGCCGTTCTGAAACTGGTGGCCGGTGCGGCGGAGATGCTCGTAGTCGGCAAAGAGCTGTTCGGCGCGAGTAACGTCGCGGGGCGCGCCTTCCAGTTCAATGCGGTCGGAGCGCAGATCGATGTTGATGTTCAGGCCGTCTTCGAGCACATGGAGATTTTCATCGCGGGTGCCGAACAGAGTCTCGATATCGGGGGTGAGTTCAATGTTTTTTTTCATTCAGGATGTAGCGCCGCCTCCAGCAGCCGGACCGGGCCCACTCTTTGTTTGTTATTAGGACGTGCTTTGCCGGATTCGGGCGAGCCTATGCCGGCGTTTTTTGCACGCAAAAAACTGGATATGGAAGTGGAGCGAACCGGATTGCGCACCCCGACTACGGGGCGGTTACCAACCATTTGAGATCAGCGTAGCGCGGGCGGGCTGGCGAGTCAATGGGAGGGAGAGCAAACGCGGCGACCGGGGATAGGAGAATGCAGTCTTGAGAATTGGACGCAGGCGATTTGACTCATGGAATTGGACTTAGAGGCGTACTCACGTCACAGACGGGGCGAACTGGAGAATGCTAGGCTTCCCGGCGTGGCTGGGTATTCCATATTCGGCGAGGCGTTGGTCCTGGGGCTGGCTTCCGGACCTGCCTGCATGGCTTCGTGTGGACCGGTCGTGGTTCCTTCTTTGCTGACAGAGCATGCGGGTTTGCGGCTGAATGCCCGCTATCTCTCGCGTTTTCTGGGAGCGCGATTTCTGGGATACCTGCTGTTTGCCGCTGTGGCCTGGGGACTTGGCGCGCTGGTGTCGCTTGCGCCGGGGCCGCGCCTGCTCGTGGTTGGAGTGGTTCACATATTGCTCGCTTGTGTGCTGCTTTGGTACGCGTACTCGGTTGGGCGCGCTTGCGCCCAGTCGTGCTCGGGCTCAGAGCTGGTGACCATTGGCGGGGCAAGAAAGCGCGGCTTGCCCGGTGCTGCCGTGTTGGGCTTTCTGACTGGCTTCAGTCTGTGCCCTCCGTTTGTAGCCGCCGGGGTTAGGGCGGCCGAGTTGGGAAGCGTGGTTGCCGCGCTGCTTTTCTTTGCCGTGTTCTTTGTTGGGACTTCCGTGTGGTTCGTGCCCTTTGCGAGCCTGGGATGGGTGCGGCGCAACGAAGGCGTGACCACCGTCGCGAGGATGGCGATGACGCTCATAGCCCTCTATTACTTCTATCTGGGATCGATGATGTTGATGGGGAGAAAGGTGTATGGCTACGAGGCTCGGGTCCTACGGTTGCGACAGACCGCACCCCGAAGCACGGGAAAATCCATTCTGCTGACCTTGCCGGTCGCGCTCTGGTCGCTGCTCATGTTTTCTCATTCGTGGCAAACCAATCGGGCGGCGCAGATCGCCAGCATCGTGACCGCGGTTTTCATGATTGCGCTGTTTTTCATGATGATGCGGACGCGGCACACCTATCGCTGGCGGCGCTGGTTCTTCGCGGCGCTTGGGACTGCTGTTTCCAGTGGGCTTCATCCACACCGTCATGGTGATGCGGGGAACGATGGGCATTCCGATCGAGGAGATGATCGCGGGCCGAACACCATTCTGTTTTCTGCCGATTCCCTTGCTCATCCTGCCGGCGGCGCTTACTAAGACAGTGGTGTTCCCCGGTTCGATCTTGCCGGGCGCCGGCATGGCGGGCGCGGGAATGGCGGCCATGGCGGGCTTGTGGCTGGCCATGACGATTGTGGTCGGCAAAGGCTGGTGCAGCTATCTGTGCTTCTTCGGGGGAATCGAAGAAGGCATGGCAGCGGTCATGCCACGCGCGAAGTTGAAGAAAATCGACGTGCGCTGGCGCTACGGACCATGGGCTGTATTGCTGGCCATGGCACTGCTGTCGCTGGCCCTGTTCGATTCGGTTTACTGCATGTGGCTGTGTCCCTTCAAGGCGGTGTCGGAATACGTGGCGGCCCGCAACACATTGGGGATGGTGCAAAACGGCATCTTCGTCGTGTTGTTTGCGGGACTGGTAATCGCGCTGCCGCTGCTCACCAAGAAGAGAACACAGTGCGCATTCTTTTGCCCGTTCGGCGCGTTCCAATCGATTTTCAACAAGACGAGCGTGTTCGACGTGAAGATCGACCGGACGCGCTGCTCGCCCTGCGTACTCTGTAAGACCGCTTGCCCGACCATGTCCCTGACGGACGAATCCATCGCGCAGGGCGAGACGCTGATGTCGTGCATGAAGTGCGGAGCGTGCGTGGATGTGTGTCCGAAAGACGCTGCCGTGTGGCACATCAAGGGGACAGAAGTCGCCAGCAAGCCGGAGCGCGCGCGGTTGCTGCTGCTGTACGCTGCCTGGGGGATGGCGATTATGTTCGGCGGCAGCATCATCGCTCAGGGCCTGGCGACCATATTGCACGTCTTCATCTAGTGTCGTGTCCCGCAAGTTCGCGGCATAAGTTTTTGGGCCGTTTTGAAAGGGCTCAGCTTTGAAAGGCCTCCGCTTTGAAAGGCCTCAGCTTTGAAAGGCCTCGGCTTTGAAAGGGCTCGGCTTCAGCCGAGCCGCATAGCCTAAGCAGAATTGCGGCTTTAGCCGCTGAGGGAATGCTCCACTGCACACGTTAGGAGAATTGAATGACAATGCGCGCAAAACTGGGTTACACGGCGGCCGGAATGACCGTGTTCGCGGCAGTTCTGGTGCCTTTTCTGCTGACGGGAGCGTTCACGAAAGGGTTTGCCGCCCTGGGCCTGCACGTGGACGAGATGTACTCCGGCGGACCGACAGTACGCACGATTCAGGCCGCCGGCTACACCATCGACATTCACCGGGCGGTATCTCCGCACATGCTGCAACTGGAGAAGCCATTTGTCCAGCTGGATTGGAAACCGGTGAGCGCGCTGCCATCGCATGTATCCGATGTGGTGGATGTGGATGGCGACGGGCAACCCGATCTCCGTGTGAGCTTTGATGTGCCCAAGGACGCCAAGGCGCCGCTCCGGGTGAACGTGGATGCGCTCAACCCGCACTACAAGGCCATGCAAAATGTGGGGAAAGAGAAATTTTCGCGGCTGATCGTGCGCGTGGATGATGCGATCCTGGTGCGGGTTTCGCTAGCGCGGCGGTAGGCCTGCAAATGCCCTCCCGTCCACAATCGGGCGGAAGGGCGTCCCGTTGGTCAGACCTTGGGCGAGATCCCGCTATTGCTTGTCGTACGCTGCTGTGTATTTGACTTTCTTGCCGTTCGGATCGGTTCCGCTCACAGTGACGGTGCGGCTTTTGCCGTCGGCCGATAAGACAATTCGACCTGTGGCAATAACCTTGCCGTCTTTCTTGTTGGTTAACTCGGTCGTGCGGTCATCAATCTTCTTGTACGACCGTGTATCTGCATTCGGATCGCCGGTGAGGGGGTAGTCTTTCCCGTCGAACTTCCCCGTCCACTCGTTGTGCGTGGGCATACCCGCGCCATCGGTGCCATCTACCGTAACTTTCACGTTGTCTCCCGCGGCCTCGTAGACCACCGTAGTGTTCTTCGGTGCCCCAGGCGGGAACTTCGACTTGGCCTCGTTTAGCTTCCACGTACCCATATTTGAGCTGGCGAAACCCACCGCCAACGCAACAAAGCACAGAGCCACGGTTAATACAATTGTTCTTGTTCTCATGTCTCTCCTGATTGATAAGCGAATTTTCGAACTGATTGAGGCGCCAGACATTTTAGTATCGCTTGACAGATTCGGCAATCGGAAAGCCTTCAACAATACCCTCCGAACGCAGTACATTCCAAAGGTCTTTTCCTTATTTGGCCGGTTGAATGTTCTGGCCGTGACCCTCGGCGCGGCGCTTTGGGCAGATCGGGCGATCTGGCTTTGATTTCGGCGTTGCAATTCGATAGTTGGTGCTGCCAGGCCTTTGCGCTCACGACTGGGGTCAGCTGGGCTGGAGCCTTTCGCGGGACAACCGGCGTGGACGCCGGCGCTACGACTTATGCGCCTTCTTTCTTTGCTTCCGGCGAGGACGCCCACACGGCGCGATCCTTGGCCCACGCCCGTAACTGTGCAATCTCCTCAGCCCGTGTGACCGACAGCGGCACAGTGGACGAGAGAGCGGTTAGCAGGTCTTCGGTGGTCAATTCCTGTCTACGGGCGAAGGCAGCGTAGAGGGCGGTTTGCACGGCGGATTCGATTTCCGCTCCGGAGAAGCCTTGGGCTGCGGCTGTTACTTGGTCGAGGTCATAGGCTGCGGGATTGCGTTTGCGCTTGGTTAGTTGGATGGAGAATATCTGCTTCCGCTCGGCTGCGCTGGGCAGGTCTACGAAGAAGAGTTCGTCGAAGCGGCCTTTGCGGATGAGCTCCGGCGGCAGGACGGTTACGTTGTTGCAGGTGGCGGCTACGAAGACGGCGGGCTTGCGCTCCTGCATCCAGGAGAGGAACGACGCGAGCAGGCGCGACGAAACTCCGGCGTCGGCGCTGGCGGAATCGGGGCCGCTCCCGGCAAAGACTTTTTCTAACTCGTCGATCCACAGGACGCAGGGGGCCAGGCCCTCGGCCACTCGGAAGACTTTCTGAATGCGCTTTTCCGTTTCGCCTATGAATTTGTCGTAGACGGCGGCGGTGTCGAATTTTACCAGCGGGAGTTTCCATTCTCCGGCTACGGCTCGGGCGCAGAGACTTTTGCCGCAGCCTTGGACGCCTAGGATGATCACGCCCTTCGGCGGATCCAGACCGAACTTTAGGGCTCCGTCTTCCCAAGCTCCTCGGCGCTGCTGGAGCCAGCGCTTCAGATTGTCGAGGCCGCCGACGCTTGCCATGGTGTCGGTTGAGTCTACGAACTCCAGCATTTCGGAGCGCTTGAGCAAGGCTTTCTTGGCGTCGAGCACATCGGTTACGCAGTCGGGCGAAAGCGCGAGGTGTCCGACCACGGTTTGTGAGATGGCGCGTTCGGCGGCTTCTTCGGTCAAGCCGCGGAGATTGGCGGCCATCGCGTCCACGCCACTGGCGTCGAGCTGGAGCTTCAGGGTGTGGGTGCTGGCCATACGCGTATAGGTTTCACGGATAATTTCGCGCAGGCGGTCGCGGTCGGGTAGCGGCAGATCGAGGAACTCGACTAGGCTGGCCAGTTCGGGCGGCATCTCGATCGCGGGAGCGGTTAGAACCAGAGTCCTTCGGTTCGCAGAGAATTTCTGGCCCACGTCGCGCAGGCGGCGCACCACGACCGGGTTGTCCATGTGGCGATGGAAATCCTTCAGCACGAAGACCGCCTCGATGGTCATCGTCTCGAGGTTCGCCAAGGCTTGCACCGGATCGGTAGTGTTGTACATGGCGGTCCTCGGACTGGCGCCGGCATCGTTGCCAGCCGGCGACAGCACCGCCCGCATCAGGCGATCGGCTTCGCTGTTGCCTTGCGGGAGCGCGCCCATTCGAGTTTCGGGACGTGGATAAACAATGGGCTGGGGAGCGGCGGCGCCGCTGCCGGAGCGGACCAGGCCATCGGCGATGGTCCACTCAAAGACCGGCAAACTCAGCTGCGAGCATGCCATGCGCACCAGAGACAGCGCACGCATTTCCTCGACCGTCTCCATGACGACGATGGGGGTGGAGGAGTTGATGAGGACTTTAAGCCGTTCCAGTGACGTTGCGGGCGAATTCATATCTGTTTGACCCAACGCGACTTGCTGCCTTACAATACTAACTTCGGTTCCTACCGGAATATCTTCCTAGCGCAATCTAGGACAAACAAAGGTAATCAAGCCGCATGGCGAATCATTTTTCGGCGCTGAAACGCGCCCGACAGACCGAGAAGCGAACCGTCCGCAACCGGGCCAACGCTTCGCAACTGCGCACCGCTCTGCGGAACCTGCGCGAGAGCCTGGAGAAAGGCGACAAGACGGCCGCTGGCCAGACCTACCGCGAGACCGTGTCGGCGCTCGACAAGGCAATTCAAAAGGGCGTTTTGCATGAGAACACGGCGTCGCGCTATAAGTCCCGCTTGGCGGCACGTTTGAACGCGCTGAAGTAGGTACCGGGAAGGTTATCCCTGGGGCAGGTTTCGCTGTAAATTGTTCTTGACCTTCCCCAGCGGTTTGTTATACTTACCTGTTCTCTGGACATGAAAGCAGTTTCTGCCGGTCCTGCGGAACCTCCGCCCGCGTTGTGGCTACTCCTTAAGAATTGAGCAACTTTCGGGATGGGCGGGGCATCTATTTGGGTAATTCTGGCAAATCCCTTTGCATCTGGCCTGAATTGCAGATTGGCTAGCCGTCATTGACCATCACCCAGTGGGCGGACGGTGGGATCGCGGTCTAAATTATTCCAGTTGAAGGAGAACGACTTAACATGCGCTCTGATCGAGTGTTTGACGCTCTACATACTTTGCGGAACCGGTATATGCTTTGCCAGCTGGCCTCGAAGGCCACGCGCAGATTTCATAAGCCGAACACCCGCATCCAGGAAACCATGAACGATGTATTTGACAAGATCGCCGATGCGGAACGTCATGACATCCTGAGCGAACCCGAGAACTTTGCCGAAGCACAACGGCGAGCTGCTTAAAGCAGCTCCGCCGTGTGCCCGCACGGCGGCAAAGAAATCCATCCCGAGAGAATCCCTCCCGAAAAGCCCCGTAGGTAAATATGACCATCGCAGAACTGAAAGAAAAAAATATTACCGAGCTGACCAAGATCGCCCGATCGTTGGAGCTGCCCGGCGCCAGCGGACTCCGCAAACAGGATCTCATCTTCAAGATCCTGCAGGCGCAAAGTGAAAAAGAAGGACACATCTTCGCCGAAGGTGTGCTGGAGATCCTCCCTGACGGCTACGGCTTCCTGCGTTCGCCCGATTACAACTACTTGCCCGGGCCGGACGACATTTACGTGTCGCCGTCGCAGATCCGCAAGTTCGATTTAAAAACCGGCGACACCATCAGCGGCCAGGTGCGCCCGCCGCACGAGGGCGAAAAGTATTTTGCGCTGGTCAAGATCGAGGCGGTGAATTTCGAATCGCCCGACGAGGCGCGCAACAAGATCCTGTTCGACAACTTGACGCCGCTGTATCCGCAGGAGCGGTTGAAGCTCGAGACCGTGCGCGAGAATATCAGCGCGCGCGTCATGGACCTGCTCACGCCTCTCGGCAAAGGACAGCGCGGCCTGATCGTTTCTCCGCCGCGCGCCGGCAAGACCATGCTGCTGCAGAACGTGGCGAACTCGATTACCACGAATCACCCTGAAGTCGTGCTGATGGTGCTGCTGATCGACGAGCGCCCGGAAGAAGTCACCGACATGCAGCGTTCGGTCAAGGGCGAAGTCATCTCCTCGACTTTCGACGAGCCCGCCGCCCGCCACGTGCAAGTTGCGGAAATGGTGATTGAAAAGGCTAAGAGATTAGTCGAGCACAAACGCGACGTCGTGATCCTGCTCGATTCCATCACGCGCCT
>PMMJ01000193.1 GCA_003162255.1 Acidobacteriaceae bacterium | reverse complement strand
CCCGGCGCTTCCGCATGGGCCACGGCGCCAACCGCCAGGGCATAATAGCCGACCACCTGCTGGCCGGCGCAGACTACGTAGGTGCGCGAAGCACGGCTTTCCTCATTTTGGAGCGCCCGCCTTCGCAGCCATTCGTCGAGGGACGGCTCTCCGCAATCGAATTGCGAGAGATCGTGATCCGCGCGCAGTTTCCCGGGTGCACTTAATGGTTGGCCGCTGCGGGTCACTTCTATTGCTCCCAAGGCGCTTTCGTCTTCAGCAGATGCCGCAGCCTTGCGTTGCTCGCCGGAGGCTTGTCAAGCATGGACGTGAAGCGCTTGAATTCGTCGCTCGACAGAGCGAAATACCGCCGGTCAAGCAACACGGCTTCCGCTTCCCGGCACGCGGTTTCGAGCATGAAATCNNGGTGGCTGGCATCGGTTCCTTTCTGTATGCACAATGAGTGTACACTGAGGTGCGCACATTGTAAATACGGTACTCGGTTTGGCACTCCCTTCGCTTGCCTCGCCTGCGGGGCGGCAATATACTTTGCGAAGCTTGCCCGGGTTGGGCGGAAAATCGCGGTCGCAAATGATGCGGAGACTCTTATGACGATAGTGGATCTTGAGCAGGAAACTAATCCGTGGCAGGCGCAAGCCGCCCGCTTCGACCTGGCCGCGCGCAAGCTGAATCTCGATGAAGGACTGTGGAGGGTTCTGCGGAGTCCGAGCCGCGAAATCATTGTTCATATTCCGGTAATGATGGATGACGGGCACCTGGAAGTTTTCACGGGATACCGGGTGCAGCANNAAGGCGCTGGCCACCTGGATGACGTGGAAGTGCGCGGTGGTGAACATCCCGTTCGGCGGAGCCAAGGGGGGCATCATCTGCGATCCGCACCGAATGTCGCAGGGAGAGTTGGAGCGCATGACTCGCCGCTACACGGCCGAGCTGTTCGATTTCATAGGGCCCGAGAAGGATGTCCCCGCACCCGACGTGAACACCAACGAACAGACCATGGCCTGGATCATGGACACCTATTCGATGCATGCGCGCCAGACCGTAACTGCTGTGGTCACCGGCAAGCCGATCAACATCGGCGGATCGCGGGGGCGCCGCGAGGCTACGGGGCGCGGAGTGCTCATGGTCTGCGAAAAGGCGATCAAGAAACTCCGCCTGAATCGCGACACGACGCGCGTCATCGTGCAGGGCTTCGGCAACGTCGGTTCGAACGCGGCCCGGCTCATGGCGGACGCCGGATACAAGGTTATCGGCATCGTCGAAGTTGACGGTGGCTTGTACAGGAAAGAGGGCATCGACGTGGAAGCGCTGTGGGAATTTCGGCAGCGCAGTGGCACCATTCACGGCTTCCCGGGTGCCGAGGGTTATGATCCGGCCGAGCTGTTGCTGGCCGATTGCGACATTCTGATTCCGGCGGCGACCGAAAACCAGATCACCAGCCAGAACGCGGACCGCGTGAAATGCAAGATCCTGGCCGAGGGCGCGAATGGTCCCACGACCGCGGCCGCCGACGATGTTCTTTCGGAGAAGAAAGTTTTTGTGATTCCCGACATCTTGGCGAACGCTGGCGGAGTCACTACTTCTTACTTCGAGTGGGTGCAGGATCGGCAAGGTTACTTCTGGAAGGAATCGGTGGTCAACGAGCATCTTCAGGAAATCATGGATGAGGCGTTCGACGATGTTGTCCGGTACTCTGAAGCGCATGGCGTGAACAACCGGATTGCCGCCTATATGCTGGCGATTGACCGCGTGGCATACACCATCCGCCAGCGCGGGATTTATGCCTAAAGAGCTGTGGAGCGACGGGCGTCTCGCCCGTCCTGCCGGGCGAGCAGTCCCGGCGCTCCATCGGATCCGATGGTTCTGAACGCTCACAGTGCAACTTGGAGGAGAGATGAATTACGCACCGAGAAAACTTAGTTTCTGGATGCTCGCTTTCTGCCTGATGTTGACGGTTGCCATTTCGCCTGCTTTGGCGACGGCGCAGGCGAGTTCGAGCGGCGCCAGTTCCGCCGCAAAACCCGCGGCTCCGGCTAGTTCCAGCGCAACTCCGGCTGCTTCAGCCGCGCCGGCTGCCTCCGGCAACGTGGCTGCGCCCAAGACGACGGGCAAGCCGTCCAGTTCGGAGATTGCCGCCGCTAAGGCCAGCGGCAAGGTTTGGGTCAATACCGAGAGCGGCGTCTATCACAAGAACGGCCGCTGGTACGGCAAGACGAAGAACGGAAAGTTCATGACCGAAGCCGAAGCGAAGGCTGCCGGGTATAAAGAAGCTCAGAGGTGACCGGAGCTTATTTCATATCAAACGCGTTTCAAATAATCTAAGGAGAAACAATCGTGACTAAGAACTTCATGACCAGAATTCTCACCGCATTTTTCGCGCTTAGCCTGATCGGCGGAATGGCTGTGGCGCAAACCGCCAAGACGCCGGCCACAACCCCAACTGCCGCGGCTGCCAAGGCCGATCTGCTCGACATCAACTCGGCGACGAAAGACCAACTGGAGGCTCTGCCAGGCATCGGACCGGCCTACTCACAGAAGATCATCGCCGGCCGTCCCTACGCCAGAAAGGACGATCTCGTAAGAAAGAAAATCATCCCCGCAGCCACCTACGACAAGATCAAAGACAAGATCATCGCCAAACAGAAGTGAGCATGCTCACCGCCGAGACGCGGAGTGCGCCGAGAAGAACCTGATCCAAAGACTTCCGGGCTCTGCGTTCTCCGCGGTGGAGAGCTTCTCTCAACTCTTATCAACTTTCATCATTTTCATGACCGGGCCGACGTAAAATGGCGCCCGTTTTGTACCCTGCCCTTCCGTCCCCTTCCGTCCGTTGCCTTGGCCTCGGATGTAGAGGATAATCACATTGACCGCTCTCGACGGCCCTGGCTCAGTCATCGCGTGAATCTTCCCAACTACATTACGCTTACTCGCATTGCGGCGATCCCGCTGCTCATATGGATTCTCTGCACCTCGCGCTTCGCGGGCGAGCAGAGCGGGGAACGAGAAATCCTGGCTTCGGTGGTTTTCATACTGGCTTCGATCACCGACGGGATTGACGGCTATCTGGCGCGCCGGCGTGGCCAGATCACGACCACGGGGATGCTGCTCGATCCGGTGGCCGACAAGTTGCTGATCGCTGCCGCCTTCATCACGCTGGTGCAGTTTAATCCGGCGCTGGTGCCGGCATGGATGGCAGTCGTCGTCATTGGCCGTGAGTTTCTGGTAAGCGGGCTGCGCTCCATTGCCGCGTCCGAAGGTTTTACGATTCAAGCGAGCGAACTGGGCAAGTTCAAGATGCTGGTGCAGATCATTTCCGTGGTAGCGGTGATTCTGGCTCGCCGCTGGCGCGAATGGCCGGTATACGGCAATTTCTTTTTACCGGTCCACTGGATTGCGTGGACCGCCATCTGGTTCATGGTTCTGCTTTCGCTGGTTTCCGCACTCGACTACTTCGTGGCCTTCTGGTCGCGGATCGACCGCAAGTCGGAGAAGCGGCGGCGCCGGTCCTTCGTCCTCACCCGGCGGAGAAAAAGCGATGTCCAGGCTGTCTGAAAAGCCGGCTGAAAGTCCCCTGGCGGGCGAAGGGGCTCGCGACGCGGCTGCGTTATCGGCAGAATTTTCTCTGGAGCAGCGCCGGATTCTGCTGCGCGTTGCGCACGACGCGATCCTTTCTTTTCTGGAGCGCCGGCCTTTTCCGGTCGCGCCGCCTTTTCCACCCGGACTATCGGAGCCGCGGGGCGTCTTCACGACTCTTTATCTGTCGACCGATGAGGACGATCTTCCCGGCGACCTCCCGCTCGAGCTTCACCGCGAGCTTCATCGTGAACTACGGGGATGCGTCGGCTATCCGGTGCCCATCGCGCCGCTGTATCGCGCCGTGGCCGAAACCGCGCGCGCTGCGGCCTTCGGAGATTCGCGTTTCCTGCCGGTGACGAAAGAGGAGGCTCCCAAGCTGGAGGTTTCTCTCAGCGTGCTCTCCCTACTGTTCCCGATTCATCCCGATGCGGTGGAAGTCGGGCGCCACGGCTTGGTGGTAGTGGAAGGAAATCGGCGCGGCTTGCTGCTGCCCCAGGTCCCTGTCGAACATGGTTGGAACCGGGAAACTTTTCTGGAGCAAACCTGCCGCAAGGCGGCCCTGCCACTGGACGCCTGGCGCAAGGCCGCAACTCTCGAGGCTTTCACTGCCGAGGTCTTTTCCGACGCCGATGTCGAAGTTTCCGGCTGAGTCCGCTTCCGAGAACATCTCCGCGATCTCGCACCCCCACTGCCGTAACTTGCCTTTTCTGCAAGAGAACGTAAGCTGAACGCTGATTGCTTGATGGTGAGAGCGAGATTGTGAGGGCGGTATGGAACTCGTGATCGTGATCGTCGTAGTGGTCGTCGCGGGCGCGATGATCCCTGGGAATACAAGAATCCGTTTCTTTCGCTGAAGGCTGGTCCAAAGGCAAGATTCGGGTGTCGTCCCTTGCGGGACTTGATTCGTCCCACTTCCGCCTTCCCGGCACTCACGTGCCGGGCTTTCCTGTTCTGCCGCTTCGCGGNNGGACTTAAATCATTTCTTCCTCTTCCCAGTGCGGAAGCGCCGGGCCACGCTCGATGTCCCCGGGGTAGGGGCGCGGGTGATGGAGGTCACGGCGTGCGGTGACCCAGTCCAATCGCGATTCCTGCGGCGACTGCTAAAATTGCGTGTCATGGCATTCCCTATTAATCGCCTGCGCCGTTTGCGGCGCACTGAAACGCTGCGTGCGCTGGTCCGCGAGACCCGGCTTACGCCGGAATCTTTCGTGTATCCACTGTTTATTTGCCCCGGAACTGGGATCAGGAAGGAAGTGCGCTCCATGCCCGGCGTCTTCAATGTTTCGGTCGACGAGGCAGTGAAGGAAGTCCGTGAGACGCGGGCGCTGGGAGTGTTATCGGTTATTTTGTTCGGACTGCCGGAGAAAAAGGACGAGGTGGCCACCGGCGCCTGGGAGGAGGATGGCATCGTGCAGCGGGCGGCGCGCGCCATCAAGCGCGAGGTGCGCGACGTCCTGGTGATGGGCGATGTCTGCCTGTGCGAATACA
>PMMJ01000099.1 GCA_003162255.1 Acidobacteriaceae bacterium | reverse complement strand
GCCGATTGCAACGACTGCGGCGTTTTTGAGCGCGACGAAATAATCCTCATCGAACTTGACGGCCAGAAATCATGGTACGGCGAGGTTCGGATGGCCGTTGCTCCTAATGGCTGGCATGCCATCGCGACAAGCTACTGTTACGCCCAGGGCGGCGGCGGGTCGGCCCCGTCAGTCTGGACTCGCATTGCCTACACCACGCGCGACGAAGCCGTCGCTGCCGGTATCGATAAACTCATCGCTACCTTCGAGGGCGTGCGCGACTGGAAAGGCAGTGCGCCGGCAAACCAGTCGGCTCTCGCCCAACGCATGATCGAAACGCTCAAAGCCTACCTGTCACAGTCCCGCCAGTTGTCACTCTTCTGAAAATCGCAAGCCCGTCCACTGCCCTCAGCAGTGCGGAAGTGCGGCCTAGCACACTGCGCCGCGATTTCTCCTTTTCCCTTTCCGTTGTTTGTTGTCAGTTTCCGGCTCAGTTTGCCGGGCCTGCCGTCGTCGTCAACGGGCGCCCGCGCCGAGTGACCGTGTAACCCGTTGACCCCGGCGTCATACCGTCCCGGCTTTTTCCTCGCCATCGACAACAACCACGGAAAGGAAAAAGCTATGTCTAAACTCGCAGACCCCATCCACGCCCTTGCACTCAGCGCCACGATTGACCTACTTCGCGGCATGCTCGGTGAGGCTATCGACTATCTAAATCAGGAGGAACATCTCGCCGCTCTCGGCACGCTCATTCTTTTTGACGAGCAAGCCGAAGATGTCAAAGCCGCCATCCGACTTTTCCGCCGCGATATTCAGGCCGACGGGAGGCGCAAATGACCATCAGCCAAAAGCTGGAAGCTATCGCACGTCGTCATCTGCATCTGGTCACTCTCGAAACCAGAAACAGCGATGCTCTCGACTTCCACGATGTATCTGTGTGTGCTGCGNNATGTCATGGCCCACATGCCGGCACGCAGCGTCGATTTCGTGCTGACCGATCCGCCCTATCTGGTGCGCTATCACGACCGCTCCGGGCGCCGTGTCATCAACGATGATAATGACGCATGGCTGAAGCCGGCATTCACGCAGGTCCATCGCGTCCTCAAGCCCGACAGCTTGTGCGTCAGCTTCTATGGCTGGAACAAGACCGATGTGTTCATGGCCGCATGGCGCGATGCTGGCTTCCGCATCGTCGGCCACATCGTCTTCCGCAAACGCTATGCTTCCAGCGCCAGGCATCTTTCTTACACCCACGAGCAAGCCTATCTGCTGGCGAAAGGCTTCCCGGCCTTTCCGGATCGCCCGCCGCCGGATGTCATCGACTGGCACTATTCCGGAAATCGTCTGCATCCTACGCAGAAGCCGGTGCAATCCCTCAAGCCGTTGATCTCCGCTTTCACGAAGCCGGGCGATATCGTACTCGATCCNNGTCGGCGGTTCATCGGCATCGACCTCGACCCCGATCATCACCGCACGGCCACCGCGCGTCTCAAGGAGCAACCAGCGCTTACAGCTTCTATCCGCTGAGACGAGGCGCGGGAATTCACTAATCCAGGGACTCGAAATCGACCGCGACGCGGCCTAGCCCCGCTGCGTCCGTAAAAACTCCATGTAATCCTGAACCGCTTTTTTCTGCGGCACCGTCAAGGCCTTATATTTTCTCATCAGGATAACTTGTTCCGGTGCCAGCTTCAGCGCGTCACTGCGAACCGCGCCCTCGATGCCGTCATAAAAACCTCCGACCGGAATCTTCAGAATTTTCGAGAATTGCCAGAGCCGGGAAACACTGATGCGGTTCCTGCCGTTCTCGTATTTTTGAATCTGCTGGAACGTCACGCCCGCGGCCTCAGCCAGTTTTTCCTGGCTGATGCCGCGCCACAGCCGCAACTTGCACAGATTTTCCCCTGCCTTTTTATCGATGTCAGTCGCTGAACGCATGACGCTCCCCGTTTGTTGTCTGTTCCTAACAAACGGGGCGGCCCTTTGGTGCCGAGAGGTTTGTACCGCCAGTAACCCGGCGAACGACGTATTTCCCTTGCGGGTGTTGCATTCCGCCGTCCTCTCGACCCAAGGGGTACGAGAGGAGCAAGGCGTAAATACGCGCTCCAAGACGTATGGTTACNNGGTACAAATCCCCGTTACGGGGAAACATTATCAGCCGGATCAGGAAGGGCCAAACGCTATATTCACCATCGCCTTCTACGCCAAGGTCCCCGTCCCGGTCGTTTCCCATTAAGGCAGGCCCTGACCGACATGAAATATCGCCGGAGGACCGCCGGCGTCAGCCGTGCTCTTTTGGTCATAGTTATATGACCGGCAAGAACCGCATCCTCTAGTTGTATTGTGCTTGCTGTGTGAGGGGTATTCAGGCAGACTCGGTCTGGGCCATTCCGATTCTGGCCTGCCCACCGCGCAACTACTGAAGGAATCCTGNNAAAGAAAACCCGCCGAAGCGGGCCTTCCAAAAACTGAAGCTGCAAGAGCAGCGATCTCACAATCCCACTCTTGCAGAAACCGGAAACGGACGCAAGAGTTTTTTGCGGCGGTTTTGTGCGGCCTCACTGCGGCGGATTTCCTCCCTGCCCCAACGAGAAGACCGCTCTTGTCCACACCGATCGCATACACCCACACTTCCCAGCACCGCCAGCGTTCCCGCCTGATTCGCATGGCCAATGGCCGCATCGTCACGAATACTTCGCCGTGGCGCGCTTGCTGTGCCCCGATTCTTCCTACACACTTTTTCTGTGGCTCCCTCCGATTCCGGAGTCGGCCATATTTCTGTGTTCACAAATGTCCGAAGGAAATCCTATGACCTAACAAAAAGAAAACCCGCCTGGAAGCGGGCTTCTAAAAACTGAAACTGCAAGAGCAGTGATGTCGCAATCCCTACTCTGGCAGAACCAAAGAAAAACGCAAGCGCTTTTTGCGGCGGTTTTTTGCGGCCTGAAATCGGGTGGGTTTTCTCATAACCAAGGAGAAAACCATGCCTATCGAAAGACAACCCCCGCCGATTGAACAAATCGCGCAACGTCTCGCTGCGCGGATGGCCCGCGACGGCATCCGCGTCGAACAAGGCCCCTCCCCCGCCGTGCCCACCAAAGGCGAAGACAGGCGGCAGCGGTCACTGCGATCCGGCCACCTTCCTGCTGAAGCGAAACCCCGGCATGCACCGCCGCGTGACAATGGCGCCTATGTGCCGGAAATGGCGGCGCGGATCGAGGATGATCCCAACCTCACGGACGGCGCCCGCCGTTGCGCCCGCAAGCTGGCGGAATACATCTACCGCCGCGACCGCGAAACCCGCAGTGCCGAAATTACCGTGACATACCTGATGCGCGCTTTGCGGCGGGACCGGCGCACCGTGCAGCGTTACCTCCGGCAGCTCGAACACGCAGGCTATATCAGCGTCGAAATCATCCATGCTGCGACGCGCATGTGCGCCGGACTGCTGGTCGAGCTTCTCGCCCCGCTGTTTGCAAGGCATCACCGGCGCCAATGGCCGCAGAAGCTAATAAAAAAGGATGCGGCACGAAAGTCACAGAACAATAGGTTCAGAATCAAATACAGCCGTGAATCGTGGGCGCTACGCTGCATGGACGGTGTTTTCCGATCCCTCATGAGAACGATCCCGCCTCTACCCGCCATCGTCTAACCACAAATCGATCCCGGACGCTCCAGAGAAGGCTCGGCGAGGGGAGCCAATGGGACGGCCTGTGCCCAACGTCCTGGCATCGCGCCTGAAGCAGCCAGCCTGTTAAGTCCCCTTCTCCTCTTCTTCCTGTTCCTCTTCCTGACTCTACTGCTCTTGTTCAACCCTCCCCTTCGGTGTTCTTGGCCGAATCCGTTTTTCTTCTCCCATTTTTTTCTCGACTTCACCCGCGCCTTTCGAAGACGGCGTTTTCCAGCGGTGCTCCCCGTCAAGGGTCTGCGATGAACGCGGACGAGCCGCGCCCTTGACTGGTCCGCGCCGCTGAACGCCCGGCAAACCGTCGCGGGTTTCGCGAAGAAAAAAATTGTTTTTAAAGGAGAAAATGAGATGAAAAACGAAACAACGAACACGAACCGTCAGGACGTTTACAGCCGTATCACCGCCCAGATCGTGGCCGAACTCGAAAAGGGTGTCCGCCCGTGGGTCAAACCGTGGAATGCCGAACACGCCGCCGGACGGATTACGCGCCCGCTGCGTCACAATGGCCAGCCCTATTCCGGAATCAATGTCCTGTCCCTGTGGATGTCCGCCTCCGCGCAGAATTTCGCCGCCCCTATCTGGATGACGTTCCGCCAGGCTCTCGAACTTGATGCCCACGTCCGCAAGGGCGAGAAAGGCTCGCTCGTGGTTTATGCCAACTCAATCACGCGCACCGAGCACGACGAGAAATCCGGCGAGGATGTCGACCGCGAAATCCCGTACATGAAGGGCTATACCGTTTTCAACGTCGAACAGATCGACGGTCTGCCCGAACTCTACTATGCCAAGGCCGCGCCGACGCTCGACCCCGTCGCCCGCATCGATCATGCCGAGAAATTCCTGCACGCGACCGGCGCCGTCATCAATCACGGCGGAAACCGTGCCTATTACAGCCATTCAACCGACGCCGTGCAGATGCCGCNNAACGCTTGCGCACGAATTGACGCACTGGAGCGGCTCCAAGAACCGCCTTGACCGCGACTTCGGCGGCCACCGCTTCGGCAGCAATGCGTATGCCCAGGAGGAACTCGTGGCCGAGCTGGGAGCCGCTTTCCTCTGTGCCGACCTTGAGCTGGCGCTTGAGCCCCGCGCAGACCACGCCGCCTATATTGCGAATTGGGTCGAAGTCCTGCAGACCGACAGCCGCGCGATATTCACCGCCGCCGCGCACGCGCAGAAGGCCGCCGACTTCATCCACAAATTCGGCATCCCGCAGGAGATCGCCGCATGATAAGGGCTTGCCTCCCTTCGGAGGCGGGGGCGGCCTTTCTAAATCAGGTTTTCCCGNNCCCGGCTGCGCCAAGAGGCCTTCGCCGCGACGGGCAGTCTCGGCCATCCGGTGACGATCCCTTCACGCGGGAGACAGCAGCAGCGGAGCATTCCGTAAATCACGAAACTTGACCCGAGAATGCAGGCCGTGCAAGTTGAGCCGAGATTCTGTGGCAGCCGAAGGATAGTCCTGACGCTTGGCGGATTTCGGAGACGAGGGTTTATGAGATTTGCGGCTTTTCTATTTCTAGCCCTCCTCCTTCCTGCCCTAGCCTTTGCCGGGCAGGTTGAGGATGGCAGAGCAGCGTTTGACCGCCAAGACTATCCGACAGCTCTAAAGCTGCTGCAGCCCTTGGCAGATCAGGGAAATGCGGAAGCACAACTCTGGGTCGGCGTGATGTATGAGAATGGGTTAGGAGAAGTTCCAAAGGACTATGCCGAAGCGCTTAAATGGTACCGCAAAGCTGCCGCGCAAGGCGACGCCGAAGGCGAGAGCTATCTAGGTGTCATGTACGAACATGGACGGGGCGTTCCGCAGGACTATAAAGAGGCTCTGAATTGGTATCGCAAAGCCGCTGATCAAGGCGACGCCAAAGGTGATAGCAGTCTTGGTGTCTTATTCCTAGACGGGCACGGTGTAAAACAGGATTATTCGGAGGCACTGAAATGGCTCCGAAGGGCAGCCGAGAAAGGGTATTTGCCGGCCCAGCACGATCTCGGCTGGATGTATGAGAAGGGAAAGGGGGTTCCGCAGGACAATAACGAGGCCTTTAAATGGTGGCGCAAGGCTGCCGACCAAGGTTCGGCGGCCGCACAAGTTGCTTNNAAAGCTGCCGAACAAGGCAATGTCAACGCGCAGCTCAAACTAGGTGAAATGTACAGTAAAGGCTGGGGCGCACAACAAGATGACAAAGAAGCCTTCAAGTGGATAAGCAAGGCCGCAGATCAAGGTGTTGTAATCGCGCAGGCCGTAATTGGAAATTTGTATTCGATTGGCAAAGGCGTTCCCAAGGATTATACGGAAGCGATGAAGTGGTTCCGCAGGGCGGCTGAACATCAAGACCCGGGAGCACAAGATGATATCGGAATACTTTATGAGAATGGCTGGGGCGTTAGGCAGGACTACATAGAGGCGCTGAAATGGTACCGCAAGGCGGCGGATCANNAAAAGGGCACGGTGTGCAGTTGGATTGTAGTGAGGCAGTAAAATGGTTTAAGAAAGCTGCCGAACAGGGAGATCCTAACGCTCAAGGTATTCTTGGCATCATGTACAAGAAAGGCGCCGGGGCTCCGAGGAATGATGAGCAGGCTTATTTCTGGCTGACACTGGCTGGAAATGTAGGTGACAAAGACGTATCTGCCGCACGTGATGAAGTAGCTTCTCATCTAACTCCTGAGCAAATAGCAGATGTAAAAAAACGTATAGGGGAGTGGAAGCCGACCCGTACTAAGCCCCCTGCCCCGGCGAAAGCATCAGACAAGCAATAAACCAAATGGCGCCAATCGTCTCGTCTTCGCAGACTGTAGCTGGCCAATAGTCGGCTAACGGAAAGCCGTGACCACACCCCTGCCCTTCGCAGTGAACGGCCATCGTCTCCGCTTCGCATTCGTTTCTGTTCGCGAGGTTTCCTCGAACTCTTTGCCGCAGCTCTAAGCCGGACGCGCCGGCGCGTCAACGGGCGGCCCGCTCAAAGATTCCGGGTTGCCCGTTCCCCCTCAAGAGGCGATGGCGCGCGCCAGCGCGCGAGGGATCGCCTTTTCGTGTGACCCGCCGGCTCCTCCGTCCGGCTTCCTGTTTCTGCGTCTTCGAGAAAACCAACAGCGAAAGGAAAAACATCATGCAAGACGAGCATTACAACCCGTGCGACGTCGAGGCTCTGGAGATTCTGCGGCCCGCATCCGATTACCTTCTGCAAATGGCTGCCTCCGGCCAGATCGACCTCAACAATCTGGCCCGCATTGAATTCCGGGCACGCCGCCGTCACGAGGCGGCGCAACGCATCAGGGCCGATCATTTCAAAGCCGAAATGAACCCAGGGCCGCCCTGAGCGAGGACCAAGCAATACAGATTAATCATGGTTCTGACCGTCGCGTGCTACGCCTCTTCTTGCGTAAGCTTCATGTCTGGGGCGCAATTTATTTGGTTCTTTGGGCTGTCAATCTAGTCGCCAGCACGATGGGAGGTGTGACGATCCCTCACGCAGGAAAAGAGGCCATGTTTAATAATGAGCGACCGCTTGTTCCCAATTGCGAATCACATCATCCGCTTCATGCCACGGTCCAAGCGATCCCAGCCCTCCATGGATGATCAGATGCACGTTTCCGTCGTCGGCGTCTGTATCGCAATGTGGCAACTCAAATATCTGGTACCGGCTGACCTGGTACTGCGGCAGCCGATTCAGAGATTTCAGCTCCGCACGTATACGCTCAGCCCATTCGTCCGATGATGCTAGAACTGCACCATAGGCTTTGCTCACATGTGCGATTGTGCTTGGAGGATGTAGCTCTTCATGTACAAATGGAATGATGCGACGCGCGAGATTGTCCAAATCGATGCCGTTGGCGTTCTTGGGCGGTACATATACGATTGTGACGCCGATGGTGGTCAAAAGCGGATTCATCATCTTTTCTTTCTGGCGAACATCGGCGAGTTTTTCACGTACCGCCTTCTTAAAAAGGTCTCCTTCCCCTGGCCTCACGGCAGACGGCCCAAGATCAATACCGATCAGCTGGTGCCACTGACGCCCCATGGATGCTACGAGGCTATTCAAACTCTGGAGCGGAGTTTTGGCCCGCCCTCCCACATACGGGGACAACACACTCGCCAAGACCTCAGGACCGAGTTCCCGCTTTTTTAAGAATTTCTCCTGACAGAGCTGCTGCAGAAACATCCGATGAACCTCATAAGCCTCAACGCTTGTGACCTTAACGAATGCCTCCTTATCCGTGATGTGCTCCCGTAACTGCTCCAACGGATCATCGAGTGACTCAATGTCCCAACCCTCAGCTGCATCAGCATACCCGGATCGGCGAAGCGCATCGTCGCTCAATTCCGCAAACTCTCCCAGACGAATCGTTGTGAAAAGCTGAAGATCTCGAACGAAGTTGTTCATCGTTGTGATTCGAAGTCTCACCCCTGGATTGTAGTGATCAACGCCTAGCCAGTAAGTGCAAATCAGCGCCTTGACCTGTCGATCGTCTTTTAACAGCAAACGGCTCTTGTCATTTGCGCTGCCATCTGCCGGCCACTGCAGCAGATCCAAATAGTACTTCGCTAATGAATGGATCGCCGGCGGGGGACGGTCGATGCCTGGAGTGAAGTCGATTTCGATCGCCACGGGAACCCGAAATGGTCGAACTCGGCCCAACGCTAACATCTGCTTCCGAACACACTCCTGGAAGCTGATCGCATTCGCGAGCTTATTTGCGGCTTTGCTTTGGAGCGCTCCGGGGACATCAATGTAGACCTGCTGCGCTTTACGTCGGTTTACCTGAAGCAGAGCGCCTTTGGTTCTATTCCAAAATTTGCGCTCGCGAAGCGACATGTCCGACTCTTTATCATTTTCACGACAGCCTGTCATCATACGCAGGCTGTCGCCCATTTTGTGTTTAATCGGCTCTGACCGTGGTGTGCCCAGGCCCTGCCAAACTTTATGTAATTAACGACTACAACCGAAGGTATAAACTCGCCGTTAACCAAAAGGGGTTTAGAAATGGCTGATTGATCCGGCAAGACAAGGTGACGAGCGGATGATCCCGAAAGGAAACCAGCGCGCCGGAGGGCAGCAGCTCGCAACCCATCTGCTCAATTCCTACGACAACGACAGCGTCGAAGTCGTCGACATGCGCGGCGCCATCGCGCAGGACCTCCACGGCGCCTTTGCCGAATGGTACGCAGAGGCCAAGGCGACGAAGTGCATCCAATATCTCTACTCGCTTTCCATCAATCCGGACCACAGACAAGGCCCCTTCAATCGTGAGCACTATGATGATTTCATCCGCCGCACCGAAGACAAGCTCGGGCTCTCCGGCCAGCCCCGCGCCGTTGTCTTTCACGTAAAACACGGGCGCGAACACTGCCACGTCGTCTGGTCGCGCATCGACACCGAGAAAATGAAAGCTGTGCCGCTCTCGCACGACCGGCAGAAACTCCGCGCCGTCGCGCAGGAATACGCCCGCGATCACAACCTCACCCTTCCGCCCGGCATGCAGAATGATCGCGGCAAGGACCGCTATGCCGACCGCGACAAGCAAGAAGACCTCGGCGACAAGCAGCGCGAGGAAAGAACCGGCGTCAGCAAGCCGCAGCGCCGGCGGGAGATCGCGGAAGCATGGCACGGCAGCGATTCCGGCCAGGCCTTCATCCGGGCGCTCGAAGAACGGTGCTATTACGTCGCCCGCGGCGATGACTGCGCCTTCGCCGTGGTGGATCTGTACGGTGAGGTTTCCAATCTCGCCAGACAAGTCGACGGCGTGAAAACCAAGGAGCTCGACGCCCGCCTCGGCGACCGTGACAAGCTCGTCGACGTTGCCACCGCGCAGGCCCGCGCCCGCCAGGAGCGGCAGGCTCGCCTGCTGAAGCAGCGTGGCCGCGAGGAGCCTTCGGGCGATGATCAAGAAAAACAAGGTACGGCGCGGCAGCGCCGCGACGCCTTGCAGCAGGCCCATGCTATCCGGCGGGCAAGTCTTGATTTGAAACGCCAGCAGCTCACCGAATGCCACAGCACCGAACGCAAGGCGCTTGCTGATATGCAAAGCGCCAGCAGCGCCGCCGTTTTCCGCGACCGCGCCACGAAACATCCCAAAGGCGTTCTGGCTTTTCTTGCCCGCGTCACGGGCTTCGATGCCCTCACCGCTTTCCGGCACACGCGGGAGGATCGGCGAAGGATCGCGGAACAACGCCTGCAAACCGCAGCGCTCGTGCGCCGCCACCGGCGCGAAATGCAGAACTTCCAGCACCAGGAGCGCGGCCTTACCAGCCTCGACAAGCGCGAGCGCCGCTCCCTGGAGACGAGGCTGCGCCGCGAAGCTCTGCGGCAGCTCGCTCGCCCGGACCGCGCCAGCATCCGGCCTGAATTCGCCGCCGCCGTTGCCGGCAAGACCGAAATCAGGAAAGGCGATGGCGGGCAAAAAGGAAAACTGAAAAAAGACTTTGCGGCGGCGGCCAAGGGGCAGGAAGCAACAGAAACACGCGGCGGGGAAAGTAAAGGATCAAAGCCGGCCACCACGAAGGGCGACCTGCAGCGTGCTTTCGAGCAGGCGAAAGCCGCCCGCAAGCCGTCGTCCGGCCAGCAGGAACACACGGAAGAAATCGTTCCCGAGAAACTGGAACAGGCCCGCAAGACTAAGGAAGACCTGGAAAAGCACAAGCCACCGGCTCCCGGCCCTGAGCGGGACCGGGAGAAGTAGGGCGTGCCCGGCTTTGCCGGTCGGGCCTTACTCGCTGCGCTTACCGAGCCTGCAGTTAGTCTCGGCCTTCCGGTGACAGTCCCTCACGCGAGAGAGCAAGGGACTAAGGCTTCATCAGAGAGGATCAGCATAAATTTCGTATCCGATAACACCATAGGCTCGATCAACGCCAACATGAGTAACAATTCTCTTGGGCGTTATAACGAAATGTATGCGCCAGCCCTTGTTTATTAATCCGGCTTTTGATTCGAAGAAAAGCGTACAGGAATAATCCTGATCTTTTTCCACTTTCACGAATTTCGGGCATTTCGAATAGATAGTATTTTCGCGGAGAAGGCCTCTCCAAGTACTCATATGGTATGAATAGTACGGATTCTGCGACCCCTGAACGTTTGGCACACGCTTCTCATCATCGAGTTGTGCTTGAACGCTTTGGTCAATATTGAAACCCTCCAATTGTGTTTTTATAGCACCCACCTTTTCTTGTTCAGGCGAAGAAAACCGAAGAGCGAAGTATTCGTCGAACTCAGCCTCTGCAGCTCCACAGGAACATGCGTACGAAAACGGCACCAAAATCAAGACAACCACCGCAGCAATGAAAGAAAAGAAAGCCTTCTTCTTGTTCATGGAATAACCGTATTCATTGTCTTTGTTATCTCCCCGGCAAAACTCACTTCGGTAGACTCTTGGTATCTTTTCCCCACAGTAACGATCAGCGCGGACCAAGGCCAGTCACTTTTGTCTGTGCAGGCCCCCTGCCCTCGTTTAAGGCGGGCTCGTGCACATGCGCACCGCGCGCGCGCGGCTGATGTTTTCCAGAGAAGNNAGAGAAGCGAGAGTGTCCCTTCGCTCGGGCGATCCGCGCTTCGTGCGGACAAGACCCTTGGACACCGTACAGAACAACGCGGACAATTCGCTTTCACTCTGTTTTTGCAGCTCGTGGTTTGAAATCAGTTTCATCGTTTTTCCTCCTGTTCGAGGCCCCGCCATTGGGACCTTTCATGCCCACGGAACGGCAAACCGCAGGTCCGGCCGTCAGGGGTTGAGAACCGAGGGGGATCACCCGGCCTGCACCCCGGAGCCTTTGTCCGGGGGAAGGTTGGGGAAACGGATTCGATCCCTTGCGGCCGTGAGGACACAGGTATGCAATCGTGCCGGTCTGAAAGGTTCTGTGCGGGACGCAGCAGAGGGAGAACGCATCGATTTACGGATATTTAACCTTAAGGTTGTAGAGTGAAAATAGGCACAATTGTTAATGGGTTTTTCATGCCGCTTCAGCTTGTACGCAAACCGCCCATCGGCAACACCAGAAACGACCGCCTGAAAATCACGCTCGACGGGCGACACACGATGAAGGAGAAAGCCTGCATGCTGATGCAGGTTAAATCCTGGCTTCTCCACGAGCAGGGCATCGACACTGTCGGTCCCAGCGATTTTTATATTTCCCTGCTTGATCCGAACTTCTATCCGCTGACCACGCTCCGCGACGCTCGGGCCGTCGCCGATTATGTCCTCGTCATGCAGAACCCGTACCGCAGCGCCGCCGACGAATATGATAGGCGCCCGCCCCCGTCCGGCCCCTCCCCCTTCTGACGGATAATCCGTATCGCCGATTGCCGACCATGACCGGTGCTGACTGTTTCACAGCGTTTTTCATGCGATCGTGTTCAGCGACATAGTTTCCTTGCCTCGCCCGGTATCAATATTTGCCAGCCTTTATTGTGAATTTCTGCCTGAAAACCGGCCCTATGCCCGCAAGGGTCTCCCCGTCTTTCCCCCGGATGACGACTCCGGGGTGCAAGACCGCTGCGCGGCACTCCGTGCGGGTGATCCCCCTCCCTGTGACGGGCGGTCCGGCTTTGTCAGGGCTGATCGAAATCACAAGGCTGGCAATGATGCCGGCCTAACAGAAAAGGAAACTACCATGTCACTGAAGAACACGAAGAAAAACGAAGCCGCTGAAACCAAGAACCCCCCGGTCGCCAAGGTCCGCGTCGGTCTCATCACCGCCAGCATCTGGGAGAACCCGACGGAAAAGGGCACTTTCTACAACGTCACCTTCGAGCGCCGCTACCGCGATGCGGAAGGCAACTGGAAATCCTCGCACAGCTATAACGCGGATGATCTTCTCTCGCTGGCGAAGGCAGCGGATCTCGCCCACACCAAGATCGTCGAGACTCCGCGAGGCGACGATGAATAATCACAGGGCGGCGGCTCGCAAGGGTCGCCGCCTTTTCTTTGTCCGCTTTTTGCTGCTTTTTTTGCGGTATCATCGGGGCTTATGGCCGACCGGCCCACGTCCGTCGCCAAGAGCGTCGAAGGCTTGCATCATGAGGAAAGCGCCCTCGACCGCGCGCGCGCGCTCCGCGATCAATTCGCCCGCGCACAGAACGACAACCAGCAGCAGAAGGAAAGTCAGACCGAAAGACCGCCGGCGGAAGGCTCACAGATGGTCAAGGAGGATGCGCCGGTCCTCAAGCCCACGCCGAGCGGACCCATGCGGGCGACCCCCGACCGCTACGCCGCCGCAACGAAGCTGGGGAAAGAACACGACAGCGAAGCCGCCAAGCTGGAGGCGGCGAAAAAAGCACAGGAAACATTCAAGGCCCGGCAGGGAAAATCCCACGATCACGAACGCGACAGGGATCGGTAGACCTGCTTGCCTTTCATGATCCCCTGTTTATTCACCACGTAATGGTTAGCGCCCAGCTATCGGAACGTTCGAAATCAAGAAAGACCGTCTGTTCGCTCCCTGCACTTAGCGTTTCCTTCTCTGATGGCCTGCCTGCCATCGGGAAGCCCCAGTAAAGAACGTAATGGTCAGCGTCCCGAGGATTTCGCCGTGTCGGCGGACCCAGCATGGCAACAGCGTCCGCTTCTGTCTGGCCGATAAGATCGATCAAGGCATCATCGCCGGCACGTGATCGCACAAGGTCCCGTCCTCGGCTGCGTCCGGTTAGAGCAACGCTCTTAACGCCATTGTCCTTGTAGTTCACCGTCAAGTAACCCTCGTCGTAAACTCTAACCTCACCGTTGTCAAACGTGGGCTGCCCGTGAAGCGAGGCGACCCGCTGCGGCGTGTCGCCGGGTCTCAAGCCAGCGAAATGCGAGACATCGACCTTTCCGACCATCAACGGAGCGGCTCGCCGAATTCCCATCAGCACCGTCGCCGCTATAGCGACGAGCAGGATCAGAATCCCGCCAAGGGAAACCAGGATTCCAACCGGCGCTCTGCGCTTTTGGGGAGCAGCAATCTCCCTGGGCTCGGCCTCGTTGGGAGTGGCGTGGACGGTCGCCGCCGATCGTGCCGGCGCTGCCGGCTGCGGAGCGGATTCAAACGGCTGCGATGCTGGCTCCGGGCTTTTGTCCGTCATGGACGTGACGCCAATTTCCACCGGAGGCGCAGTCAATGTTGGCGGCTGAGGCGCCGGGTTTTGGCTTTTGTCCGTTGTGGAACTCACAGCAATTTNNCCCCGCCAGCGCCCCAGATCGCGCCGCCGATGAGAGCTCCCAGAACAGTCACTCCCAACAGCACGCATGCGATCCTGGTCGCTCTCTTGTTCGCAGCTTCGCGCTGCTGTTTCAGCGAAATCCTGGCCTTTTCCATCCATGACGTGATGTCGCCGAACGGCTCGCCCATCGCGGCGCCGTCCTCGAAATACCGGATGGAAAACAGCGGCCCCTGCGGAGGGGAGCTTCTGTCTTGAATAGCGGCTACCGCTGCCACCATGCCCGATCGCGGCGCCCGTATGTGCCCGATAATTTCTCTGCCCCAATTGATGGCAGNNCACAACCATCTGTCCGGGCTGAATTAACCATTCCTGGATGCACAGCCAAACGCCCTGTGATCCGAAAAACTTCACAAGTCTTCCCATCGCGCCGGCTTCCACCGTCAGCTGCTTCGGCCCGACGAACGGATAATCGGGATGCGGCTCGAACATCTCCATGAACTGGAAATCCTCGTAGTAATTAACGCGGCGCAGCGGCACGGGACGCGCCCCGGAAATCACCACCAGGGCCAGCCCCGGATAGGCACGGTCCGCCCGGTCATCGACGCGGGAAAAAACCTGCCCTATCTCATCGGGTGTCACCAGCGCGCGCTTCTGGATGGTTTCGCTCGACCCGGCCGTGCGGGATTGCGAAGTGCCGCGGGTCGCGCCTTCGGTTTCACTCGTGCTGGTTCCCAACGTCTCCGATGTTCCGTCAGTGCGCTATCGCGACGTGCCGTGCGATACACCGTGCGACTGACCTTTGGTCTCGGTTACCGAATGTCCCGTCGACTGGCTTCTGCCGTCCCCGATTCTCTGGTTATCGTAATTGCGGAAGATCCAGCCCTGCGCATAGCTGTAATTCTGCGAACGGCTTTCGGACCTGTTGGACCCCCATGATTTCCCGGTGCTGACGGAGCTGTTGGTCCCTTCGTTTTCGGACGTTCCCGTCGACGACGACCGCCCCCGGCTTTCCGACTGTGACCGTGACGTGCTGCGCGAACGGCTTTCGCTTTCCGAAGTGCTGTCACTTTCCGACCGCACCTCGCGGATCACCTCGGTTTCCCCGATCAGCTTCGAGACGTATTCGCGCGAGAAATGATCCTCAAGATTGAAAAAAACCTTGAGCCCGGAGTTGGCGAGAAATGTTTCCCAGTTGTCCTTGTAGACTGCCTTGAGCTGTTCCAGGCTTTGCAGAACGAAGAAAAGTTTGACGCCGTAACTGGCGATCTGGGCGACCGCGTACTCGATAACCTCCATCCGTTTCAGCCCCGCAAATTCGTCCAGCAGCATCAGGACCGGATACCCGGTTACCGGCTGTCCCCTCACCTTCTCCATTTCCGTGACAGTCAGGGCGATCATCATTCGCAGCCACCGGAAATGCGTGCTCATGTAACGCTGCGGCAGACACAGATAGACACTCAGCCCCTCGGGTAGCGTCTTCAGTTCGGAAAGCTGGAAATCAGACGCCTCAAGGCACCGCTGCATCGCCGGGCTGTCGATGAATTCGGTATTGCGGTTTGCCACCTGAAGGACGCTCTCGAACTGCTTCGGAGAATTCAGCAGCATGTTGGTGAAGCTGTCCCCGATGCCGGCGATCAGGTCGTCAAAAGCCCGGTTGTTCGCCAGCGCGGTCCACAGCAGTCCATGGGCAGGGGGAATGTCCGTCTCGCCCGCGTCCCGCAGCGCTTCGACCGCTTCCCAATCGCCCCGCATGATGAGCTTGCGGACCGTGACCAGGTTTCTTCGCCCTTCGTATTCCGGCGCCGTCAGGACATGCAGAAGCAGGCCCTTGACCATGGACCGCGCCGACTCATCCCAGAACGGATCGTTGCTTTCGTGGATGACGACGACGGCGTCGGCAATCCGCCCGGCCTCGTCGATGGACTCATCACTGGCTGGATCGAGCGCGTCGAGCGGGTTGAACCGGCCCCGGAGGCTGTCGTCTACCTGCGCCGCCTTGAACGGGTCCAGCACCCTGACTGCCTGCCCGAGGCCACGGCAATGCTTCGAGCCCCTGCCCCGCCTGGCGGCTGTGACCGTGGCATTTTCGCCCTTGGGGTCCACGACGCAGATCGACCCCGGCCACAGAATTAAATTATTAACGATTGACGTTGTGCCCTTGCCGCCGCGCGATCCGCTGACGACGCAGACGTGGCGGTCATCGCTGTAGCCGACCGGAACCGGATGCTCACTGGCCGAGCGCCCGAGCCAGACAGTCCCGTTGCGGTAGAGGTATTTCTCCTCGACAAGGGCCGGATCAGCCCATTCCGCGGTTGCGATGCGCGTGCTCATAGGACTGGGAGCTTAGGGCCTTTTTACCACACTCCGGTATGCGCGGAGGCCACTTGTTTGATGGCGACTCTTGGCTCGCACAGGAAGACTCCGCCTTTGACCGAGGTTGAGCCGCCCGCAGCTTCCGGTCACTGGCGCTTCCTTCCCGCTCTGAAATTCCCACTGGGCTCGACGCGCTTCTATGGGCCAAGCGGACCGCATCAGGATTACGAAAAAAACCGCGCCCCGACGAGCCTCTTTCGTTAACGATTTCTTCACCGATGCCGGCTATTTTTTGTGGAAACGCTCGTGACGTTTGCGTTATAGTGCCTCCAACAAATTCAGNNCCGGCCAGGGCTTTCTGCCCGTGGACCCGACCGTGGCGATTTCATCCCCCGGACCCACGACCAAGGGGGGCCTTCGTGCCCGCCCTGGACCCCCAGACCAAGGGAGACTTCGCTCTCCCTCTGGACACCCATCGACCAGGCTTTCGCAGCCATGGACCGCGCCAGGGGTTTGCCCCCTTGGAACCCGCCTCCCCTTGCTTTCGCGGCTATACGCCGCGCGGTCGTAAACCTTCCGTTAACTCAACCTGAAGTATCATCGGATTTCAACAAGGGGAGGTCTTATGGCACGCCGCAGCGGCAGCGAAAAACGGCAACGGACCGGCATCGTGACGATGCGCATCAATCCCGAGGAGGCAGCCGCCATACGCCGGATCGCCCAAAAGCGGGGAGAGTCAGTCAGCTCTATTATGCGAAACGCCCTCCTCCGCAGCCGCACTCGTGCTTCGCGTCTTGACCTGGCGGCGGTCGCGAAGGTCCGGACCGCCTTGGGATCGCNNAACAAGATCGGCTCGAACTTCAACCAGTTCGCCCGCGAGGTCAATCGCGGCCGGGAACCACGGGTGGACAGCTTTGTCGCGGAATGGGACGAATTCAAGGCCATGTTCGACCGCGATATGGCCGAACTGCGGATCGTCTGCCTTGAGGCGCTTGGCAAGGAACCCCGGCGAAGCACGTCCCCGAATGACGAGGGATAACGCGGCGCACCGTCATGGCGATTGACCGTCTCCCCGCATTCCTCTACTCTCCTACTTGTAGGCAGTGAGCGAATCAGCCTTCCCGGCAATCCCCAAATCCTCACAGTCTCAAACTCTCGATCTCTAGAATCCTCCAGGTCTCGAAGTCTCCATGCCTCAAAGCCTAAATGTATACAGGGATAGTTTCCTCGGTTCCGCCAATCCTCGAACCAGCCAATCCTCATTGTCACGGAGTAGACAACTAGACATGTATACAAATCTCGTTCCCTCGAATCCTCCTATCCTCCTATCCTCCTATCCTCCAAGCCTCGTAGTAGACATTCCTCGTTCTCTCCATCCCTCAAATCAGGAAACCAGACATGTACACAATTGCGCTCATCGCACAGAAGGGAGGAACCGGCAAGACAACCCTCGCCGTGTCCCTCGCCGTCGCAGCGGGCCAGGTCGGCCTGAAGGCTCTTATCTTTGACCTCGATCCGCAGGCCACCGCCTGCAACTGGAAGGACCGCCGGAAAGGCGACGGCCCGGTCGTCATCGACGCCCAGCCCTCCCGACTCGCCGCCGCTCTCGAAAAGGCCGAGGAGAACGGCGTGGATTTCGCGGTTATCGACACACCGGCACGGTCCGAGCAATCGGCTCTCGCTGCGGCGAAGGTGGCCGACCTCGTGCTGATCCCGTGCCGCCCGCAGGCTTACGACCTCGAAACCATTCCGAATACGAAAGAGATCCTGGCGCTCGCCGGCCACACCCCGGCGCTTGCCATCCTCAATGCCGTGCCCGCCTTCGGCGACCGGCATGAGCAGGCCCGCGCGTTTCTCAACCGGCTGCAGATTCCGGTATGTCCCGTCATGCTCGGGAACCGCGCCGTGTTCGGGGATTCCGGCGCGGTCGGGCTGGCGGCCCAGGAATACGACCAGAGAGGGAAGGGCGCCGCTGAAATCCTACAAGTCTACAAGTATATTTTGAGCGTTCTCGTACAACAGAAGAGCAAACCCAAGAAGGAGCACCATGAGCAACAAAGCAGACCTGGCCACATTGCTGGCTGAAACAAGCGGCAGCGCCCGTCACAGGAAGCCCGCCGCCGAGCAACCGGCCGTGCGCAAAACAAAAGCGCCGGTGTCGAAGAGCAGGGGAGGGACGAGTCCCATCACCGTTCACTTTCCGAAGCAGGTGCGCGACCAGCTCAAAATCCTGGCGGTGCAGAGCGACACGACGCTGCACAACCTCGTGGCCGAGGCTTTCAATGATCTGTTCGCCAAACACGGCAAGCCCGAGATTGCGCCTGCTCTGGCACAACACACCGAATAAACCGGCACATCGCGAGGGGCGGGGAGGGAGCTTCAGGTTCTGAATTCAGTGTCGCAAAGGATCATTTCTTGATACTTTGTGCAGGCGAGATATGCAGATCGAGCTCACAACGACAGCGCCGATGAAATCCATGGATACCGTTGTGACTTACACATTCGCTTACACAGTTTCACAGTCGTTAAATATAAGCCGTTTATTTGCCGTTGTTTATGAGCATGCTAACAGGACTTAAAATCCCGGGTCCGTAACAGGACGTGACGGTTCGATTCCGTCTCCGGGCACCAGCCTTAGTCTTGCTCCACTTTCCACACTCAATGGATTTCCGCTCGCGCCGCCCGCGTCATCAACTCTTCGATGGCCAGATGCGGCGACTTGCCGTTTTCCAGGATGGCGAACATCTGCTCGGTGATCGGCATCTCGACGTTCTTCTTGCCCGCCAGACCAACCGCGGCTTTGGTGGTGAAAACCCCTTCGGCGACGGCTCCGTGCATCGCGGCGATAATGTCGGGTAGCTTGCGGCCTTTGCCCAGTTCAACGCCCACGCCGCGGTTGCGCGAGAGATCTCCCGTGCAGGTCAGGACCAGATCGCCCAGCCCGGCAAGCCCAGCCATGGTGTCGAGGCGTCCGCCACAAGCCACGACCAGCCGCGCCATTTCGGCGAGACCGCGAGTGATCAGCGCCGCCGCCGAATTGTGGCCGAGGCCGACGCCATCGCAAACGCCGGCGGCGATGGCGATGATATTCTTCAGCGCTCCCCCCAGCTCCACGCCGATCACGTCGTCGTTGGTATAGACGCGGAAGCGGGAATCGTTGAACGCCGACTGCACGTCCCGCGTCACTTCTCCGTCAACGGACGCCACGGTCACGGCCGTCGGATCGCCGCGCGCCACCTCTTTGGCAAACGACGGGCCGCTGAGCGCTCCCACACGAGGCGTAAAGTCGCGGCTGCCCAATACATCGCCAATCACTTCCGTCATGCGCAGTAGCGTCCCGTCTTCGAGTCCTTTGGTGCAGCTCACGAAAAGTGTCTCCGGCCGGAGAGTCGGTGCCATGCGTTCGAATAGCGCTCGACAATGCTGCGAAGGCATGACGCTGACGACGATTTCCGCCGCTTCAAGCGCGGCGTCCAGATCGCAGGTCGCTGCAATCGATTCGGGCAGGATAAAGCCAGGCAGAAAATGTTCGTTGATCCGGCTTCTGGCAATGCTCTCCACCACTTCCGGCTCGTTGGCCCAGAGCCGAATGTCGTGCGGGACATGGTGCGTCCCTTTACGTCCCAGGACGATTGCCAGTCCGGTGCCCCATGCACCTGCGCCGATGATCGCAATGCGGCTCATCTGTGGGTTGCTCCCAACGTTCCGGACTCTGTGTCTGAGTCTGTTTCCGCCTTTGCTCCGAACTTTGATTCCGTTCCGGTCGAGAGGCGGCCGATGTTTTGCCGGTGCTTCCAG
The DNA here is from genome assembly GCA_003162255.1 of Acidobacteriaceae bacterium. GTDB lineage: Bacteria > Acidobacteriota > Terriglobia > Terriglobales > Acidobacteriaceae > Acidiflorens. The sequence goes on along the minus strand of PMMJ01000099.1, from coordinate 3,937 downwards.
ATAACAAGCGCCGAGACCACTGTGATAAAAATCAGTTGCCGCGAGTCCGCGTATTCGTTCAGTGCCCATGCCAGCAGCGGAAAAGCAGCAGCCGCAGCAATCGAGCCAAGCGAGACGTAGCGGAGGGCGACGGCGATGATCAAAAACAGGACCACCAGGCACAAAATAGATTTCGGGGTGAGCAATATAAAAGCTCCAAGGCTGGTGGCGACGCCCTTGCCGCCGCGAAATTTGAGCCACACTGGGAATACATGGCCGAGCACGGCGAAGAACGCCGCCGTGGTCATGATGAGTTGCTGATGCGGTCCGCCGAACAGAACCCGCGCCACCAGCACCGCAGCCAAGCCCTTAGCGGCGTCGAGAACGAGAGTCGTAACTCCAAGCGCAGGCGATTTGCGGGCCACGTTGGTCGCGCCAATATTGCCGCTGCCACTCGAGCGCACATCCTGACCAGTGAAAATCCGCACCAGGAGATAGCCGAACGGGATGGACCCGAACAGGTAGCCCGCGGCGGCGGCGATGAGGTAGGGACTCATGTTCGTCTATCGAATGTTGCGCTCTCTTGCTGGTGGAGCGCCGGGCGTTCCCGTCCGGCGGGACGAGCGAGGCACCCATCGCTCCACTAACCATTTCGATTGAGCGCGAACCGTTCCAGCTTCGTGTACTTCGATCCTCCCGGTGAAAGCTGACTCTGAAAGAGAATAAACTCGTGGGCCGTCATCGAGCCGAAATCAAGCTCACCCATCGCGGCCAGCCGTTTTTCGAGCGTCGCGAAAATCGTGTTGGGGCCGTCGCCTTTGCGAAACTTCGGCGAGCCCGAACTTCTCCCGGCGCCGCCGCGTGCCAGCGTCAGATGTGGACTGTAAGGCCGATCCTCGCGCGGGATGCCGAGTTCGGCCGTGGCCGTGTCGATGCTCTGGGCCAGTTCCGCGAGTTGTGGCCCGCCGTGGGTTCCGATCCAGAATACGCGCGGAGCCTTTGCCGTAGGGAAGAATCCGTATCCGCCGGTGCGAATTTCGAACACGCTGCCCCCGACCCGTCGCAAACGTTCGGTGATAGCCTCAACCCGCTCTGGCGTTTGTTCTCCGATGAACTTCAATGTAATATGCAGAGACTCCGGCCGCACCCAGCGCGCCTCGGGCGCGAAACCCTGCACGCCTTCCAGGAAGCGCGCAATCCGCGCGCGGACTTCAGGGTCAAGATCGATGCCGATAAATATTCGCATGGGTAAATCGATCGAGTGCAGCGCCGGGCGTCCCCGCCCGGCAAGACGGCCGAGGCGCCCGCTGCTCCACTGGCTCAGTAATATCTGCGCCTTACAGCAGCGCCCGGCGGATCATCTCCAACGCCTGTTGCGTGGCGAATTGGCGGATGCGTTTGCGGTCGCCGGGAAAAGTGCGTTCGACCACCTGCGTGCCTTCTTCTCCCGCGAGCGCGATGTAGACCAACCCCACCGGCTTCTGCTCGGTTCCGCCGCTCGGCCCGGCGACACCGGTGATTCCGACTCCGTAGCTCGCAAGGCAACGCTTGCGGATGCCCTCAGCCATGGAAGCCGCCACTTCGCGGCTGACCGCCCCGTGCTGGTCGATCAGGGCTTTAGGAACGTTGGCAAATTGCGTTTTCAACTCGTTCGAGTAAACCACCGCTCCGCCCAGAAAATAGCGCGAGCTGCCGCTGAGCGAAGTGATGCGCTCTGCCAGCAGGCCGCCGGTACAAGATTCCGCCACGGCCAGCGTCATGCTGCGCATCTGCAGTAGATAGCTGACAATCTGCTCGATGGTCTCCCCCTTGCGCGAGAAAATGGCATCGCCAAGTTCGTCTTCGATCTTCTCGGCGAGTTCCTCGACGCGCGCCTCGGCCTCCGCTTCGGATTCCTTGCGGCAGCGCAAGTGGAGCTGAATCTCGCCCCTGCCCGCCAGAATAGTGGTCTCCACATCGGTGTAAGTTTTGTAAATCGGCGCAACCCGCGCGTCCACTTGCGATTCGGGCATCATCGCCATTTTGAGCGTGCGAGTAGCAATGTGCTGGACCGGGACTCGCGCCCGCAGTCGCGGAATGCATTCCGTTTCAAACAGCGCCTTGAGTTCATACGGAGGCCCGGGGAGCAGCATCAGCAGCCGCTCCTGCCCGTCGTACTTTCCGGCGATCCACTGGCCGGGCGCGGTGCCAAGCGAGTTCGGCAACACCATGGCGCTAGCCAGAATGTCGGCCTGCTTGGCATTATTGGCGGACATCTTCATGCCGCGCTTGGCGAAGCGCTCTTCAAGTCTCGCGATCACCTGCGGATCGCGCTGCAGTTTCAACCCCAGCGCATCGGCCACCGCTTCGCGCGTCAGGTCATCTTCCGTGGGGCCAAGGCCGCCCGTGAAAACGATAATGTCCGAACGCCGCATCGCGAGTTTGGCGGCCGCAGTCAGTCCTTCGCGGTCGTCGCCCACAATGCACTTGAAGCGCACTTCAACGCCCAGTTCATTCAGCTTTTCGGTGAGATAGAGCGAGTTGGTGTCCTGGCGATGGGGAGTAAGCAACTCAGACCCGACGGCAATGATCTCGGCGTTCACGGGTAAGAGTGTAAATGATACAGAGCACGACTGGTGCAGTGCTAATGGAGAGACGGGTGCCCTCGTCCGTCCGCGATGCAGCCGGCACGGGGACGCCCGGCGCTCCACAAGCAGCTTGGATTATCTTCCCGGCTGCTGCTGCGTCATGCAGTGCAGGGCGCCAAATCCCCAGATCAGATCGCCGCAATAAATCGGCACGATTTCGCGCGTCGGAAAAACCTCCGCCAGCGTGTTGAGCGCAATACGGTCATTCGGATCGTTGAAGACCGGCGCGAGCACTGCCCCATTCGCGATATAAAAATTGGCGTAGCTGGTGGGCAACTGGCGGCCTTCGAACACGACAGGACGCGGCATGGGAATTTCGACGATCTCCAGCTTCTGTCCCTCAGCAGTGCGCGCGTTTTTCAGCCGGCCGAGGTTCGCGTGGAGGGCCGCGTAGTTTTCACTCTGCTCATTCGGCTCGACCATGGAGACCACAGTGTTCGGACCGGCGAAGCGGGTGATGTCATCGACGTGGCCGTGAGTGTCGTCACCGGCGATCCCGCTTTCCAGCCAGATGACGGACTGCGCGCCAAAATAATCGGCGAATAGCTGTTCATAGGCAGCGCGGTCCATGGGTAGGTTACGTTGTTGCGTGGTGGAGAGCAAGCATTCTTCGGTAGTGAGCAGAGCGCCGCAGCCGTTGACGTCGATCGATCCGCCTTCCAGCACGACGCGGTGAACGTTTTTGCTCGAATCAACAAAGACCGGCTGGACCACGCGAACGCCAGCGTCCTTCGCCATGCGCTCTCCAACTTTTTCATCGAAATTGTAATTCGGATACTTGGCCCAGCCGTTGAATTGAAAGTGCAGGGCGAGCAGTCCGGAATCTGCATCATGATGCTCGGCGGACGGCGTCAGAAAGATGCAACCCGAGTCGCGCGTCCACACGCGATTGGTGCGCCAGCGGTGAAAGCAAACATTATCCGAAAGCGCATCCGCTTTTTCGAGCACGGCGCGCGCGCGTTTCTCCCAACTCGCGCCATTGACCATCACGTCCACCCGCTCGTGCCGCGCCAGCGTGCGGACGATCTCGGCATACACCCACGGGATCGGCTCGAACTTGCCCNNTCGCGCAGAAAAGGCCAGTTGCGGCGAATGTCCTCCAAATGATGCAAGTCCACTTCGCCCAACAATATTTCTTCCTTGTCGTGCGAAGCTTCGGCCAACACGCGGCCGAAGGGATCGCAAAAAAACGATCCTCCCCAGAATTCGAGCCCTTTGCCAGGGGCGGAATTGCCGCGGATGTTGCCCGTCTCGAATCCAACGCGATTCACCACACCCACGTAAACTCCGTTCGCGATGGCATGCGCCCGCTGGATGGTGCGCCAGGCGTC